>JALOOJ010000114.1 GCA_025454475.1 Anaerolineae bacterium
CCACACTGACGGTCACCATAAAGGGTTCGCCGGCGGTCACGACGTCGGGCGCCTCGATGGCGGGAACGTGCTTCTCGCTCTTCCAATCTGCAGACTGTATGGCATCACCGATCTTCATTGGCATAACCTCCTCGATTGTGAATGAATCGTGCTCACAGGCTTCGGGCTACTGAGCAAGCCGACGAGATCGATCAAGCCTGCTTCGCGTGGCTCGAAGCTTTCGCAGAAGAGTCTACACCCTATTCAGATCCGAGGCAAATGGTGCGCGACCAGGACCGACGTATAATGGCACGTGACTGACAGGCGTGCAAGGCAGGCCGCACGGTGAACGGCGCCCACGAAGTCAGTCATCTGTTACTCCAACGGCCTAAGGAGACTGAAATGCGTGTGCAAATCGTTGGTGATCCGCTGCCCAATATCCCCTGGGAGGATCGGCCCTCAGGGTGCCAAGATGCTGTTTGGCGCTCGGCCCGTAATCCCATAATTCCGCGGGATCACATCCCGGGGTCCAACAGCATCTTCAACAGCGCCGTGGTCCCGTACCAGGGCGCTTTCGCCGGCGTCTTCCGCGTGGATGACGTGTGTCGCGAGATGCGGCTGCACGCCGGCCTGAGTGAGGACGGCGTGACGTGGACGCTCGGGCGCAAGCCGATCGAGTTCACGACCAGCAATCCGGAGATCGGTCCGTTCGTCTACGGCTACGATCCCCGTGTCGTGTGGATTGAGGATCGGTACTACGTGACGTGGTGCAACTGGTTCCACGGTCCGACGATTGGGGTCGCGTACACCCACGATTTCGAGACTTTCCATCAGTTGGAGAACGCATTCCTGCCGTTCAACCGCAACGGCGTGCTCTTTCCTCGGAAGATTAATGGGCGCTTTGCGATGGTGAGCCGGCCCAGCGACAATGGCCACACGCCCTTTGGCGATATCTTCTACAGCGAGAGCCCGGATATGCAGTTCTGGGGCAACCACCGCTACGTGTTCGGCACGGCGGGCGGGTGGCAGAGCACGAAGGTGGGCGCGGGGCCGATCCCGATCGAGACGTCGGAGGGATGGCTCATGATCTACCACGGCGTCTTGACCTCGTGTAACGGCTTCGTCTACTCCGCTGGCGCTGCGCTGCTCGATCTGGACAAGCCCTGGAAAGTGATTGCGCGCTCTAGGCGTTATGTCCTGGCGCCGCGGACGCTCTATGAAAACGTGGGCGATGTGCCCAACGTGGTCTTCCCCTGCGCTGCGTTGTGCGACACGGCGACGGGCCGACTGGCGATCTATTACGGCGGCGCAGACACAGTCGTGGCCCTGGCGTTTGGCACCGTCGATGGCCTGATCGACTTCGTCAAGGCTGACTCGTTGGCCTGAGGCGTGACAGACCCCCTATGTTTGAGCTAAAACCGGATTACACGCAAGTTCTGGAGCGTTACGAGGCGTGGTGGGCCTGCGAGATTGTCGATCGCCCATTGGTCTCGATGTCCTTCCCCGCCGAGACCTGGACGGCGGTCCCGGAGAAAGACCATCCATCGCTGCGCGAACGGTGGCTGGACACCGCGTACGTCGTCGAGAGAACCGCCGCCGAGCTCCGCAACCGGGTGGCCTACGCCGATGCACTGCCAATCGCCTGGCCCAACCTGGGGCCCGAGGTCTTCTCGGCTTTCTACGGCTGTCCGCTCGAGTTCGGTGAGGGTACCTCTTGGAGCGTGCCGATCCTTGAGAGCTGGGAGCCTGAGGATGTCAACAAGCTGCAACTCGACCAGGGCAGCTTCTACTTCCGCAAGATCCTTGAGCTGATGGATGCGCTGATCGAGGTGGGGCGGGACACCTTTATAGTCGGCTATACGGATCTTCACCCGGGCGGGGACGCGATTGCGGCGTTTCGCGACCCGCAGACGCTCTGCGTCGACATGGTCGAGCACCCGGAGGCTGTAAAGGAGCTGTGCGAGCGCATCACGGACGATTTCCTGAAGGTCTATGACATCTATCACGCGAGGACGACGGCGGCAGGGATGCCCAGCACAACCTGGCTGCCCGCGACCTGCCGGGGCCGATACCACGTGCCCTCGAACGACTTCTCGTGCATGATATCGAACCGAATGTTCGAGGAGGTGTTCCTGCCGGGCCTGGTGCGCGAATGCCGGCACATGGATCGCAATATCTACCATCTGGACGGCCCCCAGGCGTTGCGCTATCTGGACACACTGTTGGCGATTCCCGAGATTCACGCAATCCAGTGGGTCCCTGGAGCCGGACACGATCATTGGTCGGAGTGGGTCCGGGTATACCAGCGCATCCAGGCTGCGCGCAAAGCGTTCTGCCTCTCGGTTCCCGTCGAGGAACTCGATGCTGTGATGTCGGTGCTGCGGCCTGAAGGCGCGTGGTTGATGGTTGGGGGGATTGTGGATCGGGCGATGGCTGATGAGGCACTAGCCCGGATCTCGCGGTGGACGAGGTAGCGCAAATCGGGTGCGGGGTCGAGCGGACACCATTTCGATGAAGGAGATCTCGTGAAGATCACGGATGTGAAGCCATATGCGGTGTGGGTGGGCAGCCGTAACCAGTGCCTGGTGAAGGTTGAGACGGATGAGGGGCTATACGGATGGGGCGAGGCCGGCGTCTCCGGGCGCGAGCTGGCGGTTGCCGGCGCGGTCAACCACTATCGCGAGTTTCTGATCGGGCAGGATCCGATGCAGCGCGACGCACTGTGGCAGCGAATGTATCGCAGCCAGTACTTCGAGGGCGGGCGCATTCTGACAGGGGCGATCTCAGCCATCGATATTGCGCTCCACGACATCATCGGCAAGGCGCTGAATGTGCCCGTGTACCAACTGCTGGGCGGGAAGCATCGCGACTATGTGCCGTGTTTCGCCACAACGGGAGGGCGCTCGTACGAACAGTTGATCGAGAACGTCAACCTACTGCTCTCACACGATTGGCACGTGATCCGCATCGGTGCGGCGGACGGCCCGATCAAGGAGCGGGGGACCGACTACAACGACCGGCGTCTCTATGAACCCCGGGAGTCGATTGGTTTGACGGCAGAATGGCTTCCGAAGGTGCGGGAGGCAGTGGGCCCGGCGCCGGTCCTGGGGGTCGAGTACCACCACAGGCTGAGCGTCGCTGAGGCCGCGTCGTTCTGCCAGCGCCTGCCGTCGGGCACGCTGGACTTCCTTGAGGAGCCAATTCGGGACGAGTGTCCGGAGGCGTACGTGGCGCTGAGGAAGATGACCGATATCCCGTTTGCCGTCGGCGAGGAGTTCGCCAGCAAGTGGCAGTTCCTGCCCTACATCGAGCAGGGGCTCACGAACTTCATTCGGGTGGATGTATGCAACGTTGGTGGGCTGACCGAGGCAAAGAAGGTCGCCGGATGGGCGGAGGCGCATTATGTCGACCTGATGCCGCACAATCCTTTGGGGCCGGTCTGTACGGCTGCAACCGTACACCTCGCTGCGGCTGTCCCGAACTTCGCCTGGATGGAGGTGCGCGTGTCACCGACTGAGGCCCACAGCTACCCCGACTCCGAGGTCTTCCCGCTGCAGCACATGCTGGAAGGGACGCGGTTCCCGGTGCCGGACACGCCCGGCTTGGGGATCGAGGTGAACGAGGAGTATCTGAAGAGGCAGGCATTCAAGTTCTGGGAAGCACCGCATCTGCATCGTCGTGACGGGTCCTACACGAACTGGTAGGATAGAGGGGGTACCCATGCCAACGTGCGTCGGGGATATGCCGCGGGCGCTGAAAGCAGTGATTCTGGCCGCGGGACAGGAGTCGGTGACCGGCGACGGTGCACCGATTCTGTTGCAGCGACTGGGCGATCGCAAGGTGATCGACTACGTGGTCCAGAATGCGCTGAGGGTGGTGGCTGTTGACGAACTCTACGTGATCGTGCCCAGTGAAGAGAGTGCTGTCGAGGTGCACCTCGACAACCCGGAGATCACATATGTCGTGCAGGAAGCACAACTGGGTACCGGTCACGCGGTGCTGCAGCTCCAGTCGCTCCTCTCCGACTTTGAGGGCGATCTGCTTATTCTGTATGGCGATACGCCGCTCTTCAGCCCCACCTCGATCCTGGGGCTTCTCAACCGCCACCGGCTTAAGGACGCCCATCTTACGCTGCTGACGGCGATGGCGCCGGAGCCACTGCCCTACGGGCGGATCATCCGCGACTCATCCGGGCGGATAATCGACATTGTCGAGGAAGAGGATGCCTTGCCGGAGGTGCGAAAGATCCGCGAGCTCAATGCGGGCGCCTATATCGTTAGCGCGAAGGTGGTTTTCTCGACACTTGGTCGGCTGGCGGAGCAGATGCAGGGCGGCGACCAAAGGTTGACCGATAGCGTGTACCGTCTGATTCGGAGCGGGATGCGGGTCGAGAGTTACCAGATCGTCGATCAGGACGAGGTTCAGGGCATTAACACTCGCGAGGATCTGGACCGGGCTGCTTTCATCGTTCAGAAACGGATCTTCCGTCCGCGACGGCACGAAGAGCTCAACCAGGTGGCGTTTGGCACAGGGGGATGGCGCGCCGTGATCGGGGAGGGCTTTACGCTCCACAACGTGCGCCGTCTCTGTCAGTCGCTGGCGAACAACATTACGCGATGTGGGGATGAGCGGAGGGGGGTCCTGATCGGCTACGATCGGCGCTTTCTATCCGATCACGCAGCCAAGGCAGCGACTGAGGTGTTCGCGGGGAACAATATCCGCGCGGTGTTGCTGGAGGAGGATGCCCCGACGCCGTTGGTTGAGTACGCGACCGCCTCCCTTGGTTGCGCCTATGGGCTGATCTTCACCGCCAGCCACAATCCACCGGAATGGAATGGGCTCAAGGTCTTCCGGAGCGACGGATCGCTGCTGCAGGATGACGAAGTGCGCCAGATCGAGATCGAGACGAACAGCCTGACACTCGAGGATGTGGTGAAGATCGACCTGGACATGGCGCTCGAAGCCGGCGTGGCTGAGTACCGTGACTTCACGAATGAATACGTCGATGCGGTGGAGAAGCTCATTGATCTGCAGGCTATCCGCAAGGCGGGGCTGCGCGTTATCGTAGACCCGATGTACGGCGTCAGCCAACTGACGCTGGGCACGATCCTGACCGAAGCCCGGTGCCGGGTGGCATTCATCAATGAGCGCCACAACCCGTTGTTTGGTGGAAGGTCGCCGGCTCCCGATCTGGATGCGCTGAGCCTGCTGATTACGCATGTCAGAAACGATCGATACGATCTGGGCTTGGCTACGGACGGCGACGCCGACCGCATAGCTATCGTCGACGAGAACGGCGCGTACGTCACGGTCAACGATATCCTGCTTCTGCTCTACTGGTATATGCACGAGGTACGAGGGGGACGGGGTGGCGTCGTCCGCAATCTTGCGACGACGCATCTCCTGGACCGACTCGCTGCGCACTTTGGTGAGCACGCGTACGAGGTGCCTGTAGGCTTCAAGCACGTGTCGGCGGCTATGGTGGAGCACAAGGCGCTGTTGGGTGGCGAGTCCAGCGGTGGGCTTACAATCAAGGGGCATATCCTGGGCAAGGATGGCATCTTCGCCTCGGCGCTCATCGTGGAGATGCTTGCCGCAACAGGGAAGCGGATCTCGGAGCTCCTGGCCCACGTCCGCGAGATCACGGGAGAGTTGTACGCGGTGGAGGCTAACTTGCCCGCGACGCCAGAGATGCGGATTGTCATTCCGGAACGGCTACAGGCGATCATTGCCAGCCACGAGACGTCACCCATCTCGCTTGGGGTATATCCTGTGGAGCGGATCACGACGTTTGATGGGGCCAAGTTCCTGTTGGCCAATGACAACTGGGTGTTGCTGCGCTTCTCGGGGACCGAACCCATGCTGCGGATATTCGCCGAGGCGGACACGCAGGAGAAGGCGCAGGCCTTGGTAGACTACCTGCGTCTGGCGTTTGGTCTGGCGGCGTGAACTGCCTATCCGGAGCCATAGGCCGGGTCGCCTGACCCGGCCTGCTTGGCTCTAGCGGGGGGCGTCGCCCCAGTCGGGAACGTCGAGGATCTCGCCGCCACGGAGCGCTGACTTGTGCGCCGTGGCGCCCGCAGCCATGTAACGCACCGACTCCCACACGTTAATCGCGGGCGTGCGGTCGTGAGCGATGGCGTCCACGAACTCATGTACCAAATACGCATGCGACCCACCGTGTCCCCCGTGGAAGCCCGGGCCCGCGGCTTGCTCGAAGGCGACGACGACCTCCTCCGGTAGGGGATCGCGCATCTGCGCTTCGTCTAGGGGCTCGACGGTGTGGTTAGTGGTCCACGTGTCGTTCTCGAAGCTGCCATCGGTGCCATAGATGCGGAAGATCTCACGCTCGGGATGGCCGATCTCACGGTACTCGGCAATCCGCATTGTTGCGCCATTGCTCATTGTGAACAGCGCCGTTTCATTGCTGAATGCGGAATCGCTGAAGTAGTCGTCGCTGTCGCGGTTAGCATAGCCATATGCGACGACCTTGACGGTGTGCGCACGCATCACGCTGATCGGGCCACTTACCGAGTGGGTCGGATAGTGCATCGGCCCGTTCTTGACACCGCGCTGCTGATACCGTTCCTGAACCGCTAGCCACTCGGCGCCGGCCTTGCTCGCCAGCCGGAGCTGTTGGACCTCGCGCAAGTTGCAGGCGGAATCGACATCGTGGAAGTACTCACCCTCGGCATAGACAAAGTGCCCGAAGCCACCAGCCGCGGCGTGACGACGACAGAACATTGTCTGTGGTCGGTAATAGGTTGTCTCGCCCAGCATGTAGTGCAGGCCGGATCGCTCCACGGCACGCACCAATCGATCACACCAGTCGAGGATCTCATCGGCATCGGGGATGCTGATGACCGGCACAGCGCTGTAGATGTGCTTTCCCGATTCCAGCGCCTGGATGGCCTGGGGGGCGTGCAGCCAGGGCTGCGTGATAATGACCAGAGCGTCCAGGTCGCTCCGGCAGATATCGTCGAGTGACGTGTAGAGATCGTCTGCCCTCAGTTTGGCTTTCCAGGATGGTTTCACGGCAAAGCCCCGCATGCGTTCCGGCTCACGGTCGCACAGGGCGATCCGGTTGACGAGCGGGTGGCTCATGAAGAGATCGGCGAAGGCGCTACCGAACGAACCCAGTCCGACGAGTCCGATGCTGATTCCCATGTCGTGCCTCCCACAAAAGAGTTCAGAAATCCGTTCACGTCCGGTTCGTCCCAACTCACCAGCCCATGTCGCGAAGCCATTCGACGCTCAGGTCCATCCACGTCGCTATGTGGGGCCGGGCTTCCGCCAGGCCGAGACCGTGTACGCCGCTCGGGTATATGTGGAGCTCGAAGGGAACGCCGTTACTGCTGAGGGCCTCTGCGAACAGGAGACTGTTTGCCACCGGCACCACCGGATCGTCGGCTGTATGCCAAAGGAAGGCGGGCGGCGTGTCGGGTGTGACGTGATCCTCGAGCGACATGAGTGCGACGAGAGCCGGATCCGCATTGGGCCCAAGGAGGTTCGTGAACGATCCGGCGTGTCTGAAGGCCTTTCCGGACAGTACGGCGTAGGACAGGATTAGCGCGTTGGGGCGGCAGCTGATGTCATCAAGAGGATCACCGGTGTTCAACACGCCCAGCCCGTAGTGGACACCCAGACTCGCCGTGAGGTGACCGCCAGCCGAGAAACCACACACTGCGACCTGCTTGGGATTTAGACCCCACAAGCCGGCGTTCTGCCGGATCAACCGCACAGCGCGCGACACATCCAGCAGCGGCGCCGGATGAAGGTTTGGGTTGACGCGGTACTGGAGCACGAAGGCGTTGAACCCGGCATCGCGATAGCGCTCGGCGATAGGCAGTTGCTCGTGGGGTGCGCGGTTGGCGTAGCCGCCGCCCGGGCAGACCAGAACAGCCCCGCGCGGGCTGCGCGTCCCTTCAGGGGCCGGAAGACGCTCCAAGTAGGGCATGAAGTCACTGTCAGGGGAGGAGGCAGGAGGGGGCCCTGGCCATAGCGACACATGATCTGTTCGCATTGTGTCTCCTTGAACCGATGCTGTTATGTTGTTGTCTGAGTCACGGATTGGGAAGACTGGACCGATGGCACGGTTCAGCCGATGGCGCCTCTGCAGCCGCGTAATCCGTGCTATCCGTGATTCAGGCTTTCACGATGTCGTGCTCGATAAGCCAACTCACAGCCTCGCGTACCGCCTGCAGTGAGCTGTAGCGCGGACGATAGTCAAGCAGGCGCTGGGGCTTGGCGATGCTGTAACAGTTGGGACTGTGTTCCAGATGGCCCCAGGTCGCGTCGGCATCGCGCTCGGAGACGGACGCACGCCAGGCGTCGAAGGGTTGGAAGCTCAGATGCGCCTTCGCGCCGAACCAGCTGGCCACGGCTTCGGCGTAGGCGCGGAGCGTGAGTGCGGCAGGTGAGACAGCGTGGAAGCTCTCGCCGACTGCAGCGTTCCAGTTCTCGATCGCTTGCACGAAGAGCTGCGCGACGTCGTCCGCGTGGACGTGGTGGACGAGCTCCTGGCCTGCGTTGGGCAGCGCCACGGGCTCGCCCTGCGCGAGCCGGCTGTAGACGTCAGGGTTGAAGTTGGCCTGCGGGTTGAGCGGCACCCAGCCAGGGCCCACGATGTGGCCGGGCAGGATGCAGGTTTCGGGGAAGCCGGTGCGACGCGCTTCGCGATGCAGGTAGGCCTCGATTGCGGCTTTCCTGGCGCCGTAGTCGCCGATGGGGCGGCGGGGCTGGTCTTCGGTGACGGGCACGGTCACGGTGTTGCCGTGAACCCAACACGTGCTGCAGTGCAGGAAGGCCTCTAGGTGACCCCGGAGCGCCTCGACCAGGTGCTGCGCACTCTCGAGGGTGAAACAGATCATGTCGATGACGATGTCGGGTTTCAGGTCGCGTATCTGGGCGCCGAAGGTGCCCTTGGCCTCGTCGCCGGCACGGTCGAGGGTGACGTGGTGGACTGAGCGCCAGCTACCGTGCGGCGTATAGGGATCGCGCCGGCCCCGGCTGACGACGGTGACGTTGTGCCCGGCCTCGACGAGACGTGGGACCAGGTAGGTGCCGACGTGGCCTGTTCCGCCGATGACGATAGTGTGCATTGGTCTGCTCCTTTCAATGAACTAAGGGCAAGCACGACGGTTCGCCCCACGACGCGGAGAGGGGCTGGACGTCGATTCGAGCGTGCGCGGCTGAACGGCGTCGGGCCGCGGGCGGGTCAGGCGACCCGCCCCACATAGCAGATGCTGGCGAACACGACGATTCGGTGCGCGGTCAGGCAACATATGCGTCGCCATGGAGGTGAATGGCTCGGCCAGTGTGAGTGTCGTTCGTGGTGAAGCGGACGTGGACGGCGGGCGGCGCTTTGACAGTCACGTTGAGCGTGTCCGAGGTGGCGCGCCACGATACGTGTAGCGGGCCCTGGGTGGTTGCCACTGTGCCCTCGGCCCAGTCCAGGTCAGAGAGTCGGGGACTGAGCTCGATCTCGGTTCCACCCGGAGTGATTGGGCGGACCCCGAGGATGATGCGGTTGAGGAAGTAGACGGGCGCGGAGGACCAGGCGTGGCAGTGGCTGCGTGTCGGGAAATCGCCGGGGCGATCGTGACTGGTGGAGAAGACTTCCCAAACGGTGGTCGCGCCCGCCTCGAGCATAGGCAGGTACGCCTCGTAGATCGACCCGATGATCTCGTCGAACCTCTGCATGCGCTCCAGTGCCTCATAGTAATACATCATTGCGAAGGGGGAGCCCACGCGGACCATGCTGGCAGGCGGGGTCAGGGTGTTACGCAGCGCCTCCGCGGTGTGTTCTTCTGGGATGATGTCGTAGAGGAGGGCGAGGAAGCTGGTGTGCTGGGATGTGCTATCACTCAGCGTGCCGTCCTCGTGGATGCTGTCGGGATAGGCGCCCTTGTCTACATCCCACAGTCGGTTGAGGCTGTCTGTCAGAAAGTGGCGCAGCGCGTCCAGCCAAGCTTGCCGACCTTCGTCGCCGAGTACCTGCGCGCACCTCTGTGCGGCGTCGATGGCGCCCACGAGCAGCATAGAGTTGTGGAGCACGACCTCGTGGACGTCATCGATGCCGGACCAGTCGAACATATTCCAGAAGGCACCACGGAACAGCCCCGACTCGGGGTCAAGGAGCCCCTGGGCACCCTCGAGGTTGCGGATGACAGATGGCCATAGCTCCTCCAGGAAGGTTCGGTCACCTGTGAAGGCGTAGTAGTCCCAGATCGAGATGCCCCAGAGGAAGCTCCACGCGGGGAGCAGGACGTCCCAGGTCGTGGGCACCTGAGAGCCGACGATTGGGTACCGCTCCAGCGACTGCGCGGCAAGGCGGGCACAGCGCCTGGCGATGTCCGTGGCGCCAAAGACCGGGTAGGCGAAGACTGATTCGTTGCGCGCGTCGCCGACCCAAAGCGTTTGCTCGTAGAGCGGGCAGTCCGTGAAGGTGTCCTCCATACACAGTTTGAGCGTCCGCGCCGCGATCTCCCAGACGCGGGTCAGGCGCTCGTCGCTGCAGTGGAAGCTACCGATCGCGTTCACGGGGTAGGTTGATTCGATGAGGCGCAGCCTACGGATGGTGACGGGCGCAGCCTGGTTACGCAGGGTGACGAAGAGGTAGCGGCCTGACCGACGCTTCATCGAGATGAAGCGGTTGAGTCCGGCGTGGGTGATGTAGCGCAGCCCGTTGCGGTTGCCGTGGGTATGCTGGATTGCGCCGCTCGGGTTGATGTATTCGACACCGTAGATGTCCACGGCAATGCCCTCGGGAGCGATCAGCTCCAGGTCGTAGTAGCCGATGGCCTGTTCGCCCAGGTCATAGACGAGCTCGATGTCGCCATCGGACGAGGGGTGGACAACCGTCGCCTCGGCTTTGTCGAAGAGGAGGCCTGCCGGGTTCTCGACGAGGGCATCAGCAGATGCGAGGGGTTCCCGGTTGAGGAACTCCACGTGGGTGTCGATGACGAAGAGCTCGTCGCCACGCATACATCGAATCCGCTCACCAAGCACCTCGACGAACGAGGCTGGGCCTGAGACGCGTTGGGTCAGCGCCTCCAGGGTATCGAGGTACGCCTGGATCTGATCGTCGAGCTCCTGGACGTGGCCCTGGTCGGGCCACAGGAGATCGTCTCCGGCATAGTCGAACTCAGGGAAGGCAATCCAGCACCAGGGATTGCTGTGGTCAGGCTCCAGAGGGTTGTTGAGGACCATCGATGTCGGCGGCTCGATGATCCGCAACACCTTCTCCTTGCGGTGCCCGACGATCTCGGTCACGAAGGTGAGGAGCAAGTGCTCACCCGGCGACAGCTCAGCGGCACTTCCGCGCACCAGTTTGCCGTCGATATACACGTCGAAGCCCTCAGAGGCGAAGGTGATCAGGGCAGGCTCCGCAAGCACCAGCACTGTAGCCATGCCGCCGGCCTGGAGTACGTTGTGATTGGCCTCGATGAGGCCAGGATGAGCAAGGCGCGCGCTAGGTACGCACAGAATGAGGTCGCTGCGCCGGCGCACGACCTGGGCTCCGAGGAATGCGCGCAAGTGATAGGGCTCCTTGGTCAGCAGGGGCACATCGCGCGCGTGAAGATCCTGCCAGGGACCTACGAGAGCGTCGTGGAGGACCGTTGCGGAGGCGAAGCTTAGGCCGTTCTCAAGGCGTGCGTCGTAGAGCTCCTGAGGCTCCATCTGGATGCTGACCTTGGGAGTGTTACGCAGCCACGCCTGAGCCTCCGCTACGGACCAGGTCGCGTCGGTGCCAATGGTCCGGGCATGGTCCGATCCGGGGTCGAGGTCAAGCTGCAGCAACAGGCCCGGCTGCTGGGGTACCTGGTGGAAGGTTCCGGCGCCCCAGTACTTGGCAACTACACAGATCTCGTTCTCGCCGGCGCGGAGGTAGCCTGAGACGTCCACGACATCATACTGGTAGTGCTCAGGCCACGCCCGACACGGTCCGTCGCTAACCCAGACGTCGTTGATGAAGAGCCGGTAGGCACTATCAGCCGTAATGCGCAGCCATGCCTCGCCGAAGCGTTCGAGGTTGAATGCTTTGCGGGCGACGATCGTATGGTTGTAGTGATCAGCCTGACGCCGAGCGTCCCAGATCCATTGAGCTACCCATGGCAATTCCCCGGTCATTGGGCCTCCTTAGCTTGGGTATCAGGCTTCCGGTTTCTGGCCGCCAGCTTGCTTCGCGTTGTACGCATCGACAATCCCTCCGACGATTCGGACGCGCTCGAGGTCGCCGGTTGATGAGATCTCATCAGAGATGCCCAGGACCAGTTTCGGCGCAAAGAGTTCGATCACGCGCTCAGTGCACTCGACGAGCGTCTCGACGGAGAAGGTCTTGTCAAAGAAAATGGCGGGAATGCCATCCAACAGGAACATCCCGTCGCCGAGCGCTTCGCGCGTCTCCTCGAGCGTGACATCGCCCTGCGGGTAAGGCGTGATGGCCTCGATGCCATCGAGGCCGGTCTCTCGCGAGTAGGGCAGGAGCGCCTTGACATCACCGTCCCAGTGCGAGCAGATCCACTTGCCGGCTGCGTGCAGGCGTTCAGCGCGTCGCTGGCACGCCGGAAGGTGGTACTTGAGGAACCATTTGGGCGGGAGCGTCCCTCCGTGAACGTTTTCGCCGAAGTTGATGATGTCGACGGGCGACGCGTTGATCACGCTGATCAGGCGGTCGTGGCTCTCTTGAAGCGCAGCAAAATAGCGTTCCACAGTGTCGGGCCAGTCGTAAATTGCGTAGATGCCATTCTGGCTGCCCATCTTCTCGATGTAGAGGCTCTGCGCGTTCATCCGCGGCATGAACATCGTCGGCGCACCAAGATCGCCCGCCTCGGTCTGGAGTGCGTCGAATGGCGCCTGATCCCAAGCCCAGTCCGTATTCTCCTCACGCCACGCAGCGACCTTGAGCTCAGCCTCGGTCTCGACCTCCCACTTGACTGTGATCGTGTGCCAGTTGCTGGTGGTGGTCCTATGGACGCAGATCTGGTCGCCCACGGGGGTGTGGATGGTGGTCTTGGTGTCGGTCTCGTTGAGCTTCTCGTGGTCGTAGGTCACTGCGGGATGCTCGATGCGCCGAAAACAGGCGTTGTACTCGTACAGCCGGGCGGAGCAGTCGAGCTCCCGATAGATCTCGTAGGGAGTCATGCCGGTGAAGGGTGGGGGGAACGGCTCACCGGCAAACTCCCTGTCGGTTACCCATGCGAGGATCCGCGGCTGCCAGATGATCCGGCCACCGGATTCCCCGAAGACAACCTGTCGATGCAGTTCCGCAAAATCACGATTCATCGATGAGTACTCCTTACTCCACAGTGTCGCTGTCGGACTAGCGGTTCCTGGACCGGCCGAGGGATACGATGAACACACCAGCGAGGATCGCGCTGCCGCCGAGAGCCTGTTGGAGCCCGGGCTTCGCGCCGAAGAGCAGGTACGCCCAGAGCGTTGCAGCGATGGGGCTCAAGGTGAGGGTGATGGTG
>JALOOJ010000115.1 GCA_025454475.1 Anaerolineae bacterium
CCATCCGGTTTGGTCAGGTCGAAGAACTCCGGGTTGAGAACGCCCGGGAAGTCATCGCAACGGGTGAACAGGTTTGGTCCCATGCAGGCGCACGAGCTCATCTTCTCGTCGTTGGGCGCCTGAAGCCATTCATTCCAGCCCCGTTCGTCGCCTTCCAGGGTCCGATCCTCCGGCCAACAGCCATCATCCGCCAGTTGCTCACCGACTTCCGAAAGCCGGACGAAGGCCCCGAAGGCCCAGCGGGTCGTCGCCGCAGCGCTGATCACGCGTCCTCCCGGAATCAGGTCCAGCGGCATCAGCGCGCCGGCGAAGAGGAACTGCGGCACCAGCACCAGGATCACCATCAGCAAGGCCACCATCTGGTTGGGCGAGCCCGCCGAGATCGCCAGACCCATCAGATAGCCCGAGAACGAGCCGATGAAGAGCGTGATGAAGACGCCCACCCACGCCACGAGGGTGAGCTGCGGTGGGGCGAAACCGACAAGGATGGCCTTGGTGAGGATGAACACGAGCGCCTGATAGAGCGCCAGAACCACACCAACCCAGAGTTTTGAGAAGACGTACGGACCGATCTTGAGCGCGATTGCCCGCTCGCGTTTGTAGATGTCGATCTCTTTAACGATCTCCCGAACACTGGCCATTGCCCCGACCAGAATCGCGATCAGGCCCATCATGAACAGCATCGTGATGATGTTGAACGCGTCACCCAGCGCGGCGCTGAAGAGCTGCCGCCCCCACATGAAGTCGGCAAGTCCGATGATTGGCGACAATGCCAGCATCAAGGCCAGGCTGGCCTTGTCCTGGGTCATGATGTTGAGGTTACGCAGTGAAAGGATCGTGAATTGCCGCAGAGCAGAGACACGCTTTGCCGGTCTCTGGCGCACGACGGCGCGGTCAACCCGTCCAGCCTCAGCCGGAGCAGTCTGAATGCGGTCAACCACGTACTTGCGGTAGGCGGTGGAACTCCGGTACCGCTCGTCCCACTCTTCCGGCTTGCCCCGGCGCTCATCCTCAAGGATCGTGTAGATGTCGTCGAACTCCATGTCCTTGATGCGCCGCTCGTACTCGGTCCGGTACTCGTCAAAGTAGACCAGGGCCTCTTCCGGTGGGCCAAAGAAGGCAATCCGACCGCCACGCACCAGGATGATGACCTTGTCGCACATCATCACGTTCTTGGTCGCGTGGGTGATCAGGACGATGGTCCGCCCCTGATCCGCTAGCTTCCGCAGCAGGCGCATCATGTTGAACTCGGTGCCGGGATCGAGGCCCGAGGTCGGCTCATCCAGGAAGAAGAGCCTCGGTTTGGTCAATAGCTCCACCCCAATCGAGACACGCTTGAGCTGCCCGCCCGACAGCTTGGATATGGGCAGATCCCTGCGCTCCTCAAGGTCCAGGTCGGTCAGCACCTCCATAATGCGCCGGTGGCGCTCCTCAGGCTCCGTGTCGGCCGGCATGCGGAGCTGCGCCGCGTAGTCGAGCGCCTTGTACACGGTGAGCTCAGTGTGGACGATATCCTTCTGCGGCACATACCCCATGTCGTTCCGGAAGAGGTCGAAGTTCTCGTAAAGGTTCGTGCCATTCGCCATCACCGCGCCGTGCGTCGCCGGGCGGAAACCGTTGATCGCATCCATCAGGGTCGATTTTCCCGAACCCGAAAGGCCGACCAGCGCTACGAACTCCAGGGGCTGGATCGAGAGCGAGATATCCTTCAGCAGGTTGAGGTCTTTGGTGACCCACTTGTTGATGCGGATCGCGTCGAGCCGCACGCCCTCCTCGGCCATCTGATGCACTTGACCGGCAGCCAACCGCAGCTTGACGGGCCCGATATGGACCACATCGCCATCCTGCAGCCACGCCTCCTCATCGATCCGCTGCCCGTTAACGAAGACGCCATTGGCGCTCTTGAGGTCCTTGATACGGCGGCGCGTGCCCAGTCGCTCGATTAGCGCGTGGTAGCGGCTCACCAGCGGGTGGTCCAGCGTGATCGTGTTCTCGGGCGAGCGCCCGATGGTGATCGACTCCTGTGCGTCCAGCGCCAACATCTGCGTTCCGCCCGCGGGGGGTTGTGCAGACGGTCGCCCGCCCGCCACACCAGGGGCCGCAGCTTCGGCGCCCACGGGTCGGAAGACCAAAGGTGGCATCGCCGTCACCCGAACCCGCGCAGCGACGGATGCAGGCGCCGGCGCCTGAGCGGTCACCGGTCGCACGCCGAGGGCGAATTCCTGAAGCTGGATCACATCGCCCGGCCGCAGGAGCTGCGCCCGACGGGGCGACAGAGGCTGGCCGTTCACGCGCGTCCCATTGAGCGATCCCAGGTCCATCGCCGACACCTGTCCGTCGGGTGCCACCGCCAGTTGCAGATGGTGCCCGGAGACCATAGCGCCATCGAGGACCACGTCGTTGTCATCAGCCCGGCCTAGCGCGATCGTCGGCTTCAGCAGAGGGTGCTCGCCCTGAGAGCCATCCGCAAGCCGCACACTCAACACGGCGTAGGCCCGCTGTGCAGAGGCCGCAGGCTGCGACGGACCAGGCGGGCGCCGCGCTCCCCCATCGTCCGCCCTGGGCACGCCGGATGGCGGCGGGCCACTCACAGGAGATCCCTGGCGCCGGTCCGGTCCCATCACCGTCGGCTGCCCGACACTCGGGCGTGCCGACGCAGACGTCGCAGGCGCCGACGCAGACGTCGCAGCCTGTTCGAGCGTGAGCGTACACTGGCCGAGCGTCAACGTGTCGCCAGCCCCAACCGGTACCGCCGCTTGCGGCTGCAAGCGCTGACCGTTCAGAAATGTGCCGTTGGTAGAGCCCAGATCCGTGATCGTGCAGCCCTCAGGCCCAACCATCAACCGGGCATGATGTCCCGAGACCAGGGCATCCTGTAAGACCACGTCGTTGTCTGGGGCGCGGCCAAGCGTGACCGCAGGCCTGGTAGGGACGAACTCGCTGCTGCCCTGTGCCGCCCGGATGCGCAACACCCACTGAGCGTCCATCGCCGGATTCTCCTCTCCACTGAGTGTGGGGACACCTCAACTCAGTATAGGAGTGCCCACAGACGCGTCAAGACGCATAACCCGTGGGTGCCGGGGACCTTCCGAAGTCCCCGGCACTGGGAGCGTCCCCGACGCGGAGGGCGTTTGACGAGCGCCCGTGCCTGAGTATGCTTCAGGCATCGGAGCCATGGTTTTCGTCAGCTCACGGCGGACCGAAGCGAGAGGAGCGTTACATGAGAGACACCTATCCCCCCATCAACAGCAAGGCGCCGGTCTTCCTCCACGGTGGTGACTACAACCCCGACCAGTGGACGCCCGACATCTGGGAAACGGATATGCGATTGATGAAGCTGTCGCACTGCAACGCGATGTCCGTAGGCATCTTCGCCTGGGCGGCACTGGAGCCCACCGAGGGTCAGTACACGTTCGGCTGGCTCGACCGCATCATGGATATGCTCGCGGAGAACGGTGCCTATGCCGTCCTCGCCACTCCCAGCGGCGCCCGGCCTGCGTGGCTTGCGCGCACGTACCCTGAGGTGCTCCGCGTGCGCTCGAACCGCCAGCGCAACCTATTCGGTCAGCGCCACAACCACTGTCTCACGTCGCCCGTTTATCGCGAGAAGACCCGCCAGATCAACGCCAGACTCGCCGAGCGCTACGCGGACCACCCTGCGCTCCTCGTCTGGCATCTGTCCAACGAATACAGCGGCGAATGCCACTGCGACATGTGCCGGGCCGCGTTTCGCTCCTGGCTGCAGGCGAAGTATGGCACGCTGGAGGCCCTGAACGCCGCATGGTGGACCACCTTCTGGAGCCACACGTACAGCGACTGGGGCGAGGTCGATCCGCCGAGCGAGATCGGTGAGACTTCGGTCCACGGACTGAACCTCGACTGGAAGCGCTACATCACCGACCAGACGACGGACTTCATGCTCAATGAGATCGCGGCGCTGCGGACCTTCACACCCGATGTCCCGGTCACCACCAATTTCATGGGTACCTTCCCTGGGTTGAACTACTGGAAGATGGCGCCGCACCTCGATGTGATCTCCTGGGACAGTTATCCCCGCTGGCACCAGCCCGGTACCGGCGGTGCAATCGATGACGTGGGGCTCGCGTCCGAGGTGGCCTTCGTGCACGACATCAACCGCAGCCTCAAGGGCGGAAAACCCTTCATGCTGATGGAGAGCGTGCCCAGCGCCACCAACTGGATGGAGGCTGCCAAGGTCAAGCGCCCCGGAATGCACGCGCTCTCGTCGCTTCAGGCTGTGGCGCACGGCTCGGACACGGTCCAGTATTTCCAGTGGCGCAAAAGCCGCGGCTCCGCAGAGAAGTTCCACGGCGCCGTGGTCGACCACGTGGGCCACGAGAACACGCGCGTCTTCCGCGATGTCGCCGATGTGGGCGCCAAGCTGGAGAAGCTCCGTGACGTCGTTGGGACAACGGTACGCCCGGACGTCGCGATCATCTACGACTGGGAGAACGCGTGGGCGATGAACGACGCCCAGGGCCCGCGCCGTGGTGATAAGGGCTATCTGGACGCCTGTAAGCGCCATTACCGCGCGTTCTGGAACCGCGGCATCCCGGTAGACATCATCGACATGGACCAGGACTTCTTGCGCTACAAGCTGCTGGTCGCTCCGATGCTCTACATGGTGCGTCCAGGCGTCGATGAGCGCATCGCGGCCTTCGTCAAGGGTGGGGGAACGCTCGTCACGACCTACTGGAGCGGCATCGTCAACGAGAACGACCTGGTCTACCTGGGCGGATGGCCCGGCGGCAAGCTGCGCGAGGTCCTCGGCATCTGGGCTGAGGAGATCGATGCCCTCTACCCAGGCGAAGCCAACCTGATTGCTCCCGATCCGGACAACGTCCTCGGTCTTACTGCCGCATACGAGGCCCGTGACTACTGCGATCTCATCCACGCCGAGGACGCCGATGTGCTGGCAACCTACCACGGCGACTTCTACAAGGGACGTCCGGCGCTGACAGTCAATCACTATGGCGAGGGCGAGGCCTACTATGTGGCTACCAACGGCGACGACCGCTTCTACAGTGACCTGTTCGGGGCCCTGTGCGCAGATCTGGATGTGTTGCGCAGCCTCAAGGCAGCACTACCCCAAGGCGTCAGCGCCCAGCTCCGCAGCGATGGTGAGCGGGATTACATCTTCGTGATGAACTTCAACGCCAGAGCCACGCCCCTCGACCTGGGTAGTGTCACGTACACCGATATGCTCTCCGGTGAGACGCTCACGGGTGTCATCGAGCTAGCCAAGTATGACGTCAAGGTGCTCACTTCGTGAAGCGGCAAGCATCGGCAAGGAGCTCACTGTGAACAAAGTCGCTCTCATCACCGGCGCGGGCCGCGGGATCGGCTTGGGCATCGCGATGGCACTCGCCGCCGAACGCCACGACATCGCCATCATGGACATTCACCCGGATGAGGTCGTGCTGCCGGCGCTTGCTGAGCTACGTACCGCAGGCGCGGATGTGCTCTACTGCCAGGCCGACGTGACCGACCCCGAGGCGCGGGCCGAGACTCTCGATGCCATCCGCGCGCGCTTCGGTCGCCTCAACATCCTTGTAAACAACGCCGGTGTCGCGCCCAAGGTGCGTGCGGACATCCTTGAAGCCACCGAGGAAAGCTTCGACTGGGTGATGGGTATCAATCTCAAGGGTCCCTACTTCCTCACCCAGGCCGTCGCCAACTGGATGATCGCCCAGAAACAGGCCCACGCTCGCTTCTGGGGCTGCATCATCAACATATCATCGGTCTCGGCGACGGTCGCCTCCCCAAGCCGCGGCGAGTATTGCCTATCCAAGGCGGGGGTCAGCATGGCGACGCAGCTCTGGGCCGCACGGCTGGGCGAGTTCGACATCCCCGTCTACGAGATCCGGCCCGGTGTCATCAAGACCGACATGACTGCCACGGTGCAAGCCAAGTACGACAAGCTCATCAGTGAGGGCCTGATGGTACAGGCGCGATGGGGCTATCCCGAGGACATAGCTAAGGCCGCCGCCGCGCTGGCGCGGGGCGATTTCCCCTACTCCACCGGTCAGGTGATCATGGTGGATGGGGGAATGACGATACCCCGGTTGTAGGGACTGGTGCTAGATGAAGGACCCGCACGCCCTGCCTACCTGGGCGCCCCGCGTCCGGCCTGATGAGATCCGCCGGCTCTACCACCTTGACGCCCAGGGAATCTACAACGACGACCTGATCGCTGACGTCGGCTACGGCCTGCTGGCGCGCTGCGAGAGTTTCATCCGGGCCAACGAGGCCGTCGCCGGACGGGCACGGTGCCCAGCGTGCGGCGCCATCGTCAACCATCATACCGGGAAAGAAGAGGTGCTGCAGTGCGCCTGCGGCTGGTCGCTTCCTTGGGCCGACTACTTCGCCACGTTTCAGCACAAACAACTCTCCGGCGCCGGGCCCGTGATCACGCTCTTCCAGGACTTCGTCGAGCGGTTCCCCAGAGCGCAGACAGCACAACAGCGGATGATCCTCATCGACACGCTGCTACACGGCTTTCACTGGTACTTCAAGACCGGCGAGCCCACGCGTCCGGTCGCCGTGAACCTGATTGACCTCCGCCTCGGAGACGTCATGGCGTTCCTGGATGAGCTCACCTACGGCGAACAAAGCACCCCGGGTGCGCGAGAACGGAAAGCCGAATGGGATACCCGCATCGTCCACGCGCGCAGTTGGGGAAGGCAGGCGCCCAGAGAGCCCGTCGAGCCTGCGTAGCTCCGGCAACATACCACGCCACTGCAGACCCGGATTCCCACCCCACCGCTTCGAGGTATGATTGAGCCTCGAAACCCAGATCAGCAGACGAGGAGTCGTTCTCGATGAGAGCTGCCGTTTACGAAGCGTTCCAGCAACCGTTGTCGATCCAGAACGTCCCTGACCCCACGCCCGCGCGTGACGGCGTGGTCGTCCGCGTCCAGGCGACCGGCATCTGCCGCAGCGACTGGCACGGCTGGATGGGCCACGACTCCGACATCGCTCTGCCCCACGTGCCGGGCCACGAACTTGCGGGCATCGTCGAGGCCATCGGGACGGAGGTACATCGCTGGCAGACGGGCGACCGGGTCACGGTGCCCTTCGCCGTGGGCTGCGGGCATTGCCCGCAGTGCCTCTCGGGCAACCAACACATCTGCGATGACTACTTCCAGCCCGGCTTCACCGCCTGGGGTTCCTTCGCTCAATACGTCGCCATCCCGCACGCGGATGTCAACCTGGTCGCGCTACCGCAAGGCCTCAGCTTCGTCGACGCCGCCAGTCTGGGGTGTCGCTTCATCACGTCCTTCCGTGCCGTCGTCGTCCAAGGCCGAACCGCGCCCGGTGAATGGGTCGTGGTCCACGGCTGTGGCGGCGTCGGGCTCTCGGCGATCATGATCGCCCACGCGATGGGCGCACAGGTCATTGGCGTCGACATAAAGGACGAGGCGTTGGCACTGGCCACCGCCGTTGGCGCCGACCACGTGCTCAACGCGCGCCAGACGCCTGACCTGATTGAGGCGATTCACGACCTTACGGGCGGCGGCGCCCACGTCTCTCTCGATGCCCTCGGCAGCGCCCAGACCTGCCGCAACGCGGTGCTCAGCCTCCGCAAACGCGGGCGCCAGGTCCAAGTCGGCCTTATGGTCGCCGACTACAAGGACGCCCTGATCCCGATGAACCTCGTCATCGCCAGAGAGTTGGAAATCCTGGGGAGTCACGGGATGCAGGCCCACGCGTATGAGCCGATGCTGGATATGATCATGGCAGGCACCCTGCAGCCGCGCAAACTGATCGGCGGCACCGTGACGCTCGAACAGAGCCTCACTGCACTCACATCGATGTCGAACTTCGCGATCACAGGTGTCACCGTGATCGACCGGTTCTGAATGAGACTCGCTGCAAACTACTCCCCCGCACTCGCGGACCTGGTGGCTCGCGGGCGTGCCGAGGTTGATCTTTTTAAGCTGCCTGCATGGCCTGATCTGATTGCCAAGCTCTCGACGGACGGCGTCGGGCCCTCCTACATCCACTTTCCACTCCTGGCGGGAACCGGCGTTGGCGGGCCTATCAACACTGAGACCAACGCAGCGCCTGATTGGGCCCAGATCGACGCCCTCCTTGAGGCCACTCACACGCCGTGGGTCAGCGCCCATATGGGGCCGCGCCCGGAGGATCACCCGCACCTCTCGGGCGCCTCGCCTGAGGTGCAGACGGAGACCTTGGTCCGGACACTGGTCGCGGACCTTCAGCCTCTCGTCGCGCGGTACGGGCCGAAGCGCGTCGTGGGGGAAAACATCTTCGAGTTCTACGGGACGCATCTCCGCGCCGCGATGTTCCCTGAGGTGCTCAGTCGAGCGGTTGAGGCCTCCGGCTGCGGCTTCCTGCTGGACCTTTCGCACGCCCAGCTTGCCGCGCGCGCTCTGGGTGTGGACCCGCGCGCCTATGTCGAGGCGATGCCGGTCGCTCGTATCCGTGAGATCCACGTCACGGGCGTTCAGCGCTTCGACGCGCCCTGGATCGATCGCGCGAGGGCCGTCGGCGTGGACCCCGGCCTGATCGAGCAGATAGCCGATCAGTATATCGACCATCTGCCAATGGTCGACGACGACTGGGAGTTCCTCGCCTGGGCGATGGGCCGGATCCAAGAGGGCGCGTGGGCCACGCCCGAGATTATCGCCTACGAGTGCGGCGGTGTCGGGCCGCTGTTCGCTGCCCTTACGCTCCCCGATGTGCTCGCGGAGCAAGTTCCGCGGTTATACGCAATGGTGCACGAACGAAGCTGAACCGCACATTCCTGACCTACGCCGTTGACCTTCCCGACTCCCGCAATACGCACAGCGCATCGATCGTGACCCACGGGTTCATCCGCTTGGCGCTCACGCCGCCCCAGTTGACGAGGGATCCGCCCGGCTGCGGTGACGTCACGACCTTGTAGTGGCGTCGCTCGGCGGGGAAGCCCCCGTCCGGAAGCCGCTTGCTCTCCAGCAGGTCCAGAGCATCTCCGCAACGCGGATCGCCCAGCAGGCCCATCTCTCCCAACACCTTTAGGCTAAAGAGGATGTCATAGTGCCAGTAGCAGGGATAGTGGAGCTTGGTGAAGTCTTCCCGGATCACGCTCCCGTCCGATTGGCGCCGGAAGAGCCTGCGCTTGAGGAAGACCTCAGATGCCCTGAGTGCAGCCTCCGCAGACGCCGTATCGCCCGTCACGCGCCCGTGCAGTGCAAGCGCACGCATCGGGATCAGCGTCTCCATGAAGGATGAGTTCGAGGCATCGGCGCTGCGATCGCAGTTCCAGCCGCCATCGGGCCACTGCCAACGGCGCAGATTGCCGGCGAGCTCCTCGGCGCGAGCGTCCGCAATACCCAGGGCCAGCGTCGACCACAGCGCATTGCCCTCCTGCGAGGCGCAGCGCCGCGCCCGACCCTCGATGATGGGCACACCGGGAAGACGCTTGCGGCTTGACGCCTCCCGCGCCACGACACGCTCCCGTGTGTGCTGGGGATCGAGCCAAGTCTCATACACCTGGTCGCGCAGGGGAATCAAGCGTGCGTCGCCCTGGGGATATCCGATGTCCGCAAGAGTGGGCAGCACCCAGTGCGCGCCGGTGAACTTGGCGTAGGCCCCGCCGGGGATGCGGCCATCGCCGTCGACGATGGAAAGAAGCCCGCGCACGCGATCGCTGGTACGCACCTCCTCGGCCAAGGCTCGGGCCGGTGGCGAGGTTGCGTCTTCGCCCGTTACGCGGAGCCGAGTCTTGAGGCCGATGCAGGGATCATCACATACAAGCAATCGATCGACGATATCGTCCATCTGTCATCCTCCCGCCCAAGTCACGAGACGGTGAAGGTGCAGCGGTCTTCGCCAGGCCGGGACACCGGTATCAGGCGTAGTACCGTTTCAGTACCCTTAGGGCATTCAGCGTAATCCACTTGCTCGGTTTGCCGATCTCTTCAACGTCAACCAGAAAGCGGCCGTTGAAGGTGTTGGCCAGTGTCCACTTCCCGGTGGAATCTTGCCTGGACACGAGCACATCCACGGCCTCCTGCATCCGCGAGTCCCTGCAGCCGAGCCGGGTGAGGATCTCCAGGATCTCCAAAGCATCCGTCTGGTACATAAGGGGGAACCCGAATCGCAGCCATCCCGGCTTGGCGACCTTGGTCAGATCGTGGCTGCGCTTGTGAATATGATGCTTGAGGAGGTATTCGACACCCGCATCGATGGTCCGCTGGACGTCGGCCGATCTCTCACCTTCCGGGGTTTCAGCGAGAGCCTTGAGGGCCTTCACCGCACCCATATGGCACGTATGCCTGCCCCAACAGACCTCGAACTTGTCATAGGGCCAGCCCTGGGGAGGATCGGCGACTGCATCGTCGAATCGCTGATAGGTGGTGATCCACTCGATCCCCCGCTGAACGCGGGAGTCCGCCCCCCATCCCAACCGAATCATGCTCCACACCATATTGCCGGTCAGGCAGGGAAGCACCTCAGTGTGTCTGCCCCCGCCTAGCTTGGCGCTGCGGTGCATCGCAAAGCCGCCGCTCGCGAGATCCTGGGAATGCTCAAGCAGGAACTCACAGGCTTTCCGGATGCGTTCGTCCCCTCCATCGGCCAGGTGTTCAGCCAGAATCATCAGCTGCCATACGGTTCCCGTGTACTTGGCATCATAGAAGCGCTTGGGGTCGCCCCAATAACCGCCGTCTTCCTGCTTGGCCAGGACCTGCGGAACTACTCCGGTTCTCATGATCGCCGCCTTGGCATCCACAGCCCTAGGATCACCGATCGGGACACCGTCGAGCTCAGCCAAGGCAAAGTAGCGCACTGATGGGTTGTCGGGTGCCAGAAGCCAGTCGGTGGGATCTGCACGCAGATGCGAGGTCCAGTCAGTCATAGTTCCTCTTGTGATGAAGGTCCGGTTCGCCTGACATGAGCCGCCACTCGGCCCGGTATCTGTTCCAGCAGCCTCACGAGATCCAGCGGCTCGCCTGCAGGACTACACGATCAGCGTCGCGATAGGCCCACTCCAGGAAAGGGTCAGCCAGCCGCCCTCCGCCGAGATCGCCAGATCATCCGGCAGGACGCGGACCGGGTGCGGATTGGGGCGGCCAATTCCAAGCCGGGCCCAGACCGGCGCTCCCGGCTCCGCACCAGACAACCAGAGGTTGATCAGCAGCCCTTCGCCATCCCGTTGTTCGATCCCGAAGGCGCGAACGCTTCCCGTGGTTGTGAGCCCTCGGCTGTCAATGAACCGCCCCTTTAGGAAGAAGTTTGGGTATGCCTTCCGTGTGGCCACCAGACGGCGTAGTAGTGCGAGATAGCCTGCATCGCCAAGCATGCGCAGCGGCACGTCGAGAGGCTTACCTTGCGCATAGCTATGGCAGAGCTGCTGAAGGTTGGAAGCTAGCCCGGTCGTGATGAAGTCCGGGTACACGTAGGCAAAGAGCTCCGGGACGCCGTCCCCGAGAGCCCAGGTGAACTCCTCGCCGTGTCCCTGGTTGACGTCATAGAACTGCGCGAACCGCTCGTGGCATCCCTCGCACCACACGAAGAACTCAGGATCCAATGCCCTGTGCGCGGCGCGCATCGCCGTCAGCTCATACGTCACCCCGGGCAGGTAGTTGCTCGCCGGGGTGGCGTGCGGGTGATCCTTGTCGTAACAGAAGTAAGCGTGGTTACAGCTTATCTGGTCGACCTGCGCCGCGCTTGCGGCGTACCGCGTGATCAGGTTGGAGATGCGCCCCGCCATATGGTCCCCGTATTCCCGGCACGCCGGACACGCGATGCGAAACTGTGCGGAGGTGCCGTACCGCTCAACGTAGGGTTGGCCGGCCTCATCCAGACACAGATTCTTGTCGCCGCCTGAACGGTAGAAGGCCGAGCGGGGATCCACAAGCCGCCCATTGGTATACAGGATCGGCCGCCCTCCTTCCGCGCGGATCTGCTGCAGCGCGGTGCGCAGCTCCTCGCCTGTGCCAAGCAGGGGGTCGTGCTCGAAGTCGGGATAGTAGGTATCGAAGCCATCATAGGTCCAGCCAGCGATGTGCAGCGCGTTCAGGCCGGACGCCCGCGCCTGCCGCCCTACCTCCGGCAGATCCTTGAAGGTAAACGCCGGCGGCTGGCCTTCGCGCCGCATAAAGGTCTGCACCCAACCGTGGAACCCCTCATTCTCGTCGCGCATCCAGCCGGGGAGGTCCGGCGGGACAAAACGATCCCGCATGTGGGCAGCATAGAGGTCTGCCGCGGCGTGCCATCCGCCCGGCAGAAGGGCAAAGGAACACTCGGGGGACACCCAGTGACCCTGTCCAAAAAACGGGTAATGGTTGACCGACAAAGCGAGCCCGTCGCGACCGTAGATCTGGGCGTTGAACGTGCGAGTATCGTCGCCGAGCCCATAGCAGGCGAGGTATAACGCACGTCCGGGATTGTGCAGCACCATAAACTGCATCGCCATGATGGACGGATAGGCATAGCTGATCTCGTCCTCCGATGCGTGCACGTAGTCGTAGATCCAGAAGCCCTGGTCGCGTCCATCGCAGTAGTGACGGATGGTGCGTACCGGCTTGGGGATGTCGTCACCCCACGAACTTGCCATCAGCAGCCGGTCGAAGGGTACCACCTTGTCGTAGACGAGGTAAGGGAACTGCACCCGCTCCACGGTGAGTCTTTCGTCGGTGCTCGTGAGCTCCAGCGTCGCGAGTGCTTCGAGACCGACCTGGCGCACACAGACCGTTACCCCGAGCGGACCACCGGCACCGAAGTGCCACGTGCTCACTCCGTCCGACGTATCGTGTCGAGGGGACCCAAGGTCGGCATCCGACAGCATCACCAGATCAGCTTCGCCCTGACGCCGCACGAAGAGTCGGAACATGCCGCCATCCGAGGTGAATGTCAGCCGCTCACGCACCGATGGAAACGTATAGCTCTCCGTGATCGCCTTCCTCCTTGGCCTTCCGCCGAGTAACGCTCATGATCCCGGCGGCGGCCCAGACGTCAGGTCCCTACCTCCCGGGCTGGCGAGGCTACGAGAGCAACCGCGTCGCCGGTAGCCAGACGTGCTCCGGTCAACCCAGGCCGACGTACGCAAGGCTCAGTTGCCCATCACGTCGTCGTCACGATGCGCCTAGTTCCGTCGGAGCACGCGATGCTTTCCGGTGGTCGGGACGGCCTTACCGAGGCGCTGGCGCCGGTCGGCTTCATAGTCCGACCAGTTCCCGATATGCCAGGTGACCTGCCCATCGTCCTCGAAAGCCATGATGTGCGTCGAGATGCGATCGAGGAACCACCGATCGTGGCTGACCACCACAGCGCAACCTGCGAAGTTTGACAACGCATCCTCCAACGCCCGCAGCGTGTTGACGTCGAGGTCGTTTGTTGGCTCGTCCAGCATCAGCACGTTGCCGCCTGACTTCAGCGTCTTGGCCAGATGGACACGGTTGCGCTCACCGCCCGAAAGCGCGCGCCACTGAAGTTAAACGAAGACACGTAAGCCCGCGAGTTCACCTGGCGCAAGCCCAGCGTCAACGTATCGGCTCCGCCCGATATCTCCTCCCACACGGTCTTCTCGCCATCGAGCGTCCTGAACTGGTCCGCATAAGCCAGCGCCACAGTGTCGCCAATGCGTAGGGAGCCCTTATCAGGTTGCTCCTGTCCGGCGACCATCCTGAGCAGCGTAGTCTTGCCCGCGCCG
>JALOOJ010000116.1 GCA_025454475.1 Anaerolineae bacterium
CTCCCAGGCCGCCGGATTATGGGCGATGTTCCAGTCGCCCGCCTTCCAGTCCCCGCCCATGGTGCAGTTCTCAAAGGCGATCCTGACGCCCTTGTCAGCTGCCCGCTTAGCGAGTTCGCCGAACACCTCGGTGTAGCGAGGGAGGGACGCGTCAATAGACTCGCCGCGCAACCGTCCGGTAAAGCCGCAAACCATGTCCGCGCCAAAGAGATGGGCATAATCAATGGCGTCCTTCCATGCCTGTAGCGTGTCCAGGTCGATCGACATCTGCTCGAGCGGGTTACCGAAGACGCCAATCGAGCTGATGATTGCGCCCGAGTCGGCCAACGCCTCATTCACCGCCGGAGCCAACTCTCGCAGGTCGACCTTCCCGAGCGTTTGCCAGTAGAAAAGCTGAAAACTCTCAAAGCCATAGGGCAGGATCTGCTTGATGTAGCCGGCAACGTCTTGCTCGGCTCCTTTGACCAGCGTACCGATACGGATGTCAGCGTTCAATGTCCTCTCCTATCTGTAGGTCTGCGGTTACGTTCTCGAGCATCGCCCTGCTCACAGATACGCCAGTCTAACGTAGCGGCGAGCCTTAGCATCTGGTATCGCAGAACTAGGATCCCGTTCGGAAGGGATTCCCGGGCCAAGACAACGCTAGTTTAGCCCACTCAGTGGGGCTGTGTCAAGTGGAGCCGTCTCTGTGCCAGGAGCACAGGTTTATGGTATTGCCTTCGCTGAGGCAGAGTGCCATGAGAAGTTGCCTGCGGTTGGCTTGCCAAGCATCCACGTGTTCGAGAATGGTCGTGACTAGCTAGGTGACTGGGCGACAACAGCGCGAAGTACGCTCGCGCGTAAACCGCCAACTCACGCTCGGGCAAGGGGATCGGCGGCAGGGCTGTGTTCCAGGTTCTGATGTCCAGTGCGGCGTCGCTCTCCTGAAGATAGAAGCCCGTCAGGGTGTAGGCCAGTAGCGCGAAGTGACTCAGCGCGTACGCCGCGCCCAAACGACAGGGGGGTAAGTCGTCGAAGCGCCAATAGCGCGTCAACGTCACGAAGACCTCTTCCAGGGTCCAGCGCTTCCCGTTATCGCTGTGAATGTCAAAGGCGGGGACATCGGGTTGCGTCGTCACCAATCCCCGGTAGCGGACTTCATTCGGATACGTGTCGCGGATCAGGCACGCCGACAAGGGCACGTCACACGCATCCCATTCGGCTTCCATCGCCGGCAAGCTCATGATCTCACGCTGGGGCTGGGGCTCCGTGTGGATCTGGGGCGGTTCCGCCGCCTCCCACTGCTGCTTGGGCGAGCGGCTCAGGTTGGTCATGTCTTCCATGATCCGCATGTCCTCGTGTACACCGATGGTGACGCGTGTGCCCCGCGCGCGCAACTCAGTCAGCTCGAAAGCCTGTTCCGGCGTGTGCGCCCGGCGCGGCACGCGGAAGTGCACGCTGTCCATCGCCCACAGCCCCGACTGAAACTGTCCCGGGCAGTACTCCCACAGGCTTCCTAGCACCGCTTGCTGGTTCGCCAGGAAGTCAGCGGGACGCGCGCGCACGAATGCATCGGCAATCGCCTCTGCCGTGAACGATTTTGCCCCTTCCGCAGCCGCGTAGAAGCCCGCAGCGATCTGCCGAGCGTTGACTCCCAGCTGCCGCAGCATGTACGGGGAGCGGAACAAGGTGTCCTGGATCGGCTGCAACCGCGGCAAGTGCCACAGCGGGCGGTGTACCAGCGTGTTGCAGAAGAAGAACATAGGCATGCTGCGCCGCGCCCGGTGGTCCGGAAACGCCTCGAACGCCTTCAGTACTCCGGCACGCAGGCAGAATTCGGCGAATCCGTCCAGAAAGCTGCGCGCCGCGGGCAGGATTCCGTCGCAACGCCCTGCCTCCAATGCCGCCAGCACCGCCTCGCGGTTCTCGACGAACACGAACCAGTCCTGCTCACGCCCCTCAACGCTGATCAGATGCTATGCCAGTTGTGCCATGCGCTATCCTCTCACTTTCCCTTACAGGATACCGCATTGCGCTCATTTCCTAAAACCTGTGCTCCTGCCACAGCAGCAACCGTGGGCGGAGCTGAGACGTGCCCGCGCCCCGGCATTGCGTTGTGCACCCCTTACCATCATAGTACAATCCGGGCGATGGTCTTACCATCCCTTCGGCGCAGTTCGGTTCGGCACAGCGAGGAGCGTGTAATGGCTGACTGGTGGCATTCGAGACAATGGCGACTGATCCAGACCAACTTGCGCGAGACCGATATGTTGGACATCAGCGCTGCGCGCGTGGTCGCCGACCTGTTGGAATTCCGCGCCAATGTGCTGATGATCAACGCAGCCGGGATCATCGCCAGCTATCCGACAACCCTCCCGTTCCATTTTCAGAGTCCGTTCCTGAAGGGCGACAGTTTGCACGGCATACTGGATGCCTGCCATGCGGCAGGCATCCACGTCATCGCGCGTACGGATTTCTCCAAGGTGCGCCGTTCGATCTATGAACAGCACCCAGATTGGGCGTATCGCAGCCCCGGGGGCGAGATCGTCGACTACAATGGAGATGTCCATGTGTGCATCAACGGGCCCTATCAACAGCACTACGCATTGCTGATCATCGAAGAGGTCCTTGAGACGCATGACTTCGACGGGATTTTCTTCAACATGGGGGGCTATCAGACCCGGGATTATAGCGGCACATACCACGGCATCTGCCACTGCAGCCACTGCCAAGAACGATTCGGCGAGTTATTCGGGCTGCATCTTCCGGCGAAGGAAGATCGCGATGATCCGGTGTTCCGCGCATATCGTCAGTTCCAGCAACAGACGATGGATGAGCATCACGATCTCGTTTATCACTTCATCGCTGAACGCTGGCCAAGAGTTATCATCGCCAACCACACCGCATTCCGCCGGGGCTTTATCCGACAGGAGTCCAACACCGCGGTGGACCGACCTCTGCCGCACTGGCAGTACGATGCCTCGGACAACACGAAGTGGGCAGTGGGGAGCTTCCCCGAGATGGTCTCCAGCAATACCACGGTGGACTTCATCGATTTCCCCTATCGGCACGTCGCTGTCTCACCAGGACAGCAGGCTCTGCGCCTGGCACAGTCGTTGGCCAACGGCGGAGCGCTTGACTACTACCTGATCGGGCGTCTCGATAATCACGAGGACCGCTCGGGATTCGCGGCTGTAAAGGACCTGTTCCACTTTCACGCGGTGCACGAGACTGACTATGTCGGGCTGCATTCGGTTGCTGAGGTGATGCTGCTGAAGGCTGAGGGCAACCAGGCTGAGTACCGAGGCTGGTTCCGCATTCTGGTCGAGCAGCACATCCCGTTCGATGTAGTACGAGTCAGTGCTGCGCTGGACGTAACCTGGACACGCTACGCCACGGTGATAGTTCCTGGGATTGAGGCGCTGTCGGATGCGCTGACCGAGCGGCTCGATGGATTCGTTGAGGCTGGTGGAGCTCTGGTCGTTACGGGCAAATCGGGCTTCTACGACGAGCACGGTGACCCGCGCCCTGGCCCTTCACTGGTATCGTTGGGAATCGAGGAGGTGTTGTCCGTGAGGGACGACATGCGGGCCTCCTACCTCAAGCTCGTCGACAAGGAGGGGTTCCCCAGGTTCGTCGACACTGATCTCGTCTATCTGGATGGGGCCTACGTCTACGCGCGCTACGAGCCATCGGCAGACTCGTGGATGCAGCTTGTGCCACCGCACCACTTCGGTCCCCCGGAGCGGTGTTATTACGATCTGGTGGTCGATCATCCGGGGTTCGTGGTGCATCCTTTTGGCGAGGGCTACGCGATCTACGTGCCGTGGCTTCCGGGCGCGCTCTTCTATAGGCAAGGGCATCCAAACACAGCGTGGTTCTGCGCCGACCTGCTGGAGCAGTTCGCTGGCGTCGAGCCGGTCGGGGGAGCTCTGCCTCCTCACATCGAGATCACGATGCTGGAGAGTGAGGATGGCACCACCCGTTTGCTGCACCTGGTCAACGCCTCGGGTCACTTCGGGAACAGCTTCTATGCGCCTGTCCCCGTTCGGGATGCGGAGGTGTCGATAGCCTGCATCGCAAGACCTGTGTCGGTCGTTGGCCTCCGATGTGGAGAGCCATTAGCATACACGTGGTTGGACGGTCGCCTCACGGTGCGGATTGCCGAACTTGGGCTTTTCGAAGCTGTTAGGATCAGCTGGGCGTAGCATAGGCCGGCTCTGGAGGCCAGAGGTGTCCCAAACGGAGGTATCTCTGTGGCGATGATCTATTCCATGGTGGACGTTGCGCCTACGGTGAGCACGGTGCTTGGCGTCAGGGTGCCCGCTGGTGCACAGGGCGCGCCGATCCCCGAGATTCTGAGGGATCTCACTGAAGCAACGCGAGTGGCCGTGCTGGCGCCGGACGCGTTCGGGTGGTTTGCGTGGACACTGTGGCAGGCTGAGATGCCCTACCTGCAAACGCTGCACGCGGAGCACAGCCTCATCCTGCGTTCTGTTATGCCTTCGATCACGCCTGTGAACTTCGCCACGATGGTCACAGGTGCCGACCTCGACGGGCACGGCGTCCGCACCCGGGACCACGACTTTCAGTGTGAGACGTTGTTCGATGTTGTACGCCGCGCCGGAGGGCTAAGCGCCGCGGTCGGCTTTGAAGGCTATACCGGAAGTTCGTTGCTGGCGCGCTATGCCGATATCGATGGCACAACGGTTCGGGGCACCGATGATGTGATCGCGGAGAAGGTGATCGAGATCGCCAGGGCCGACGCCCCGGAGTTCCTCATCGCCCAGCTCGGGCGCGTCGACGACGTCTTCCACGAGTTCGGGCCATCTTCGGCCGAGGTGTTGCCCATGCTGCGGGACACGGATGCCCGGCTTCGGCGCCTGGTCAAGGCGCTGAGGCCACTGGGCTACGGCGTGATCATCCTGGCTGACCACGGTCAGCACGATATCGCGGACGATGTACGCCGCGACGACGACTCGATTCCGAAGAAGGGGGGGCACGGACAAGACCGCGACGAGGACCGGCTCGTGCCTTGCACGTGGCTGTAATTGAGCGCCGTGAGAGCGGGTCGGAACCGGGCGACAAGGGCACCCTTCCCGCCACCGAGAACGTCTTCCACGGCGTGGTGGTAGATCCGGAAGCTCTGCCTGCGGACCCCGGCATCTTCGATGATCAGCTCAGGCGGTCGCTTCTCGCGTGGCAGTCCGAGGACTACAGGGTGGTCTGGCTAGAGATCCCTATAGCTCGGAGTGCGCTGATTCCAGTAGCCGTGGCACAGGGTTTCGTGTTCCACCATTGTGAACCCGATCACGTGATGCTGGTCAACCGGATCCAACCGGATGCGGTGGTGCCGTTCCACGCGACGCACTACATCGGCGCCGGGGGACTGGTGCTCAACAGCAGGCAAGAGCTTCTGGTCGTCGTCGAGAGAGTGCATCGTAACCGGCAGCCCAATTACTACAAGCTTCCGGGCGGCGCGCTCCTGCCCGGCGAGCATCTTGTCGCGGCCGTGGTGCGTGCAGTGCGCGAGGAGACGGGTGTCGAGACGCGCTTTCGTGAACTGGTGGGCTTCCGACACTGGCACGGGTACCGCTTCGGCAAGTCCGACATCTACTTCATCTGCCGCCTCGATCCACTGACACAGGAGATCCGGATCCAGGAGTCGGAGATCGAGACGTGTCTCTGGATGCCGGTGAGCGATTACCTAGCCGCCGAGAGCGTGGGCATTTTCAACAAGCGCATGGTTGCGACGGCGCTCGGAGGCGCTGGGCTGGTCTCGAGCTGGTTTGATGGCTACGGGACTCCGGAGACGCATGAGATCTTCGTGTCAATGAGGCAGGACGCCTATGAAGCTTGATGCTTGGCCGGAGTACCCTCTCCGCTGGGCGCAACTGACGCTGGTGGAGAACGACCCGGGCACGTATGACCCGGACTTCTGGCTCGACTACTTCGCTCGAATTCACGCACAGGGCGCGTGTCTGAGTGCCGGGGGCTATGTCTGCTACTATCCCACGGGGATTCCTCTGCACCATCGCTGCGCCTGGATGGGAGACACGGACCCTTTCGGTTACCTGGCGGAGGGGTGCAGAAGAATGGGTATGGTCGTCCTGGCGCGCACCGATCCGCACGCGGTGCATCAGGATGTCTTCGAGGCACACCCCGATTGGGTAGCGGCAGACGCTGATGGGAGCCCGCGGCGCCATTGGTCGATGCCTGATGCCTGGGTCACGTGTGCGCTGGGCCCCTACAACTTCGACTACATGACCGACGTGCATCGTGAGATCGTTGGCCGGTATGACGTTCAGGGGATCTTCAGCAACCGTTGGTCCGGGCATGGGATCTGCTACTGCGAGCACTGTCAGCGCAATTTCCGCGAGGCCTCCGGGCATGAGCTGCCGCTTCGTCAGTTATCTACCGATCCGGCCTGGCGCGCCTACGCTCACTGGCAGCACGATCGACTGCTCGAACTGGCGCGGCATTGGGATGTCGCGATCGGGGAAGCACGGCCTGGGGCGCGGTACATTCCGAACTCAGGCGGGGGCGCTCTGAGCTCACTCGACATGAAGACCCTGAGCGATATGGTACCGATTCTGTTCGCCGACAAACAGGGGCGCTCGGGCCTGTCGGCGCCTTGGTCGAGCGGGAAAAACGCCAAGGAGTTTCGTGCGGTCTTTGGTCGGAAACCAATTGGCGGTATCTTCAGTGTGGGGTTGGAGGAGCGATACCGCTGGAAGGACTCGGTTCAGAGCGAGGCGGAGTTGCGGGTCTGGGTGGCTGACCAGATAGCCAATGGGATGCGCCCGTGGTTCACCAAGTTCGCCGGACGTATCTGGGACGACCGGTGGCTCTCCGTCGTCGAGGACATCTACACGTGGCACGCGAAGCACGACGCCTATTGGCGCGACCGCGTCCCCATAGCGAACGTTGGCCTCGTCTATTCGCAGCAGACCGCGGCACTCTATGGCGAGGCGGCCCCCGACCGGGTGGAGGCACCGATCCTGGGTGTATATCAGTCCCTGATCGAGGCGCGCATCCCTTTCGAAATGGTGCACGATCGCCACATGGATGCCGAACACCTCGCCGGCTTCGCGGTGCTGATCCTGCCCAACGTCGCCGCCCTGTCGGATGTGCAGTGTGATCAGTTACGGGCCTTTGTCGCGCGTGGCGGCGGCCTGGTGGCGACGCTGGAGACCTCGCTCTATGATGAAGAGGGCAGGCGCCGGGCGACGTTCGGCCTCGCCGACCTGTTCGGTGTTGATCCGCTGAGCGCCGCCGACGTCGAGGGCCCGCTCAGGAATGGCTACCTCCGGCTGGAGCACAGTGTGCCCACAGCGGGCACGCTGTTAAGCGGACTTGAGAACGCACAGCGGACGGTCTACGGCGGGTACCAGTTGGTGGTGAAGGTGCGAGATGAGTCGTCTCACGAGGCACCCGCGATCACGTTGGTGCCGCCGTATCCTGACCTCCCGATGGAGGAGGTCTACCCGCGGCAACCGCATACCAGGATACCCGCCGTTTTCTGCCGCCAGCATGGCCTGGGACGGGTGCTCTACGTTCCGTGGGATCTGGACCGGATCTTCTGGGAGGTGCTCAACCCCGACCACGGCAAGTTGCTGGCAAACGCGGTCCGTTGGGCTATGGACGCGGTGGCTCCTGTGACGGTAGACGGCCCCGGCGTGCTTGACGTGGTGGCCTGGCGCGGTCCGGATGCCATCACGGTGCACCTGGTGAACCTTACCAACCCCATGATGATGCGGGGTGCGTTTCGTGAGCTGCTCCCTGTTGGACCCCATACGGTCAGCATTCGTCTGCCCGAGGGATTGCGCGTGTCGCGCGTCCATCTGCTCAGAGCTGGCGGAGACATCGATCATCTCATCGACGATGGCGTTCTCGTCGTGACGGTGCCACAGATCGTGGATCACGAGGTGGTCGCGATTGATGTCAACGAGCCCTGGTACCACGGTTCACCATTGATGCTCGAGGTATTGCGTGCAGGCAGCACGATCACGCACGTGCGCGACCTGGCGCGGGTGTTCTCACACAAGCCACCACTGGTCAGCATCTCCGACAATGGGAAGATTCAGCACAATGGCACTCAGCCTGGATATCTCTACGAAGTGGCGGATCCAGTCGCTGCGGACGATGTGTACCCACATCCAAGGACGACAATGCGCCCTGGAGATGAGTGGCTCACCAACCGTGACCTAAAGCTGCGCCTCGTCGAGGCCACGGAACTGCGTCCCGATGAGTTGCTCTCTGAGGACGACATCTGTGCGTTCAGGAAGCGTTTGGCCGCTAAGTGACTGTTGGTTGGGCACTCGGGCTCCGCGCAAATACCCAGCCCTTGGTCCCTGATCTCTGGGCCGACGCGCCGCCCAGAAACTCGCTAGAGCACGAAGGGAGGAAACGATGAGACTTCGACACTCGATCATGTTGGGCATGATGGGCCGGATTGCGGACCGCTTCCATGAGTACCAGCCCGTACAGAGCCTGGCGGAGCGCCTGGCGATGGTGAAGAAGGTTGAGGGGCTCGATGGCATCGAGATCGTCTACCCGGGCGACTTCGCCGACGTCAGCGATACGTTGGCGATGGTGCGTGACTCTGGCCTGTCCGTGTCGGCGGTGAACCTGAACGTAAAGTCGCAGAAGAAGTGGGCGTGGGGGTCGTTCACGGCGCCGGACCCCGTGGTACGGGCGGCGGCGGTCGCTGACATGCGCACGTCGATGGATCTCGCCGCTGAACTGGGTGCGACGATGGTAACGTGCTGCCCCCTGATCGATGGCCACAACTACAATTTCCAGGTCGATTATCTGAAGCAGTGGGGATGGCTTGAGGAGGGTATCGGCGAGGCGGCGAGGCACCGCAGCGACATTCGCATCAGCCTCGAGTACAAGCTCAACGAGTCGAGCAACACGTGTATCCTGGGCGACATGGGCCGGGCGCTGTTCCTGTGCGAGCGGGTTGGTGTGCCACACGTGGGCGTGACGATGGACGTAGGGCATGCCCTGATTGCCAAGGAGACGCCCGCAGAGGTCGCATCCATCGCGGCACAGGCCGGGCGACTCTTCTACGTGCACTTCAATGACAATGCCCGTGAGTGGGATTGGGATATGCTGCCGGGGTCCGTGAACGTGTGGGACCTGGTCGAAGTGCTATTCTACCTCGACCGGCTCAACTGGGACGGATGGCTGTCCTACGATGTGGCGTGTCGCCACGGCGACCAGGTCGAGGAGATGGCGGCGGCGATCGCCATCGTCGAAACTGGCATCCGACTGCTGGACAAGCTGGGACGCGACAAGCTGCAGGGCTTCATCGATGAAGGCATCCCGGCGCACGCCTACAGGTCGCTGTTCCGGTCTCTGCTGTGAGTGCGATCTGAGATGATCACTCGGTCAGCATATCGCGAGGCGCAGCGAAGGGCTGTCGATCTCCTGCGGCGCACGGGGCTTGCCCTTACGGCCGACGAGCTGGAAAGCGTCGCCGTCGCCGATTTCGGGCTGGGTGAGTTGGATGAGACCGGAGCGCAGATCCTTACCTTGTTGGACACGCCCGAAAGTGCGGTGAAGCTGATAGTGCTCTTTCCCGGGCAGACGCTGCCCGAGCACCGTCATCCGCCGCTTGGCGCGTATCCGGGCAAGGCCGAGACGCTGAGATGTGAGGTGGGTGCTGCCTATGTATACACCGAAGGCGAGGTGTCTACGCATCCCGCATGCTTGCCGCCGGATGGGCGTAGGGCGACCTACACGGTGTGGCACGAGACGGCGTTGACCCCAGGGCGGCAGATAACCCTTGCCCCCAACAGGCGTCACTGGTTCCAGGCAGGTCACGATGGCGCTGTCGTCTGGAGCTTCTCCAGTCGCGCCACTGACGTAGCGGACGTGTTCACGGACCCCGAGATCAGCCGGGAGACGGTGGTGCGTGACTAAGCGAATGGGCAAGGTTACGCTAAGGCGATAGAGTATGGGATCTGGAAAGCGAGGGACCATGCGATTCGGCATAATGGCAATGCAGATCGGTGCACTGATTCCCGAGGGCCTTTCGCCTGACGAGATGCACGACTACGTGGGTAGTTTCAACCACGCCGAACTCGTTCGGGCGCTGAACCGTCAGGGCTTTGCCCTGGTAGAGTTGGGCGGCGACCTATCAGCGTTCATGCCGCAGACGTTCGCGCCTTCGCAAATCGCGGAGTTGCTCGCCCTAAAGGCCAAGTTGGGACTTCAGTATACGGTCCACCTACCACTGTGGTCAGTTGAGCCCTCGACGCCGCAACGCTACGTCCGCGAAGGCTCGGTACGGGCTGTGGTTGATATCATCAAGGCGACCTTGCCGTTGGAGCCGGAAGTGTATGTACTGCACGCGACGGGGGCGTTGGCCTCCGAGTTCACGGCGATGGCGCTACCCCCGGTGGGCAGGGGCCTGATCCTGCGCCAGTTTCAACAGGCTGCCATGCAGAGCCTGCAGATGATCCTCAGCATGACCGGTATCTCGAGCCGCCAACTGGCGATCGAAACGGTGGAGTTCCCATTTGATCTAACGTTGGAGATGGCAGAGGCGCTCGATCTCTCGATGTGCCTCGATGTCGGGCACGTGCTGTCGGGATTCTGCGGCGAGACTGATCTCTTCCGTATCCTGACGCTGAGTGCCGGGCGGCTGGTGGAGATTCATCTCCACGATGCCGACCGACCCAAAATACCTGGAACGGTCGTCTACGGGCGCGATCACAGACCGCTGGGCGCCGGCGATCTGGATCTCGGCCCGTTCCTGGATGCCGTAGTGGCCACGGGGTTCGATGGGCCGGTGATCTTTGAGCTCCGGGCAGACGAGGCCCGGGCGTCACTGGACGTTGTGCGAAGGACGCGCCCGGGTATCGTCTCGGCCTAGGCAGGTCTGCGTGATCGGACCGTTGGGTGCCTCGATCAGGACGGTCGACACCGGCTGATGGCCCCTCAGTCTGCTCGATGTGGGCGAACGGATCGTCTGGGGTGACTTGCGCTTGTGGAGTCGAACTCCTGTGCTACACTGTCGTGGGTCTGTCTATTCCCCTGGGGAGGTCCCAGTGCGCTATGGCATCTATCTGCCCAACTTCGGCCCGTTTGGAAGCGCTCGAGCGATGGCCCAGTTGGCGTCCGAGGCGGAGGCTGCAGGCTGGGATGGCTTCTTCGTCTGGGACCACGTCGCGGGCTATGACCAGCCCTTCGTCGATCCGTGGGTTGCGCTGACGGCCGTAGCGCTGGCTACTGAGCGGATTCGCATCGGGACGACGGTGACTCCGGTGCCCAGACGGCGACCGTGGAAGCTGGCGCGCGAGGCTGCGTCGCTCGACGAGCTCTCGAATGGACGGCTTGTCCTCGGCGTTGGCATTGGGGTTGGTAAGGCAGAATGGGCAGATCTCGGTGAGGAGACCGATCCACGTGTCCGTGGCGCGATGCTGGATGAGGCGCTCGAGATCCTGTCCGGGCTGTGGACGGGCGAGCGCTTTTCGTTCGATGGTGCTTACTACCAGGTTCGCGATGCGCGCTTCCTGCCCAGGCCGGTCCAGAGACCCAGGATCTCGATCTGGGTCGGCGGGTTTTGGCCCAACAGGGCGCCGTTCCGCCGGATGGCACGCTGGGATGGCATGTTCCCGATCTTCGGTGAAGCCGATAGCCCTGACGAGGAGCTGGACCAGCTTTCAGAGGCGATCGCCTTTGTGCGCGACGAACGCCGGAGTGATGCGCCCTTCGACGTGGTGAGCCTTGGCATCACACCAGAAGACGATGCTGCGTGCGCCCGCGAGCTCGTGGCACGCTATGCGGCAGCAGGAGTGACATGGTGGCTAGAGATGATCGCAGCGTATCGGGTCGGATTGGGCCTTGAGGCCGTATGTGATCCCGAGGCGCTCAGGGCACGGGTGCTCGCGGGACCGCCGAAATAAGCAGAAGCCATCGTGCGTGCTGACAAGAGAGGATAGGGCTATGAGTGGATACACGCTGCCGAAGATTGCACTGGGCGCCACCGGACTGACGGTGAGCCGGCTGGGACTTGGGGGGTTCCACCAACTGGAGATCTCTTCGGAAATCGTGGCGCAGGTGGTGGATGCATTCCTGGGGGTCGGGGGTACGTACATCGAGACCGCCCGTGGGTACGGGAACGGGGCATCTGAGCAGAAGCTGGGCCGCGCTCTGGTGGGCCGGCGAGATCAGGTTGTCCTTGCAAGCAAGAGCGGTGCCCGCGATGGGGCCGGGATTCGGCGGGATCTTGAGATCTCGCTCCAGTTGCTGCAGACGGACCACATCGAGTTCTACTTCTTTCACGGCGTCAACAGTCTTGAGGAGTTGGAGGCGATCACGGCCAGGGGTGGCGCGATGGACGCGCTGCTGCGCGCGAAGGAGGAGGGTCTGATTCGGGGCATGGGTTTCAGCAGCCACCGCCCGCCCCAGCTCTACCTCGAAGCGATCAGGCGGATCCCTCTCTCCGTGATACTGATCTGGGATAACTATCTGGAAGAGCAATTCGTCCCCGAGATTCAACAGCAGGTCTACCCACTCGCGCGCGAGCACGGCGTCGGTATCACCGCAATGAAGCCGCTGGCCGACGGGTTTCTGTATCGTTCCCCGGAGCCTGCGCTGCGCTACGCGCTGGGGTCAGGGTCGGATGTGCTGATCTGTGGTATGAACACCGTCGATCATGTCTACGAGGCTGCTGCGGCCGTCGCGAGAGGGCCGGCTAGTGCTGAGGAGCGCCGGACCATCCTACGTGACGCGCCTGAGCTGGGCGCCTACGTGTGCCGTCAGTGTGGCGGATGCTCAGATGCGCTGATGGCGCTCTTCCGCTTGGAGGGCTACGTTGACCGGCAGATGATCGATTACCTACCTCACGACCCCGCTGACTACGCGCTTCGCTTGCGCCTGGCGCACTGGTTCGACCTTACGGCGATCGCGCAGCAACGGTTCGCGGACGCCGGGTGGGACGAGGGCGCACTTTCAGCTGAAGCGAGCAGCATCGTCTGCCCGTACGGGATCGATGTCGCCCGCAAGGCCAAGTTCGCGCTGGCGAAGCTGCGGGGCGATAGGCTGAACGTGCTGTAGGTATGGGACGATCGCAGCGGCTTGAGGATCAGCTCGCGGCATTGACCGCGCTTCGCTCCGAACCCACCTCACAGGAGACGCGGGCAGCGCTGCGCAAAGCGTTGGCCCTGCGCAACAGTCCTGCCGTCGCTCGGGCTGCCGACTTCGTAGGCGAGTTCCTGCTAAGTGAGCTGGAGCCGGACCTGGCGCAGACCTTTGAGCGGCTAATGGTCAACCCAACCAAGACCGATCCGGGATGCGCCGCAAAAACGGCGATCGTCGAGGCGCTGTACCGACTGGAGGCATATCGCCCGGAGACTTATCTCGCGGGGATCGGACACGTGCAGATGGAACCTGTGTGGGGTGGTCGTGAGGACACGGCGGCTAAGCTGCGGGGTATGTCCGCCCTGGGCCTG
>JALOOJ010000281.1 GCA_025454475.1 Anaerolineae bacterium
CGAGCACCGGCATGCCGTACGTGCGATCAGTAGCGCCGCCGTCATAGACAGCGACAGAATCGACGATAGCGGACCACGGGGTCACGTCAAAGACGCCGTCCTCATTGGTATCCAGGTCACTGCCCAGTGCGCCAGTGAAGTCTTTGACCAGGAGTAGAGTGATCGTGCCGTTCTCAAGCGCGTTCGCAGCCAACGAGACCAGGTACAGCCCGGTGGCATCTGTTGTACCAAGGGCGATCACCTCATCCACTACGCCGGTGACGGTGCCGCTAAAGTCGCCCTCGATCTCCAGTACCTTAAATGCAGAGTAGTCCGTATTGGGCTCACCGAAGATCTCGACGAACTCTACGTCGGTCCCGGTCGTGCTGGCCGAGAACTCGTTGATCTTCGGCTCAGCAGGTGCAGGCGGAACACCGCAGCTCGCAGTGTGGGCGCCCAGACCATCAAATGTGTCGGTGGCATACCCATCCCACTCCAACGCCGGGTCAAAGGCATCGTTCCCAACGGGATCACCGGCACAGATCGTATCCTTGCGGCGCAGGGTGTTGTCAGCGGTGCTGGTCAGGCCGCTGCCCCACTCCGTGCCCGGGTCAAGGCCGATCTGCCCAAAAACATCGAGCACAGTCGTACCCTTGCGCAGCACCACCGCATCATCGCCGTTGAACCACCCGGCGCCGTTGGTCTGATCGGCCTGGGCAAGGATCGTCGCGCTGGCCGAGGCCTGGGCAACCACATACACGTCGCCGTCGACCACTGTGCCGGTCAGGTTTATGGTGAGCCCGGCAGCCGGGTTTCCGTTGAAGTGCATCTGGATGTTGTAGCTGCCCGCCGCCAGATCAACCGGAGCCTCGGTGCCATTGTAGATCTCGAGCGCCTTGTTGTTGCTCGAGCCCTCGATGATCTCGGAGAAGAACAACTCCGACGTAGCAGCTGCCACCGCTTGTGCCCCGACAAAGGGCAGCATCGTAGCCAGCAGCGCCACCGCCAACATCACACCCAACCATCGTTCATGTCTGTTTCTTATGCCCATCGATCCCTCCCTGAGTGTGCAGAAACCCTCCCTGCTCGATCGTCCACGTCAGACCCTTCGACGGTGCAGTCAGTGTAGACTCGGGCCACACCACGTCAAACGACCGGTCAACACCCCCCCATTGCGGCCACACCGACGTAGGGTAGCCAGGCAATGACCTTGACACGGGCATATTTATATGATATAGTTGTTTTTATTAGCCTATTTCAACACCTCGGGACCTGGCGATGGTCACGTGAGCGTTGCAGGACCGCGGAGGAAGGGCTGGTTGTGATGCAGGTTGCCACAGCGACGAGAGCGCGCCAACTCCCGCTGGCGGGTCCCAGGCGCCCTACCCTGATCGAGCGCGCGCTCGACGTGATTCCCCTGCCCTATGGTTGGGCTGCGCTGTTCATCGCAGCGGTGCTGGGCCCACCCGGCAGCTTGCTGGTCGCCTATCTGGAGACCGGCAGCCTCCAAGCCAGCCTGGCGAGCTACTTCCACGGCTACGTGCCGGAGCATCCCTGGCAACAAGCGCTCGTCATCGCGCTCTGGTCGGCCTTCTACGCCATCCTTTTCTGGACGATCCGCCACGCGCGGCACAGCGTGCTCAGGGCCGAGCCGGCGCTCGCCTCGTTCCTGCCCGAGTCGCCGGCATTCGACAGGGCGTTTGGCGCCCTATCACGCCTCGCCCCGGCCATAGTGATCGGGCTTGTGATCGAGGCCATCTTCATCGGCGACTACCGGGTGCGCATCCTTGAAGCGCCAGGTCCCTACAGCGCCGCGTACGAGGCCCTCTCGGGGCCACCGCTCTACCTGCTGTCAGGTACTGCACTGTGGGTGACCGCAAGCGCAACCTGGGGCCTCTACCGTCTGGGCCACGAGCCGCTGAGGCTCAGGCCCTTCTACGAGGACAAGGCCATGGGGCTGCGGTCCATGGCCGCCTTATCGCTATCGCTGTCGAAGGGAACGTTCAGTCTGCTCTTCATCATGGGGCTGATGTTCCTCATCGGGCCGGTGCGCACCGAGTATGTTCTCACGGTCATCGTGCTGCTGCTTCTTGGTCTGGCGCTCTTCTTCCTGCCACTGCTCGGCGCGCACGCGCGCATGAAGCGCGAGAAGCTTGCGCTACAGACCTACGTCAAGGAGCGCTGGGGGATGGTCCTTGCCCGCAACCTCGATCCCGCCTCACCAGTGGCGACCGACGCCAGCGCGCTGCTGACGCTTGAGGCCCTGGAGCGCAAGGTGAACAGCGTACACACCTGGCCCTTTGACCTGCCTATCCTGAGCAAACTCGGCGTGATGGCGCTGTCGATCCTGCTTGCCCTGTTGACCCAGGTGATCAAGAACGCACTGAATCTGTAGGAGCGCGCAAGGACGCTGTACGCCAAACAGTCAAGCTTTGTCGTACTGCACCAGATCCCACCTGTTACCGTAGAGGTCGAGGAACACGACAACCCAGCCGTACGATTCGTGCCGGGGATCTTCAGCGAAGCGGACCCCCTCCGCGCGCATACGCTCGTAATCGCCCCAGAAGTCGGTCGTCTTCAGGAAAAAGGCCACACGCCCTCCGGTCTGATCGCCGATGCGGTGCGCCTGCTCGGGCGTCGCGGCCCTGGCCAGCAGCAGGGCAGTGCCGCCCGCGGCTGACGGCGCGACGAGGACCCAGCGCTTGTCATCGCCCAACGGGGTATCCTCAACCAGCGCGAAGCCCAGCGCACCCGTAAAAAAGGCAATGGCTTCGTCGTAATCGCGGACGACAAGCGTCACGGCAGCAACTGAGAGGCCCATGTTATGCCTGAGCCTCCCCTGAGGAGCCGTCGACGAGAGCGTGGATCTGCTCGCGCACCCCTTCGGTGATGGCGCCGCCGTGCCCACAGCACACCACGTCGATCGGAAGGGTGAGCAACCGACGGGCTGATACCCGCGCCATCTCCGGGTCCACGCTGAACCCCGCGATCGAGAAGCGCAGTGCAGGCCGCAGGCCAAACCGCCGCGAGTGAACGAGCAGGTCGCCGCTGAAGAGCGCTCGTCCCGCCGGCCAGTAGAGGCAGATGCTGCCCGGCGTGTGCCCCGGTGTGTGCAGAACTTGCAGCCCGCCGAGCGATTCGAGCACCTCACCATCCTCCAACGCTTGGGTGATCCTGGGCATCCAGGCGTCGCCCAGCACCGTGCCGGCGATACCCATCGCGATGCGCTGGCCCCAGGTGCGGTACGGCAATGGCTGCGTCCCCTCGATGGCGGGCACGTCGGCAGCGTGCGCCAGTATGGGGGCACCACTCGCTGCGGCGAGCGCCGCGGCGCTGCCGGTGTGATCGAAGTGGCCGTGAGTAAGCACAATCGCGCGCAGATCGAGGCTGGTATACCGCGCAGCCCTCAGTTCCGCCGCGATCCGTGCCTCCGCGTGCGGCATCCCACTGTCGATCATGACCAGGCCACCCTCGACGGCGAGCACGTAGACGGCACTGGCGCGCAGTCCCTCAATGAGGAAAAGACCCGGAAGGAGACGCCTCACCGCCGCCTGCCTGCCCAACTCACGACGCCCACGATCCCATTGACGATTGTTGAGGTCATCCTAGCTCTGCCTCGCGTTGCCTTGTACCCGGCTGGTGATCGTGCCGCGCTCGTGGCGTGTTGAGCCGCGCTTGCTGATCGATATTCGGCAGGTGCTGATGGCCGGCTCCGGCCCGATGCCGCTCGCACAGACCTCGACCCAGAACCGCAACGATGGATCGAAGGCCGGCAGGTCGCCCCATCCGGCGACCTCCATGGTGGGCTCGATCACGCTAACAGGTAGTGTAGAAGCGACGGCAGAGCAAGTCAAGCTCTCCCCCAGGGCCCAGGGCATACGCATCTCGACTGCAGGCGCTTGACTGACGCGTCGATACGCTAGACTCCGGTGGTGCCTCGTTCCGGCGGTTCAGAAACCGGCGGTTCGGGA
>JALOOJ010000282.1 GCA_025454475.1 Anaerolineae bacterium
CGGCTCCGCACATAGCTGGTCGAGGATCGACCGGATGTGGAACGCGCACCCCTCCAGCACGGCGCGCGTGATCTCCGCCCTCCCGTGGGCCAGTGTCAGACCGAACAGCACACCCTTGGCCTTGGGATTGTAGGCTGGCCCACGCTCGCCCATCAGATGGGGCAGGAAGAGCAGACTAGCGGCGCCTCGAGGAGCCGACGCAGCCTCCTCAAGCAGTACAGTGTAGGCGGCGCTTGCGGCCTGGCCTGGTGCGGGATCGAAAAGCCCCACGAGCCAGCGCAGAGCAGCGCCAGTCGTGGCCGTAGCAGCAAAACACCCCGCCTGTCGTTGGGGCGCGGCTATCCAGGCGGCAGTACCCATATAGATGCACGCCCGCCCGGTCCCCTCTGCATCCGCACCAATACGCGTACACGTGGTGTCACCCGCGCCGACCACCACGGGTATCCCAGCCGCGAGTCCGGTGGCCTGAGCGGCCTCCGCGGTGACTGCGCCGATGACTTCGGCAGAGCCGCGAATTGGGGGGAGCTTCCCAAGAGAGATGCCAATCGCGGCCAGGAGTGGCGCGCACCATTCCCCGCTGTGGTTATCGACAAGCGCCGTCCCCGCGGCGTCCGACGGATCGGTGGCGATACGCCCGGTGAGCCTCAACCGGATGAAGTCCTTCATCGGCAGGAACACAGCGGCCTGCTCAACGAGCGCCGGCTCATGCTCCACCAACCAGCGCAACTTAGGCCCAGAGGAGCTGCTGTTCATCCCTCTGGCGCCCGTTGTTGATCGAATGAGATCGCCGTGTTGCTGCCAGAGCCAGGCAGCCTGAGGGGCACAGCGATGATCAAGCCACAGCATCGCACTAGCGAGAGGATTCCCCGCCGTATCAACCGGGACGAGAGCGTGGAGCAGGCCGGTGAGACCGATGGCCAGCAGCCGGCGCGAGAAGGACTCATCGACACTGAGGACCTCGCCGATCACCTCTATCGTCGCCCGCCAGCATTGCTCCGCATCCAGTTCCGCCCAGCCGGGTCTTGGGTGGGCGATTGCGACTTCGCGGTAAGCTTCTGCAACTGGCTGGCCTGCCAGGTCGAACACCAAGGCACGAGTTGTCGTCGTGCCCACATCGAGGCCCAACAGCAGGTCGGGCGCGTCCGGTCGTCGACCTGAGATACGGACGTGCTCGACTGAAGTCGATCGCTGCATTTCCAATGGCTCCGTGGCCATCGATGTCCCTTACATATGAATGCTGACCTTCAGGCCCTTGCGCTCAGCCACGATGTCAAAGCCTTCCTTCGTGCGCTCCAATGGCAAGTCGTGGCTGACAAGGGCGTCCACATCAACCGCCCGCAGCTCGATGAATCGAAGAGCATCGCGGAAGTCGATGGGGCCATAGTCATGCGACCCGGTCAGGCTAATCTGGCGATAGTGAATGCGATTCGGGTCCAGAGGGATAGATGTTGGAGGATAGGTGCCGGCGAAGAAGTTGATCGTAGCGCCAACGCCCGCCATGTCCAGGGCTTGCTGCTCCGCCTTGGGCACGCCGACAGCAACGATGACGACATCCGCGCCGCGGCCCGCCGTCAGCTCCTGAACCACCTGAACCGGGTCGCGTAAGCCAGCATCGATCACGGCGTGCGCACCCAGGGCCTCGGCCTTCTGAAGCCGCTCAGGGATGACGTCGCTCACGATCACCCGGGCGCCGGAGAGCCTCGCCAGCTGCAGATGCATCAACCCGATCTGACCAGCACCCAGGATCACAACATCAGCGCCGAATCCGATCCGGCTCTGCTTGCTGCCGGCGACGCAGCAGGCAAGGGGTTCGCCGAAGGATGCCTGCCGGTAGGAGACGGCAGGGGGAACCTTGTGCAGGCTTGCGGCAGGTGCGGTGCCGAACTGGGCGAACCCGCCGCGAATCCTGCCGCGCTGTAGATTCTCGCAGAAGCTATAGAGGCCACGGATGCAGTTATAGCAGGTACCGCAGACCAGCATCGGGTTGGGCACCACCCGGTCTCCAGGCGCGAAGCCCTCGACCTCGGCGCCCACGCTCACGACCTCGCCGGCCCACTCATGGCCGGGCGTGTAGGGCCAGCCACGATGTGGCGTGCTCACGCCGGTATAGGCCCGCAGGTCGCTGGGACAGATGCCGCATGCGTGGATACGCACCAGCACCTCATCCGGATGAGATAGAACAGGGGGATCTATCTCCTCGACACGCAGATCTCCGACGCCATAGAGCAGTGCCGCCTTCATGGTGTCCCTCCTTAGCTGGGATCTGAGCTGCGCCTCTGTCGTAGGTGCAGATAAGCAGAGCCTTACGCTGTGTAGCATACTGGTCCGCGCAGAGGCTGTCAAACTCGCCCGAATGGCACCGGCAGGCAGTCTGTTTTGACATTGTCTCCGTCAATATCTAACATGGGGCATGGGAAAACTGCGCATCCGTCACCGGCATCCCCCTGTGGCGTAGGCTGCGTTGGAGTGGCTACGTACCTTTGCTCAGGACTGAATGATAAGGAGGAACACAATGAATCTGGGTTTCGCAAGTGCGATTCTGCCGGACCTGCCGCTTGCGGAGGTCGTGACCTTCGCGGCGGAGGCAGGGTTCGACTGCGTAGAGCTGATGTGCTGGCCGAAGGGAAAAGCCGAACGGCGCTATGCAGGCGTGACCCACATCGACGTCACGGACTTCGATGCGGCCGATGCGGCCGAGGTGAACGCCGTGATGGCCGATGCAGGCGTGGCGATCAGCGCGCTGGGATACTATCCAAACCCGTTGGCGCCGGACGCCGAAGAGGCCGCAGTCGCTGTAAGCCACATCAAACGTGTGATCCAGGCCGCGTCACTCTTGGGCGTCGGAGGCGTCAACACCTTCGTCGGGCGCGACTGGACCAAGTCGATCGACGCGAACTGGCCGCGCTTTGAGGCAGTCTGGCCTCCGCTGGTCGCCTTCGCAGAGGCACACGGTGTGCGGATCGGAATCGAGAACTGCCCGATGCTCTTCACCGGGGATGAGTGGCCCGGGGGCAAGAACCTGGCCACGACGCCGGCGATCTGGCGCCGGATGTTCGAGCGTATTCCCAGCGCGAGCTTCGGCCTGAACTACGACCCGTCGCACATGGTGTGGCAGCACATGGACTACATCAAGCCGATCTGGGCCTTTGTCGACCGAATCTTCCACGTCCACGCCAAGGATGTGCGGGTCGACAAACACCGGTTGGATGAGGTCGGGATTATGGCCCACCCACTTCAGTACCATACGCCGAAGCTGCCCGGGCTCGGCGACATCGACTGGGGCCGCTTCTTCTCCGTCCTGACCGATGCCGGCTACGGTGGGCCGGTCTGCATCGAGGCGGAGGACCGGGCCTACGAGGGCTCGCTGGAGCGCCGGAAGGACGGGCTGCGCCAGAGCGCGCGCCACCTCAGGCAGTTCATAGCTTAGGGTAGCACAGCCGGAAACCTTCGCGGGGATTCCGCACCTTGCGAAGGTTTCCGCGCCTTCGCAAGGGTGGCCTCCATTCTCCCCGCTAGATGCGCTCCACCCCCACGGGCACGCCGCTCTCTGCCGACTGCATGATGCCCAGGATCGCAAGCGAGACGTTCGCCGCCTCGCGCAGGCTTACGTGGAACGCCTCGTCGCTCATCAGCTTGTCGATGTAGCTGCGAATGCTCTCATAGGCAAAGCCCTTGCACTTGCCGAAGACGAAGTTCTGGACAAGGACGTCCTGGGTGATCATGCGCTCGGAATCCGTCACCTGCAGCAAGCCGTGGCTGGACGCGTCCACATCGAACTTCCCATCTTCGCAGAGCAGGTTGAACTTGAAGTCGTTGATGTTGGGGTTGCCGTTGGGCGTGATCCAGGCGTTCTCCATCTGCGCGATCGCCCCGTGCTCGTACTGGACCGTCGTCATGTAGGAATCGACCGCATCGATGCCCAGCGCCTTGAGCCGG
>JALOOJ010000283.1 GCA_025454475.1 Anaerolineae bacterium
CGCGTCGGCACGGCATTTTCCATCGGCTATATGAAGGCGCTACTGGAGCGGGCCAACGCCGAGTTTGCCGGCTGACCTGGCGCCGGCAAGCCCTTGTCAATAGGCACTTATCTTGGGTACACAGGAGATGACAATGTCTGATCGCAACGAACAGCTATCGGTTCTGGAACTGCAGGCACGCTGGGACAGGATTCGCAGTGCCAACTTATACGACACGCTGGACCGGATGGGGTATCCCGACCAGTGCCTCGACCTCAGCATCCGGCCCCTCTTCCCGCACCAGCATCTCGCAGGAAAGGTTGTCACGGCTCGGGGCAGCCGCGATGTCCCAATGGCAGGGGACGCAGAGAAGTATGGCAAGGGAGAGGACTACTTCGGGGCCCTGCGCGACGCGATGTTCCCGGGCTGCGTGCTGGTGCTCGAGACGGGAGGCGAACCCCACACGGGCAAGTTCGGCGAGATGACGAGTTGGGGCATCAAGCAGGGCGGCGCCCGCGGCATCGTGTTGGATGGCTTCATCCGGGACTCGTGGGGCCTCGAGGCTATCCCTGGCTATACGGTGTGCGCCAGAGGCACCTCGCCCGTCGAGTCAGCCAAGCGCTGGCGTATGACGGCGGCCAACGTTCCGATCGGCATGCCCGGGACACTAACGAGCAACGTGCGCGTCGAGCCCGGCGACTGGATCGTCGCCGATGCGGACGGTGTCATCGTAGTCCCTCAGGCCATCGCGATGGAGGCCCTGGAGAAGGCCGAAGAGATCGAAGCTCGCGAACAGGGTATGCGCGAGGACCTCGCCGCGGGGATGTCGTTCAAGGACGCCTTCGAGAAGTGGGGGCGGGCTTAACATCGTCTTTCGATCACCTTCCCGGAGGTTGCCAAGCTTCCGGGAAGGCATGACCACGAGGAGGTTGGCATGCAATCTATCGATTTCGGCTCGACCGGGTTGAACGTCTCGCGACTGGCCATTGGCACCGGAACAGATGGCGCGAACCGCTGTTCGGAGCAGACTAAGCTGGGGATCAACGGGCTGGCGGACCTTTTGGTGAAGGCCCATGACCTCGGCGTCACCTTCTGGGACACTGCAGACCAATACGGCGCCCATCCCCACGTGGCGGCGGCGCTCCGGCGGGTCAAACGTGACCGGATCACGCTTGCCACCAAGACGCATGCCACGAAATCCAAGGAAGCACTCGAGGATGTCGACCGCTTCCTCATAGAGTTAGGTACCGATGTGCTCGACATCGTGTTGCTCCACGGGATGCACAACAGCAACTGGCCCAGGAAACACGAAGGGGCAATGGAAGGGCTGACCCGTGCCAAGGAGCTGGGCAAGGTGCGCAGTGTTGGCTTCTCGTGTCACGGGCTCGGCGCACTGAAGGTCGCAGTCTCGACGCCGTGGGTGGAGACCGTCCTTGTCCGCATCAACTATGCCGGCGTGAACATGGACGGCAAGCCTTCCGAAGTGGAGCCGGTTCTCCGTGAGCTCCATGCGGCCGGCAAGGCCCTCTACGGTATGAAAGTCGTGGGCTGCGGGAAGCTCACACACGACGTGCGGCGCGCCTTCGCCTATGTCCTCGGGCTTGGCACAGTGCACGCGTTCACCATCGGAATGAGCAAGCTAAGCCAACTCGAGCAGAACGTGGCTCTCGTGAAGGAGCTTACCCATGAAGCCTGAAGTACGTTACAACATGCTGCGCCCGGCGCAGATAGTGGAACGGCGCAGAGCCTGCCCCGTGGCCTACATCCCTATCGGCACCCTGGAGTGGCACGGCGCCCACAATCCGGTCGGCGCCGACACCCTGCAGGCCGAAGGCCTGGCGCTGATGTGCGCCGAGCGCGGCGGCGGTTTGGTCTTCCCGCCGCTCTATTACGGCGAGAGCCGCCTCGAGGCGCTCATGGAGGCGAACGCTGCCGATCGTGATGCCATCGCGGCCCACATGGAGCTGTCGCCGGACAACTTCCTCCCCGACCGCCAGCCCTTCAGTGCGACCGAACAAGCCCTCAACTATCACAAGCTGCTGATACACATCCTTGCGGAAGTCGAGAGCCTGGGATTCGAGCTTGGCGTGCTTGTCGCGGGTCACTACCCCCTCATCGACCATGCTCGCGCTGCCGTGCTCCAGTACAACCAGCGTGAGCACGTCCGGATGCTAGCCTGGGCTTTCGTCGACTATCTGCTCGTCCAGGAGCGGTACCCTAACGCGGGCGATCATGCCGCAGGCTGGGAGACCTCGCACGTGCTTGCGCTTCACCCGGAGACGGTAGACCTGAGCCTATTGCCTCCGAAGGGCGAGACACTCGTCGGCATCGGCGGTCGTATGCCGCCGCAGGACGCGACTGCGACGTTCGGACAACAGACGTTTGACGCCGCCGTCGAGATCGCGGTCAAGGAGGTTCACCATCGGCTCGCCCATCCGCACCTCTATCGCGGTCACGGGACCAGTCTGCGCGAGGGCCTTTGGCGCCAATCCTGATTCATCCAGTTGGTTGAGAAGGAGCTAGTAATGTCCCGCGTTCTCGTGATCTACTTCAGCGTGACAGGTAACACAAAGGCACTGGCCGATGCCGTGGTGAAGGGCGTGACATCCGTCGCGGGTGTTGAGTGCATCCCTGTGACCGCCGCCGAGGTCACCAACCAGGATTGGGTAGCAGCCGATGCCATCATCGTGGGCTCACCCACTTACTTCGGACAGATGGCGGCCGAGGTGAAACACGTTATCGATGCCACCGCCGAGATCTATGGGCAGCTCGAGGGCAAGGTCGGGGCCGCGTTCACCACCTCGGGCGGCGCCGGCTGCGGCCATGAGCTCACGAATATGTCCATCATCACCGCCCTGCTTGTCTCCGGCATGGTCGTGCCGGGGACCACCCACGGCCCCCACTTCGGCCCCTTCGCCGTGGGCAAGCCGACCGCCAAGGATCTGGAGCGAGCCGAGGCTATGGGCATCCGGATCGCCCAACTCACCGCCAAGCTCTTCGGATGATCTCCCCCCATCCGCGAAATCCGAGCGATTCGCCCCATCCGTGATACAGGCGAAGCCCACACGATGACATCCACCTTCGATTGCTCCGACTTGCCAGTTCCAAGGTCCTTGAGAGAGTGGGGCCAAGTCTTCACCGATGTCGACACGTGGACGCCGGCGGTGCTCGAGATCTGCCGTCGCGCCCATATACCGGTCCGCTCCATCGAGGCCGGCTACCCCGGCAGCAACGCCGTCTTTGTCGTCAACAAGCACACACCCACCGTTGCTGTCATCAAGATATATGCCCCCTTGTGGCCCGAAGACTACACACTGGAGCGAGTTCTGCATCCAATCCTGAGCCGGTGGCCCGACATCGGCGCGCCGCAGTTGCTCGCGGAGGGAACACTTGGTACAGATGGTGCCTGGCCCTTCATCGTCCTGAGCTACGTGCCGGGCGAGCCTATCCGCGAGATCCGTGAGGATATCCCGAGATGCGACCTCCTCGCGGCTTCTCGCGACCTTGGCCATCGCCTCAGAGTGCTTCACGACATCCCGATCGACCACTTGGGTGCGCTCGACACCAGGCCGGAGGGGTGGCAGCGCACAGCGGAGCGGTACCTCACGCAGACTGTCGAGAAGCTCCGCGCCAGAAAGGCGCTGCCCAAGACAGTCCTGGAGCGCATCCCCGGCTTCGTGCACGCCGTGCTCCAAGAGTCGGCAGGGCTGGCCATGGTCCTGACGAGCGGCGATGTGACCGAGGATCATGTCATGCTCGAGGAACGCGATGGCCATTGGGTGCTATCAGGTCTCATCGACTTCGCCGACGCCCTCGTTGCCCCGCGTGACTACGAGTGGGTTGCGCTCTGGTTCAGCGCACTGGACCGCGACGATGGCTGTCTCCGTGCCTTCCGCGAAGGCTATGGCGGCGATGTCACCGCGAATGCGGCCTTCTATCGGAAGGCGCTGGCGTTC
>JALOOJ010000284.1 GCA_025454475.1 Anaerolineae bacterium
TGGCGGCACATTATCGCTCAGGTTGTGATTGTGCCAAGGTGAGCGCGGCGGCTTCCTGCTGCGCCCAGTCGTACAGGGCGATGGGAAACCGGCCATGCAGCGGTGAGACGCGCGCACCCAGCCGGACACACTGTAGGAGAAGCCAGGCGAAGGGTAGCCCGATACTGCTGAGACGCGCTGCCTGGCGCAGATCGGCCAGCGCGCCGTCGTCCCAGCCCCCCATCAGGGCGGTGAGGAACGCGTACACCAGGAGGGAGGTCAGGAGTGCGCTGATGCTGATGCTCCCTGCACTGGCCCATGTGGCGGGCGACCACGCCCCGAGCCCTAGGCGCAGGAGCTGGTAGAGGAGCATCGCGCCGGCAGCGGGGGCGATGAGCGTTTGCCAGACGTAGATCCGGACACGGACCAGCGCAGCGCTCGCGAAGATCCGCACAAGCATACTGTGGAGCAGAAGCCCGGCGCCCCAGGCCGCGAACACCCCGCCAGTGCCCCAAAGCGGCAAGAGGACCAGGCTGCCGCCGATGCGCACCGCCTGCTCGACGAGGGTCCCCAGCACCATCAGCCATGGCCGGCCTGCCGCTTCAAGCATGCGGTCGGGCAGCCACACGGCCCATTGTAGGGCGCCCCACGCCAGCACTGGCATCAACCAGGGCGCGAGATCGCGGTACCGCGCGGCCAGATCCGTCGCCAGGAGGCGCTCGCCAAGCGCCCCCAGCGTCGCAAACAGGAAGAAGCTGAACCAGGCGCCATACCGGACTGCCTGGCTCGCCGTATAGCGGATCAGGGCCTTGTAATTCAGGGATCGGGCCTCGGAGAGCATCGGCATCACGGCGCGGTAAAGTCCGACGAGCAGAACCTCGAAGCTTGCCGCGACCAGGAGCAGGTGTTGCCAGTTCTCCGCGCGCAGATCAGGCGGCGTGAGGCGGGCGTCGAGAACCTCCGTCTGGAGCACAAAGCCCAAGACCGGGATCGCGACGCTGATGGCCCATGGGAGGCCAAACGTCAGGGCTTCCGCGGCGGTGTGCTTGTCGAAGGTGGGCAGGAACAGCGCGCTCAACGAGTGTCCCGCGCGTAACTGAAGGTTGGCACCGAGCAGGAAGGCCAACCCCTCTGCCAGGAGGATGCCGGCAGCGACCCCGATGCTTCCGGCCAGCCCGGCACCCATCTCCGGCCTGATTGCGCCCCAGGGGACGATAAGACGAATGGCGATGGCCTGCAGCAATGGAATGCTGATCGTGGTGAGGAGGCTCAGGCTCTGCTGATAGTCGAACCGCTGGCGCGCGCTAAACATGACGGCGAAGACTCCCAGGAATCCGGGCACCTGGAGCACGGCGCGAGCCAGGATCGTATACGTCAGGTGCGCCAGTCCCAACACCGGAAACGCCGTAGCGGCGAGGATGCAGATGACGCCGAGCTGGATCGCGCCGCTGAGCAGCTGCCACCAGACGTAGAACTGGATGTAGCGGGCCGCCTGCTGGGGAAAGTGGATGTGATAGGTGCTGAAGAGACGGATCGCGGCGGCGGCAGTGCCGGCATCGAGAAGGACCCAGAAGATCATAGTCCAGTTGGAGACCATAGTCCAGATCTCGAGCCCACGTCGATCCGGGAAGAGAAAGTCGGGGAGGATGGCGACGCGATACGCGAGCAGTGGCAGCAAGAGCATGAGGCTAAGCGGCAGGGATGTCAGGAAGCCGGCGAGAGGGCGGTGAAAGCCCACGGTGCGCCACGCTGCGTGGGCAGGTGGTGCACCCGCCTGTGTGGTCAGCTTCTGCCACGCAGTGGCCAGGCTTGGGCTAAGGTACAGACGGCGGCGGGCCGCGTAGTAGAGCGTACCTGCAGTCACCATGAGCCCTACCCCGGCGCCCGCGAGCCCCAGCCGGCCCGCGCGGTCGGGCGTCGGCGAGCGGGGATAGTCCACGTACGAGAGCGTCCGACTCGCCCCGGCGGCATCGGAGACCAGGTGGTAGACCAGGTAGTTGAAATAGGCCCAGTTGGGCCAATCGGCATTCGATGGATGGGTAAACCAACCGTCGACGATCAGGACTTGCGTTTGCTCGCGTCCGCGCACCCGTTGGACCAGTCCCTGTTCGACGCCGGCGGTGACGACCGGACGCAGCAGGTTAGGGTTGACAATGAGGGTCCGGGCGCGGATCTCGGGCGCCGAGCGCCAGGCAATCGCGTGCTGGAGCGGATCGTCCACGAGCGCGAGCTGCACAGATTCGGGAGCAGCCGTCTGCGCCAACCCGAATGTGCTGACAGCCAGCAGCGCCCGCAGATCATCCGCGGTCTGGGGAAACAGCGGGCCGGCGAAGAGCACGAGTCCCACCCGCCCCTGCTGTATCTCGGCGCTGAAGGCACGGAGCGACTCCCTCAGCGGTGCGTTGTTGATGACGATGACCTGGGCCAGGTCCGGCTGATCGACGCGCACGACATAGGGCGCGGCAAGGTCGATCGCCTTGGCGATGGCGTCCTCCGCTCCCACATAATAGACGCCCGTCACAGTGGGCGTCGCCTGCGCATAGGCATGCGACCCATGCGTGGTCAGCACCACCGCCACCACGACGCTCATCAGCCTACGGACAGGCGCTCGCTTCATCAGACGGAGGGCTTGACTTCCGCGTCCTCTTGCCGCTTCAGCGGGGGCAGGTCGTCAGGACGCTCCAGGCCGAACTGCTGCAGGAACTCGAACGTGGTCGCGTACAGGATCGGACGGCCCAGCGACTCGGCCCGCCCGGTCTCCTCAATCAGGCCTGCGGTGAGCAGCGTCCGTAGGGTGCTGTCTGAGCTCACGCCACGAATGGACTCCACCTGCGGTCGCGTGACAGGCTGGGCATAGGCGACGATGGCGAGCGTCTCCATCGCGGCCTGTGTCAACCGCAAAGTGACGTCCAGCCCCAGGAGCGCCTCGACGGCGGGGGCTGCCTCGGGGGCAGTCACAAGCTGCAGCCGGTCGCGGCTGCGCTGCAGGCGCAGCCCGCCCTGCGCGAGCCGACGCTCGAGATCTGCCAGCACCGCCTCGGCGGCCTCCACCGGTAAACCCGCGGCAACTGCGAGATCTTTGACCAACACGGGCTGCGGCGAGGCGAAGATCAGCGCCTCCAGGAGCGCCGCCGGCGCCAGGCTGGCGACCTCACTCACGCTGCGTCGCTCTTGCGGTCAGGCAGGTCGTGAACGACCCGTTCCTCAGCGGGCGCTTCGGCCGCCGGCGGTAACGCGGGCGGTGACGTCTGGGGTAGCGCGGGTGGCGCCGCCGCCGCTGCCTGGGGTAGCGCCGTGGGCGCTACCACCGGAACGGGCGCGGGAATCTCCTTCCCCCGCGGCACCAGCACGTTGACCCGAACCGAGGGCACGCCGGCGATCTGCATGCCCAGCTCATCGGTCAGCACCGATTGGATCTTTCCGATCAGCAAACTGGCGGTCTGGGGGACGTTGGTCCCGCGGCTCACGCCAACGTCGACGTGCGCATCGACCTTGTTGCCCTTGGCGCGGATTGTGGGCGTGATCGAGATCACCCCGGGAACTGGGTCCAGCCGGTGCTGGAGCAGCTCGGTCACGCTGTCGATACTGATGGTTGCCATCCCGCCGGAGACCTGCTGGACGCGGATGTAGCGCCGGCGCCCCCGCCGCACTTCGATGAAGATGACGACCAGGAGCAAAATGTCCACGAAGACGGCGAGCCCGACCCCCACCGCGAGGCGGGTCCACGTGTCCTGTCCCTCGAAGTAGCCCCCCCAGTCTACCATCCACCTACCCAGCTCCGTCAGGGCGATGTGTGGAAGTATGAACAATGCGGTGAAAGCTACCATGAGCACGAGGCACGCAATCACGATCACGATACGGTTTAGCGTGTTCAGGAAACCCATCCGATACCTCCTTTACAGACTAGCCGATCCTCAACGGCTCGTAATGGACCCGCAGGTACCCCTCTCG
>JALOOJ010000285.1 GCA_025454475.1 Anaerolineae bacterium
GTCGTCGCGGAGGCGCGCCTCCTGCGCATCAGATGCCGATTGTGTGGACGTCATGGTCCTCCTCCTGTCTGAGTCCCTCGTCAAAGCCTCTATGGGGCGGCCCCGCATCTCTGCGCCTTTCCGATGCCGGCTCGCCGCGGATGCGCCAGGCCCCGCCCGGCGACTTCATCGCCGGGCTACATGGCAGCGCCCCGTGAACGGGGCTTTGCGCACTGGTCCGGGAGCCCGGTTCACCGGGCGTCGTTTGCTAGCGCGGGGAATTCATCCCCGCGCTCGTGGCCCGGCGCGGCCCTGCTGAGCACGAGCGGCAAGGCGACGTGGTACCGGTGGACCTCATCCACCCCCATATCCACAACGGCGATCCCGTCGCAGTCGCCGTCCAGGATGCGGGGATCGCCCTCAAAGTCGAACCCAGGCAGGTCCGGTGCGGCGTTGGTCCCCACATCGATGCACGGGGAGTCCGGGTCGAGATGGTAGTCGCCGCTGCCGGGGGCCACGAAGAGCGGGGCCGCGTTGATGTTACCGGCGCCTGTGTAGCCGCCCTGGACGTCGCTGAAGCTGACGTCCGGCGTGCTGTCGCTGTCGGCGATCTCGTTCGGGGTATCGCCCCACAGGATGCAGTTGGTCACCGCCGGGGAGGAGCCGGCGTGGTTGACCACCGCGCCGCCGTTGTGGGCGGCCGAGTTGCCCGAGAAGGTGCAGTTGGTCACCACCGGCGAGGAGCCGGCGTTGAACATCCCGCCACCATAGTAGCCGGCCGAGTTGCCTGAGAAGACGCAGTTGACCACCGTCGCCGAGGAGGACAACTCGTTGTACATCCCGCCGCCGCCTGCGCCGGGGCCGGCCGTGTTGCCATAGAAAGTGCAGTTGGTCACCGTCGGCGAGGAGCCACGGTTGTACATCCCGCCGCCGTAGTAGGACCTGGCCGAGTTGCCGGAGAAGATGCAGCTATCCACCACCGGCGAGGAGGATACCTCGTTGTACATCCCACCGCCCGCCCCGGCCTCGTTATGTGAGAAGCTGCAGTTGGTCACTGTTGGCGAGGAGTTGCCGTTGTACATCCCGCCGCCGCCGGATTCGGCTACGTTTTGGGAGAAGGTGCAGTGGGACACCACGGGTGAAGAAGAGTAGTTGTGCATCCCGCCCCCGACGTTCACAGCTGAGTTAGCCGAGAAGATGCAGTTAGCCACCGTCGGCGAGGAGCCAGAATTGTGCATCCCGCCGCCGCCACTGTTAGGCGGATCGGCGTCCGAGTTGCCCCCACTGACCGTGAAGCCGTCCAGGACGGCGCTGCCGTCCAGAGCCAGCTCCGCCGGATGGTAGAACACGTGATAGCTGTTGTCGCCGGGATCCCCGACGGTCCCGATGTCACCGCTCAGGGTGGTGACGTTGGCCCCCCAATCGCGCTCGTCCCACGCGTCATCGCCCGCGGACGGGTCGAACCCGCCGTAGAGGGCCACGCCGTCCTTTAGCTGGAAGGTCGCCGAGCGCGGATCGCCTGGCGTGGTGACGTGGGTGGGCGTGTAAGTCCCCGACGCCACCCAGATCTGGTCGCCGGCTCCGGCTACCTCCAGTGCAGGCTGCAGTGTGGTGAAGGCATCAGCCCAGGAACTCCCGTTATTGCCGCCCGTCGCGTCGACGTCGACATAGATCATGCCGCTCACATAGAGCGGGCCGCTCACATAGAGCGGGCCGCTCACAGAGACGGGGCCCCTCACAGAGAGCGGGGCACTCACAGCCCATGGGGCGGTCGGGAGGCTCGGGGCGAACGTCGCAGCGGCGCACAATAGCGCGACCAGCATTCCTCTGTGCCAGCGGTTTATGTCGGCCTATCCTTTCTGACAGGTCATCCGGACTGCAGCGGCAGACGAGGTGCGAGGCAATCGATCGGTGAGGATGAGTCACCGCGACAAGACCATGCTACTCCTGGTGTCAGCCGCAGTCAACTCACGCGGCTGGCGTGGTGATTCTCACTTCCAGGTCATACGCGACGCCCGGACGCCGTCTGTAGACGCCGGCGCTCGATGCCAGGACGGTGGGACCGGCCGCGGGCGTGCCGTCAGCATTGACTAGGCCACGGCCGGTGACCCGTCTTCGACGCCATCGGTGTGGATGTCGATGAATGGGCCCAACCGGACAGCCTCGCTCGAAGACCCGCGCACGGGCGCGGCCACGCTGCCATTCACCGCAGCCGATAAGGGGTGCTGCCGAAGGACACGATGAACACCAGAAGGATCAATGCAGCCGACAGACGCTTGGCAGCGCTCTATCCCGCGTGCCTGGTCTGGGCGATCGCGAGCGCAGAACCGCCCAGGGCCCGGACCCGAGTCCGCTCGGGCGACGACACTTGGGCGGGATAGTGAACGGGGCTTCGGACTTCGGGCGCACGGTCTGGGAGTTGCCCCGCCGCGGACACGGAAGACGCGGCACCGCCGCGTCTCTACGCCGGAAGGCGGGCTCCCTGTAGAGACGCCCCGGCGGGGCGTCTTCCGGCGCGGTGGCCCGCGGCCCCAATCATCGCTTCGCCGGCCTCTCCCTGCCCAGGGCGGGAGAGTGGTGGGATACACGGTGCCCAACCCCGGAACGGGCACCGTAGATCCCCCCGCGGATCAGGGCGGCGAGCCTCCGCGCTTCAGCACCGATCCCGCCCCTGTGTTCCTGCCGCCGCCGTCGTCTCCCGAGGGCGGCGCCTGAGCCTGCCCTAGGCCTTGATCGGCGGGCTCGCCCCGTCGCGCAGGTACAGCGGAATCCGGTCCAGCGGCGCGTCGGCGGTGATGGTCTGCCCTCCGGCGTGGATCGCGCCAGTCCAGATGTCGGTCCACGCCGCGCCCGCCGGGAGATAAACGTCGCGGCTTCGGGCGCCCTCCCAGACCACCGGCGCGACGAGTAGGTCCGGCCCGAACATGAAGGCATCGGTGATGTCGCCACACGCCGGGTCATCCGGGAAGTCGACGAAGAGCGGGCGCATAGGCGGCAGCCCCGCTTCGGAGGCCTTCGCCATCTGCGCCATCACGTAGGGGCGCATCCGCTCGCGCAGCACCAGGATCTCCTGAAGGATCGCGTAGACCTCGTCCCCGAAGGACCACACCTCGTTGGGTGCACCGGTCCCATCACCTCCGGGCCGGCGAACGCCGTGAAGGCGGAAGAGCGGGCAGAAGACGCCGTACTGGAACCACCGCACAATCAACTCACGGAACGACGGATCCTCAATGTGGCCGTCGTGGAAGCCGCCGATGTCCGTGGTCCACCAGGGGATCCCGCTCAGCCCGATGTTGAGCCCGGCGGGGATCTGCCGGCGCAGCGATGCGAAGGTCGAGGGGATGTCGCCCGACCAGACGGCGGCGCCGAAACGCTGGCTGCCGGCCCACGCGGACCGGCTCAGGGACACAACCTCGGTCTCACCCGCGGCTCGCATCCCGTCGTAGAAGCCCTTGGCGTGCAGCATCGGGTAGAGGTTGCCGACCTCCAGACCGTTACCCAGATGGTAGTGCACATTCTCCGGATCGACGGGCCGGATCTCGGGCTCATCCGCGTCGAGCCACCAGATCCGCACGCCGTTGTCGAAGTAGTTCTCCTTGACCCGATCCCAGACGAACTGACGCGCGTCAGGGTTCGTGGCGTCGTAGAAATGCAGGTAGAGCTTGCCCGAGGGCACGTTGTCGGAGAAGTCGCGCAGCGCCAAGACGCCGCGCTCGCTGCCCGCCAGATAGCCGCGCGCCTGCATCTCGGCGAAGTTCTCGCTGCGCGCGTTGACCGTGGGCCAGATCGACACCATCAGCTTGACGCCCATCTCGGCGAGCTCGGCGGTCATCGCCGCCGGGTCGGGCCACATCTCGGGGTCGAAGCGCCAGTCGCCCATCAGCGTCCAGTGGAAGAAGTCGGCCACGATGACCGAGAGCGGCAGGCCACGGCGCTTGTACTCCCGAGCAGCTCCTCCTGGGTTCGGTAGCGCAGCTTGCACTGCCAGAAGCCCGCCGCCCACTCGGGGAGATCGGGCGCGTGGCCCGTCGCGTCGGCGTAAGCCCGCAGGATGGCGGCAGGCGTCTCACCCGCCGTGATCCAATAGTCCATCTGACGGGTCGCCTCGGCGGTCCAACGCGTCCGGTTCACGCCCAACTCGACCCGCCCCACGCCGGGGTTGTTCCAGAGGAGGCCATAGCCGCGACT
>JALOOJ010000117.1 GCA_025454475.1 Anaerolineae bacterium
CCGCTGAAGGAGATGCAGGCGAGGTCACCTGCGGAGATCCCCGTCTGAGCCAACAGGTGCCGCGTCGACGTGCATACTGCGGTCCACCAGGCTTCGGGGTCCTGCTCGGCCCAGCTCGTGTGCGGATAGGCTGTATGGTAGCCGTGAAACGCGCTGCCGATCAGCTTGCCGTCATCATCGTATAGCGTGGCTTTGTTGCCCGTGGTACCCAGGTCGTGGGCCAGGATGACGTGTGGCATGTCAGGAATCTAGTGTGACCTGAAACGTCTTACCGGTCGCGCCTAGAGCCCCGCTGCGTGCACGGCGCCCATCAACCCCGCAAAGGCTGCCGCGGCCTGCGCCGCCACATCATCCCATCGTGACTCAATCGACACGGGGCCGTCATAGCCTCCGAGCCAGAGAGCATGGAAGAAGCCCGTGAAGTCGCAGTCCTCAAAGCCAGGAGGTAGGCGATGCTCTACAGTCGCGATGTGGACGTGGCGCAGAAGCGGTCCGCTGGCCACCAGCTCGCCAAAGCTGTCGTTGTCCAGGCCCCAGTGGTAGGCGTCCGCCAAGAGGCGTACGTTGGGGTGGTTGACCTGTTTCACGTAGCGCGCTGACTCACCTACGGTGGTGAGCACATTGCATTCGCCCCGCGTCACGTTAAGCGGTTCCACCACCACGGTCACATCGTGCGCCTGTGCACGGGGGCCGATCATCCTGCCAAAAGAGAGGAGTTGCTCCCATGCTTCATCTCGGTCGAACCCATCGGGGATCTGGCGGGCGCCGCCTGATCCGAAGACTATTGAGCGAATCCCCAAGGCCTGCGCACGGGCGAAGGCGGTCTCCGCATAGCCCTCCAGCGCATCCCCGTGCACGTTGGTGCCGACGATCTTCAGCGACGGCGGGACGAAGCTGTTCGCGGCAATCGTTGGCAGACTTGCTGACTTGATTCTCGCCATCTCGGGCTCGAAGGTGGCGTCGTCTGCCAGTGGCATAAGGTGTTGCTGGACATTGAGCTCGATGAAGTCAAACCCGGCTCCGGCAAGGGCCGGCGCGAACCTTGGATCAGCGCATACGCCGAAATGCATTCATCAGCCTCCCTCTGGTCTGCTCAGATCCGTGCAGCTTGGATAGATCAGCTGCACGGAGGGTCTGGACTTTCCGGAAACGCCTAGATAAAGCGGAGTCCAATCTCGCTGGCGACGCCGCGGATGTACTCGGCGGACAACCGGAAGTCCTCCTCCTTGCTAAGATGTTCGATCATCAGCGGGGTATCACGATCCAGCTTGTCGAGCTCGCGCAGCAATCGGCGGTAGTCAAGATTTCCGCGTCCCGGACGAACCTCATCTAGGTGGGTGGTCAGCTTGGTTGAGAGCAGCGTGTCCTTGGCGTGGCAGCTTCGGATGTGGGGACCAAGCTTCGCGAACCACTCACCGATCAGATCGCTGTTACCGAAGTAGGCGTGAGGGCTGTTGATGACATTGACCATATCGATGTGCGCGCCGAATGCGTCGCGGTCGACCGCTTTGAGTAGCGCCAGGTAACTGTTGGCTGTGTCAGGGAACATCCAAGGCATAGGTTCGAGAGTGTAGAAGGTACGCCTCGGCTTGACAGCATCGATGATGGCCCGCGTAATCTCGACGACCATGGCGAAGGTCTCGGACGTCAGGTTGTCGGGGTGGGGGCCATCCCACGGCTGCCCTCTCGACCCCGAGATATTCACGCAGCACCGGGCGCCAATCTCATCCGCCAGCGCCAACTGCGTCTGGCACTTCTCCATGGCGGCCTGAGCCTCAGCCGGGTCCGCACTCATCGGGTTGCTCCACGCGCCCACCTCAGCGATGGCGATGTCGGCGTCTGATGCCGCCTGAGCGTAGGCCTCGATGGTGGCCCTATCGGCCTCGGCCCCGACGGGGCAGTACGCTGCGGAATAACCTGACGCCCGCAACGTGGCCACCCAGCGCTCGGGTGTCAGGTGTTCTGTGAAAATCGACCCTCCAAGGCGCATCTTTGAGCACGCTCCTTTGTCTGATGTGATGAGCTGGCCTAACGTCGGCAGCTAGAGACGATGCTTGTTCGCGATCGCCCGATCGTAGGCGTTCAGATAAGCGCGGGCGCTCTCCTCCCAGGAAAAGTCCTGGCCCATGCCGCGTCGGCGCATCTTGCTGATATGATGCTTACGGTCGTACCAGGTGCTCACAGCCCACCCCACGGCGTAGTACACCGCGTTCGCATCGAGCGCCTGGAACTTGAAGCCTGTGCCGCCCCCGACTCGCTCGTCGTATTGCTCCACGGTATCTGCGAGCCCACCGGTGTTCCGCACGATGGGAAGTGCCCCGTATCGGAGCGAATAGATCTGGTTGAGGCCGCAGGGCTCGTACCTTGACGGCATGACGAAGAAGTCCGATCCCGCCTCGATCCAGTGCGCCAACTCGTCGCTATAGCCGATGTGGCTACCGATAATCCGTGGATAGCGCGCCGGTAGTTGTCCGTAAAAGGTCTCCAACCCTTTGTCGCCCGATCCGAGGATGACGAATTGCACCTGCATGTCCTGAACGATGCGCTCGATGGCGTTGGCGAGGACGTCGAGCCCTTTCTGGTCGGCGAAGCGACTCACCACGCCCACGACTGGGATCTCGGCCCTGTTCTCGAGCCCGAATCGCTGCTGGAGCGCGTCCTTGCAGATTGCCTTGCCGCGGAGATCATGCCGCGAGAACCGCGCTGGGATCAGCATATCTGTCTCGGGGTCCCACGCTGCGGTGTCGACGCCGTTTAGGATGCCGATGTAGTCGTCGCCTCTGTCGTTAAGGTAGGGCGCCAGGCCATAGCCGAGCTCGGGCGTGCGTGTCTCATCGGCGTACGTTGGGCTGACGGTCGTCACGAGATCGGCGTAGGCGATGCCACCCTTTAGGAAGTTGATGTTCCCGTGGTCCTCGAACTTCCTAGGCGTGAAGTTCGACCACTGCAGCCCGATGTAGTCGTAGTGGTGCGCCGGATAGACGCCCTGGTAGCCGATATTGTGGATGGTGAGCACACTGGCGGCCTTCCCCAGGATGGCGTCGTTCCAGTGCCAGACCTTGAGATAGGCCGGGGCCAACGCCGACTGCCAGTCGTGGCAATGGACGATATCCGGACTGAATTGCGTGTCGCGGCACAGCTGCAGCGCCGCGCGGGTCAGGAAGGCGAAGCGCCTGGGATTATCGCCGTAGTCGTTGAATGCGTCGTCGTGATAGAGGCCTTTGCGAGCGAAGTACTTGTCTGATTCGATGAAGTAGACAGGCACACCGCCACTCGTTCTTGCTCGGTCGACCGAACACCATTCCTCGGCATTACCCATCCATACACACATCTGACGTAAGTGGGGCTGCAGGTGGTGCTTGGCAGGATCGATCGAGCCATACTTGGGTACCACGACTCGCACTTCATGGCCCAGGGCGCTTAGCGCGTCGGGCAGTGCCCCGACAACATCGGCAAGGCCCCCCGTCTTGGCGAAGGGCACACACTCTGACGCGACCATCGCGATCCGCAGTTGTCTTGCCATCGGGTCAGTTCCTCGGTCCATCGGGATCGCCCGACCAAACGCCGGGCAGCGCCGCGCGAGATCAGATGTCGACGGCGGTTGACTCGGATAGTGCCTTGACTTCTTCGGCTGATAGCTCGCGACCAAGCTGCTCCGAGCGGTAGATGCCCTCGGAGATCAACATGGTATTCAGAGCGAGGTCCGCCGTGGGAAGCAGTTCCACCCGTCCCTTGAGAGCCGCGATCCAGTGGTGTTGCGAGCTGTCGTAGACGTCGCCTACTTCGTGCACGTTGTGGAGCCGATAGTCGAGTTGCGCCAGGTCGGCGCTGCTGTTCAGCGCCACGTCGTCCACGCTGTGGTAGAAGCCAAAAGGATCCAACCTGATGCCACCATCGGAGCCTACGACATAAGACCCGCCCAGCCCGTCGAGATGGATCGCCCAAGACTCGATGATCTCGAACGCGATATTGTTCTCCAGTCTGACGAAACCCATCCCCAGCTCCTCAACGTTATAGCCGCTGATCTCACGTCGCCGGGGATCCATGGGCGTTTCCTGATAGGTTTTCCCGGTGATGGTCATCACCTTGGGATTGCCTAGCAAATACAGGATGTTTGCAATATGATAAACGCCCATGTCATAGAAGGCACCACCTGCGGATATGGCCTTGTTGACGAAGTTCTGCGAGCCGTAACCGTCGACGTAGGGTCGACCCCGGCGGCGGAAGCCTGCAGAGCGGGCGTGGTAGATCTTGCCCAGCATCCCTCGATCGATCAGATACTTCGCGGCGCGCGTCTCCTTGCTGTAGAGCGTGCCAAGCTGGATCGAGAGCTTCTTGCCAGTCTCCTGCGCGGTTCGGAGCATTGTCTCCGCGTCGGTGTAGGTGCCGGCCATGGGCTTCTCGCAGTATACGTGTCTGCCGGATCTGAGTGCCGCGACCGCACCGGCCATGTGCAAGTTGTTGTGTAGGCAGATGTCCACTGCATCGAGGTCATCTCTCTCCAGCATCTTGTAGCCATTGTTGTAGACGTTGGGGATCCCGAATTCCTTGGCAACCCGTTCTCCCTCGGGTTCATCGATGTCGGCGAGTGCGACTACCTCGACGTCATCAATCTGGCGGTAGTTCCTCAGGTGCACCTTGCCGATGATCCCAACACCAATGATGCCAATGCGGATCCTGTCTGCCATACGCGTCTCCCTTAGCCAAACACGCCCTTGAGTAGGCTGAACGCCCTTCTGGAGAGAGCCCGGCTGATCACGAGGACCTCCAGTCCGATGATGACCCCGACAAAGATACTGATCAGGTACCGTACTTGGTCCTCCGCAATGATGGGTATCAGGGGCGGAAGTGGGACCCCCGCTTCCCCTGTGATTCGGAAGAGCGGCACAAACAGGCGCGATGCATAGGACCCGATGAGGGCTCCACCCACTGAGCCATACAGCGTGAGGAAGGCGTATTCCATGACCACCTGGGCCGTGATCTGGCTGCGCAACATGCCGACGGCGCGAAGGATGGTGAACCGCTCTAGCCGTTCCCGAAGCGAAGCATAGGTGTAGATCAGCAGGCCCATCACGGCCATCACGACCGCGGCGACAAACCCAACGGACAGAGTACCGAATACGCCCACTCGCTCAAACCGCCCCTGCTCTTCACGGATCGCGTTGATCGCATCCCCAGGCCTGGCGGCTCCGATGCGTAGCGTTCTCGGGATCTCAGCCATGACTTGCTTGGGATCCGCTCCTGGGTCCAGCCTCAGCCAGATACCATGCGGTATGGGCATGCCGACGTAGAAGTCGAGATGATCGAGGTTGCCGATGATTGTTGGGCGCTCCTCCTCGTAGACGGTCGGGAAGTAGTCGAACGTACCGACGACGGTGAAGCTATCAACGATATGGAACTCGTAGTTCACGGCGATGCTCAAGTTGACCGTATCGCCGATGAAGAGCTCGTTTTCCTCAAACAACTCGCGCGACATAAGTATGCTGTTCGACGACGTCGCCAGTTGGTTCATCAGCCCGCCTAACGACTCTGAAGCGAAATCCCCCCGGAACCAAGCCACTCGAGGAAAGGCGAGCCGATCGATTGCCATGAAGTTGCCGCGGAAGTCGCCCGTGTTCATCAGCTTTGCGCCAACCGTGTAGACGCCCACGCGTGTCGCAGCTTGGACGCCCTCGATATCCTCGAAGTTGGCAGGCTGCGGGATCCATTCTCCTGTAATAACCGTTACAGCTTCGGTCGAGCCATCGGGATTCGGATATACATTGAAAGCAAGGTCCGTACCGACGCTATAGTAGATGCGGTCGATCAGCCATTGGTCGAGACTGGCGGCCATAGACAGTGTATAGACGCCCAGCGCAAGGGAGGTGATGACGAGGAGCAGTGGGTTGATATAGGTATGGCTGCGCCGCGCGAGCTGTCGCAACGCCAGGTGGGGCGTTGTCCAGGGGATCAGGGTCGCCACGAAGTCCAGCACCCGCATCATAATTGGAAACAGGCGCAGGACCATCAGCGATGCTGTGAGCATAAACAGCGCCGGCACAAGAATCATCAGGGGGTCCTGGTAGATGTCCGCCGGCGATGTCTCGACCAGCGCTGATAGCGATCCCTTCAGCGATATCTGGCGGTAAGCATAATAGGTAGGAATCACCAACAGAAAATCGAGGTACGCACGATACCATAGAGGGCCTTTGCTGAGCCTGGCGTGCGCCCGATCGACCTCCAGGGCGCTAAGCCTTGTGGCTCGTCCTGCCGGGATGACCCGGGCCAGCATGGCGACGAACAGCGCCAGAAGCGTGAAGGGCACGTTGAGGCCGCGAAGCGTGACCGGTAGCGGGGCGCGAGACGTGAATTCCAGGAAGCTGGAGGTGTTCCCCATCACGCGCGCAAGAATCATCCCAAGGCCAATGCCCAAGGGATAGCCGATGACGAAGAGCACCATCTCCTCGAAGAATGTGAGTGTGAGAATGCTCGAGGGGCGCATGCCGCGGCCCACCAGTGTTGCTGTCTCCCGCTGTTGCCACTGCGAGATGATCGTGGACGAGAGGACCAGGAAGTAGAGTAGGAACCCGAAAGCCGGCAGGTTGAAGCTCAATAGGATGATGCTGAGTGTGTCGCCGCGGGTCACGAAGGACTTGAGCGGGTCCAGCGGGGGAGTGTTGATCTTGGTCTTGGGTAGGTACTTGTTGATGATGACCTCGGCCCGTGCGAACCCCTGTAGGTAATCCTGGGCGAGTTCGGGATAGACCTCATCGTCATTGAGGATGATATGCCAGGCCACGTACCAACTGCCCGAGGCCACCGTGGGCTGGATGCGGTCGATGTAGTCACTGCGCCGGATGAGCAGCACATTCTGGAGCGTAGCATCAGGGTTCTCGAACCAATAGTCGTCCGTGGGATCTGTCGCCTGCCAGATGCCGGCGAGGCGGATCGGCGTCGTTGCGGCCTGCACATTGATGCCGATCTCCAGCTCATCGCCGACGTTCATGCCCATCTTCTCGGCCAACCGAGTGTGCATCCAGACATCGACAACGTCGCCAGACACACCATCAGCGTCCATTGGGGCGCCTGCCAGGATCGTCATGGCGTCAGAGACTCCCTCAATGTAGGCAACATCAACGGCCCCCAGAAAGTCCCGACCCTCAGAATACTGTGCGGTACCGGCGCGGGGCTGAAGCATCATGTTGCCGCTGTGGATCTGCATGGTCAGATGATCGACAGGCAGGCCAACCTCATGGGCGAGGGTGGCTGAGACACTCTGCGCCAGGTCTTCCCCCACCTCGACGGTGACAACGCTCTGCGTGGATGGGAACGTGTAGATGCTTGTGGAGAATGGGGGGCGCCCCGTCATTCGGCTGAACTCACCCAGCTCCTGATCCATGATTACCTGGTCGACAGCCTGCGCGAAGAACGACGCGTTACTAACGAGGCCAACCGAAAGCACAACACCCAGTAGAGCCAAGAACGTTAGCCCGGGGTGGTTTACAAGCCGCTCGATAGCAAACTGGATGATGGCGTAGAACCGATAGAGAGCTTTGATCATGTCACTTCCTGTGCGTGTGCCGGCCAGTTAGCTGAGACGGCACGAGTTTGGGAACAACCAACATCGAAGTATAGCAGGGGATGTCGATGGGGCAACCGACACGAGGCCTATGTGCCGGACGGCCCAAGCCGTCCGCTGGTCCGACACCGACCAACTCCGGCTGCATTCACGCTGGGTCTCGGGGGCCTTCCCCGGCTACCAAATAGTATAGCCCCCGTCGACGACCAGAGTCGCGCCCGTGATGTAGCTGGAGGCTTCTGAGGCGAGGAACACGGCCACGGGCCCTAGTTCCTCCGGCTCGCCGGGACGTTTCATGGGAATGGCCGGGATCCACACACCACCGTACGCGGGATCGTCAAAGAAAGGCTGCGCCATAGCGGTGTTCATATACCCAGGCGCGATCGCGTTGACGCGAACGTTGCCCGACGCCCACTCGCTCGCCAGGGACTTGGTCAAGTGAATGACCGCCGCCTTGGATGCGTTGTATGAAGCCTGACACTGCGGAAAGTTGACGATGAGCCCGGACATCGACGCGATGTTGATGATCCGACCGCTACGGCGCTCGAGCATATGGCGCCCGACGGCTTGGCAACAGAGGAAAACACCTGTGAGGTTGACGTCGAGGACTCTGCGCCAGTCCTCGACATCAACCTGCTCAGCCGGCAGATGCTGCACGATACCAGCATTGTTCATCAGGAAGTCGATCCTGCCGAACGTCGATAATGCTTCCGCAACCATTTGCTGGACGCTCGCCTGATCGCTGACATCGGTCTCGACGAACATTGAGCGTCGGCCCAGACGAGCAATCTCGTCAGCGACGTGAGGGCCAGTCTTCGCATTGATCTCGGCGACGATGATGTCTGCGCCGGCTTCGGCGAAGGCGTGGCAGAAAGTGCGACCCAGCCCCTGACCTCCGCCGGTGACGATGCCGACCTGGTCGACCAGTGAGAACTTCTCCAGCACGTTGGCCATCGGGCTAGATCAGCTTCGAGAGGAAAGCGATGGCGTGCTGGATGTCCTTGATCTGCTGAGGGCCGGTGATCTCACGCTCGATAGTCAGTGCGCCGCTGTACCCCAACGCCTTCAGTTTCGCGATCAGAACAGGGAAGTTCACCCGTCCCTCGCCCAGCGGTTTCTCGACACCCAAGACCCGGCCTGCTGTCGGGTACTCGCCATCTTTCGCGTGGACGCCGCGGATGTAATGTCCCAGAAGGTCCAGTGCGTCCACGGGGTTGGCCTTGCCGTACATCAGCAGGTTGGCCGGGTCGAGATTGACACCGAGGTTGTCGGCGCCCAGATCCTCGAACACCCGCAGCATTACGACCGGTGTCTCCTGTCCGGTCTCGAACCATAGACTGATGCCGCGATCCGCGCAGTAGGCGGCGACCTCGCGCAACGCGTCCACGAGCGGAGGATAGAGCGGGTTCGTGAGGCTCTCGGGGATGAATCCTGCGTGGGTCGTGATGCTCGGCACGCCGGCACGTACGGCGAAGTCTGCACCCTGTTTCAGGGTCGCGACGCGCTCGGCCTGGGTGTCGGGTGGCACCAACCCAATCAGCACTGGCCCCTGCTCGAAGTCCCAGATGTGGGGACCCTCCATGCCTGTCCAGACCGTGGTGATCTCGATGTCATGGGCATGCGCCGCCGCAGCCAGGCGATCCGCTACCTCGTCGTTCAGGAGATCGCGCTTCCAGCAACTCACTTGGCAGGTCGGTAGTCCGAACTCGTGGACTTCCTTTATGGTTTCCTCAGGTCCTTTTTCCAATGGAGCCATGACGCCTAGTCGCAATGTACTCATCGATACCTCCTTCGCTATGGGTGTATGGTGGTACTCTCGATAGTCAGTCGATGGTGGGCGGTCGGCCAATGCGCGTTTTGACACTCAGGCTACGCCTCGTTGACTTGCACGATCGCCTTTATGACGCCGTCGCTGCGCCTATCCACCACCTCAAAGGCTCGGCCTGTGTTCTCCAGCGGGAAGACGTGGGTGGCGAGAGCGGCCACGTCTACGGCGCCTGAGAGCACGAGCTGAATCGCTCGGGGGTAGGTGTGTTTCATACGGCGCACAAGTCTGATGGTCAGACCCTTGCGTCGGACGACCGAGGCCGTCATCCGCATCGTGTCGTCACTGGGGATGCCCACGACCACGATGCGCCCGCCTGGTCGCGTGATCTGGGCGGCCTGATCCGGCGTGCACGATGCTCCTGCTGCCTCAAAGGCGACATCGACACCTCGGCCATGGGTGGCCTCCAGGATCGTCGCCACGATACTCTGGCTCAAGGGGTTGAACACCTCGGTCGGTAGACGGCTCCCGCCGAGGTAGCGCACCGCGAAGTCACGGCGATACGCCAGAGGCTCCGACACATAGATCGCGCCAGCGCCAGAAGCTCGTGACAGAGCGGCGGTCAGGAGCCCGATGCTGCCGACACCGAGAACTGCGACGGTTTCGCCAACCTTCACCTTGGCGAGGTCCACCGCGTGGATCGCGACCCCCAAAGGCTCTAGCAACGCGCCCTCCGCAGGTGTGACCTCCTCAGGCAGGATAAAGCAGTTGCCCGCCGGCATACGGATGTACTGGGCCAATGATCCTTGGTAGTTCGGCGAGCCACAGAACAGATTGGCGGGGCACAGATTCGGGTGCCCGTGAACGCAGGATTCGCACGTGCCGCAGGGGATCTCCGGGTCGACGGCCACGAGTTGGTCGATCCCCAGACCCTTAACGCCATCGCCCACGGCCTCGACCCACGCCGAGAACTCGTGGCCCATGATCATCCCTTCGCCAACGATCGCTCCCCCGATACTACCCTCGTTGTAGTAGTGATGGTCGGAGCCACAGATTCCGACAGCGGCAACCCTGAGTAGTACCTCGCCGGGGCCGGGTGCACCCGGATGCGCCACTTCGATCATCCGTAGATCGCGCAGGCCAAACAGGCCCACCGCCCGCATCGTCGGCGGATGCTCCAACGCTCTCGGCATCACACGAACTCTCCTACCCTATTCGCAGTCACCTATCCCTTCTCCCTCGTCACCGCATCCGCGTGTTCCGCTCGTTTTCCCACATATCCGCGTTTGTGCCAAACGCGGTCTTGAGTGGCTCGGTGGCGACGGTCAGCGCGGTGACGATGTCGTCTGAGAGTACCAGCTCGACCGCCAGCGCATTTGCCCTGACCTGCTCGGGGCTACGCGCGCCTGCAATCACGGTTGTCACCGCGGGCTGGCGCAGCAGCCAGGCAAGGGCGACGTTGGTCATCGGAAGACCGGCGTCGTCACATATCTTGCGGATCTGCACGAAGGCGGCAGCGGTTTCCGCCTCGGCGCCTGGGCCGCCGTGGCGCGTCATCGGACGGCGCAACGAGGAGAAGTGGCGCGTGCGTGCGCGCTCGTTGGGGATGTCATCCAGGGTGGCGAACTTGCCGGTGAGGATGCCGTGGAGCAGTGGGCTATAGGGCGCCACACTCACGCCGTGCTTGAGACACATAGGCACGATCTCGTATTCGATGGCTCGGAAGAGCAGGTTGTAGGCGAGTTCGTTGATTTCGATATGGTCGATCTTGAGCACTGCCTCGAGGTCTTGCTTCCCGAAGTTGGAGCAGCCCACAAATCTGACCTTACCCTCGTCCTTAAGCCGAGCCATCTCAGTCAGCGTGTCCTCGAAGGGCACATCCCAGGCAGGCCAGTGCATGTAGTAGACGTCTATATAGTCAGTCTGCAGGCGCCGCAAGCTGGCTTCGCACGCCTTGCGCAGGTCCTCCGGGCGCATGTGGTCGCCTGAAGCCTTGGTCGCGATGATCACGTCCTGGCGGCAGTCTTGGAACGCCCGGCCCAGGAGCTCCTCTGATCGGCCTGCGCCGTAGGCCTCTGCACTGTCGAAAAAGTTGACACCGACCTCGACTGCAGTGTGTAGGGCCGCAACGGCTTCGTTTTCGTCCTGCTTGCCCCAGACCTGGTCACCGGCGATCGCCCAGCAGCCCATGCAGATTGTGCTCACGCTCAGCGTGCTGCGTCCCAGTACTCGATAGTCCATTAGGCATGCCTCCTCAGGGAATGTATGTCTGCGACGATTATAGTCGTGAGGTCCAGATTGCGGAAGCGCCGCGTCGGATCCAGGTCGGCGCACCAGGTTCTGCGGTTCGCCGAGGTGCAGTGGCGGGTCTGTCGGCGCCCTAGTGCCTGTTCAGCACAGGCTCATGAGAGGAACTCAATCTCGATTTCGGCAAGGGCTTCGTCGCCGATCGGGACCATCTCCCCGATGGGCGAGGTGTCGATGAGAGCAGTGGCGCTGAACTCGGCAACCTCGAGTCGATCGAAGGCCTGGGGCAAGTCCCTGCCTGTGGTCAAGATGGCGTCGTTCTGCAGCAGCACTACTGGCACCTGACCCGAAAGGCGCGCTGACAGCGCAGCACCGTCGCCGAACTGCTCACCATAGGGGATCAGCGGGATGTCGCGGAGGACAATGTAGCTTTCGGGGATGGTGCGCGTATCGAGCTTCTGAGCTGTGATACTGTAGGCGGTGGCGCTGGGGCACTGCGCCGTGATGACCGCCCCGATCTCGGGATGGTCGCGGTAGATGCTCATATGGAATCGGACCGCGCGGCTGGGTTCTTTGCGTCGTTCGCGATGCCCTTTGCGTATGAGGACGACGTCGCCGATGTCCAGGTACTTGCGGTCGATGCCGAATGGCGTGATGAGGAAGCTATCGGCATCCACTCGCGCCGAAACAGTGCCCTCGGTGCTCGTCATAAGCCGCTGATCGTAAGCACGATGGACGATATCAACGATCTTCGTGCGGAGGACGAGCTCGGCGGTCGTCTGCGACTTGGGCGTGAACTTGGGCAGCTTCTCGCCCCGTTCGCCGGACAGGGCGATTTCTTCATCCGTCAGTGAGCGGACCTCGCCCACAGTACTGGCGCGGATTAGCGTCCTCGCGCAGAAGTCCAGGGTCTCGAACCGCTGAAATGCCGCGAGCAAGCTGCCAGCTCCAGCGACCACGCCGTGGTTCTCCAGCAGAACGATATCCACGCCTTCGGCGAAGGTGCCGGCGATGATACCGCCCAACTGCTGGCTCCCGGGAAGCGCATATGGGGCATAGCCGACGGTCCCGCAGACGTAGTGCGCTTGTGGGATTATCTTGGTGTTAGGGATCTTGCGCACAATGCTGAAGGCGACGAGTGCAGGCGGGTGTGCGTGGACGATCGCCCGGAAGTCCGGGCGGCGCTCATAGATGGCGCGATGGAACGGGTACTCGGACGACGGCCTATGTGGGCCGATGATTCGGCCATCCGGCTTGACACAGATGATATCGCCGGGCGTCAGCGATCCCTTGTCAATACTAGCCGGCGTGATCCACATATCGCCTTCGGCATCCAGCATCGACAGATTCCCGCCCGACGTCGTCGTCATGCTGTAACCGTAGATCCGCTGCATGATCGTGACTATCTGCTCTCTCGGTGGCAGAAGCTCGAATCTCATTGGGCACCTCGATGGGTGAAGCGTGACTGGTGAATGGGGATCAGCGACTGGTCACTGAGCCCCGATTAGCGGAACTGCTCGGCCACCTCGATCTTGAGCCCCTGTTCATCATGGGGTGTTGGCTGCTGCCGTAGGCGCGACGTCCTGTGTGGGGGAATGCCATCGCGTGACGGAGCTTGATGCACACTGTGGCTTGATGCACACTGTGGTGTGATTATACGGGCGCCGCCGTCAGAGGCAAAGGTGCTCAAGGATAGCAGTTGACAGAGGATATGCTGGCGAGGAAGCGATCGATGGCGCGGAGTGCAATCTGCCTTGGCGGCGACATCCGGAGCGGGAGCATATCAAAGGCGTGCTCAACCATCGGTAGCGGTACAAGCGTTGCCGGACGTCCTGCGCCAACCAGCGCCGCGTGTAGAGACAATACATCCGCAACGGGGATGACGTGATCGTGCAACCCCTGTATGATCAAGGTCGGCGGGCAGTGCGACCCGACATGGGCCACGGGTGAGTAGGCGAGAAGCTCCTGCGAGACTGCGGCTAATGGGCCGCCGAAGAGCAGGCGGGCTAGCCGA
>JALOOJ010000286.1 GCA_025454475.1 Anaerolineae bacterium
CCAGGCCAGGCAGTACTGTGCCGCTTCGGGTCTGAGCTGCGCGGTGACGGTCTTGCCCGCGATCTTGCGGGTCCACACGTAGTAGGGCCCGTGCAGCTCAGGGGGCTCGGCCTTGCATCGGCAGCCTGGCTGCCCACAGCGGGCGAGGCGGTGGCCGATGCTTCCGCGCAGCACCAGGCCGATCTCTGCCAGTTCGGCGGCCAAGGCGCGGTGGCGCTGTTCGAGACGCTGGAGGGAGGAATGGAGGTCGGAGGTTGATTTCGGGCTTGACTTTTCCATGCCATAAGTGTATACACTTACGGCATGGATGGCAAGCCCTCTTTCGAAGCCTCGACGCACCAAGATCCAACGCTGTTTGACCTCGGCCCGCCCCAGCCACGGCCCGCACGCCCGGCCCTGGCCGACCCCAAGCGCGGCGCGCGTCTGCGCCAGGCCGAGCGTTCGCAGCTGGCCTGGGGACGCATCGATCTGGATGCGCAACTGCCCGAGGACCACTGTGCACGGGTGATCTGGGCGGTGATCGAGCAGCTCGATTTGTCGGCGCTCTACGCGCAGATCGAGGCGCGCGACGATGTGGCTGGCGCACCCGCCGTTGACCCCAAGATCCTGCTTGCCCTGTGGGTATTCGCTACCAGCGAGGGCGAGGGGAGCGCGCGTGAGATCTGGCGTCTGACCGAGTTGCACGCGGCCTATCGCTGGCTGTGCGGCGGGGTGCAGATGGGCTACCACACCATCAGCGACTTTCGCAGCCAGAACGGCGAGGTGGTCGATGAGTTGATCACCCAGGTTCTGGCCTTGCTGATGAAGGAGGACTTGGTGGACCTCTTTCGCGTTGCCCAGGATGGCACACGGGTGCGTGCCAGCGCGGGAGCGGCATCGTTCCGGCGCGAGCAGACGCTGCAAGCGCTGATGGAGGAGGCGCGCGCCCATCTGGAGACGCTCACACTTGAGGCGGCGGATCCCGCCATCAGCGCCCGCCGAGCCGCCGCACGTAAGCGCGGTGCCCGACAGCGCTTGGAGCGTTTGGAGGCGGCGTTGAAACAGATTCCCGAAGTGGCCGAGACCAAGAAGCGCAATGGGGACAAGAAGCCGCCACGGGTGTCGACCACCGATCCCGACGCCCGCGTCATGAAGCGCGGCGACGGAGGCTTTCGTCCCGCCTACAACATCCAGTTGAACTAAGCCGCTGCGCGGCAGCTGTCGGAGTCATTCGTAGGACCTCCCTGCCCTCGGTCGCTTCGATCCATTCCTTCCATGCAACCCGGAAACGCATTGTGCTCCTCGGCGATGGCGACCGTCAACGGGTGCATGCAGCCTGATTGCGCGGCACTCTGACACCTCCCCCCGCGTCGGATCTCCCGGCGCCGGTAACCACACAGGAGGTGTTTCATGGGAACAATCGAAGATCGGCTGGATGGTGACCTGCGGCTGCGCGGCCTCTCGGAGGTCACACGCATCGAGTACCGTCGCCGCGTCGCCCACTTCGTCGCCTTTTACGACGTGGCGCCCGAGGAACTGGCTGCCGAGGATGTGCGCCGCTACATGCTGCACCTGGTCGACGAGCTGCACATCGGCCCGGCCAACCTGAAAACCCACATCGCGGCAAGCAAGTTCCTCTACAACGTTACCCTCGACCGACCCGAGGTGGTGGCCCGGGTGAGGTTCCCGAAGGTGCCGGTCAAGCTGCTGGATATCCCGAGCCCGAGCGAGGTTGCCGCGGTGCTCGCAGAGCTGGACTCCCCCGTCTACCGCACCCTCCTGTTCTGTGCTTACGGAGCGGGGCTGCGCGTCAGCGAGGCCTGCAATCTGTGCGTGGGCGACATCGACTCCAGACGCATGGTCATCATCGTGCGCAAGGGCAAAGGCGCGCGCGATCGCTACGCCATCCTCAGCCCGGTCCTGCTCGACGCACTGCGCCGCTACTACCGCCAGGTTCGACCGCCACAGCCCTACCTGTTTCAGGGCAAGTTCCCCGGCAAGCCCGTTCCCGTCGAAGGCGTCCAGACCGCTCTGCGCATGGCGCTTCAGCGCAGTGGCGTCTCCAAACGCATCACTCCCCACACTTTGCGCCACGCCTTCGCCACTCACAGCCTGGAGGCCGGCACCGATCTGCGCGTGATCCAGACTCTGCTCGGTCACGCCAACATCCACAGCACCGTGCGCTACGTGCACGTCAGCACGCGCACGATCGCCAAGGCGCGCTCCCCCTTCGATGCCATCGCCGCCACGGTTGACCCAAAGCTGGCCGCGACGCCCCCAACGCCGTAGATGCACGAGCACCCCCAAGCGGGTGCGAAGATCGAGATCGCGCAGGTCTTCCGGACCTTCTCCGCAGCCTACCGACACAACCACGCCCTGGCCAACGAGCAAGCCCGGGTCCTGCGTGATCTCGAACACTGCCGCACCGCCGCCCTCGGAGGGCACCTCTACCGCTGCCAGGACTGCGGCAGTGAAGTGCCGTTGTACAACTCGTGTTTGAACCGCCACTGCCCAACCTGTCAGGGGCCGGCACAGTACCGCTGGATCGCAGAGCGCCAACGTCGCCTGCTCAACAGCCCGTACTTCCACGCCGTCTTCACCCTGCCGGCAATACTGCGCCCCGTTGTCCTCGCACACCGCCGCATTCTGCTCGATCTGCTCTTCTCTTGCGTTGCCGAGACCCTGCACACCTTTGCCGCCAATCCACAACAACTCGGGGCACAGCTCGGGTTCACCCTCGTGCTCCATACCTGGAAACGCGACTTATTGTTCCATCCGCACCTCCACGCCATCATCACCGGCGGCGGCCTCAGCCTCGATGGCAGCAAATGGATCGATCTTCCCGACCGCGACTTCCTGTTCTACCTACCCAACGTCGCCAAAGTGTTTCGCGGCAAGTTCCTCGACGGATTCATCTCGCTCTGGGAGGCCGGCAAGATCGATCTCACCGAACACCAATCGCGCCAGCTTGTTCGCGAAGCCCAAAAGCACGACTGGGTGGTCTATGCCAAGAAGCCCTTCGGCGGACCGACCCAGATCGTCAACTACCTCGGCCGCTACACCCACCGCGTCGCCATCTCCTCCGCGCGGCTGCTCTCGATCACCGACCATGCGATCGTCTTCCGCACCCGGGGTGACAAGACCTGCTCCCTGACACCCGAGGAATTCATCCGCCGCTTCCTCCTCCACGTCCTGCCGCACCAGTTCTTCAAGATCCGTCACTACGGACTGCTGGCGCCGGGAAACGTCAACACCCGCCTGCGCCGAGCCCAGGAGTTGCTCGGTCCGATTTCCGAGGCAGCCGATACCATCTCGCCGGTGACCACCCTCAGCGATTACGACAGCAGAGAAAGCCCACAAGCCGACACCGACCGAATCGAGGCGAGCAACGACCGTAACGGCTCGGATCGTAGGGCGCCGAAATGCCCGCACTGTGGGGGGCGTCTCGTTCCATGGATCGCATGTCGCCTGCAGCTTGAGGGACTTCCGCCGCCTGATACCTCGTGAACCACAACCAGAGGCCAATGCAACTCAAGCGACCCCGCACAACACTGCAAACACCGCCGCCGGCGAAGTCGCCGTGGTGCGATCACACTGCGCCTTCCCGCGATCACTCGCACCGATTTCTCCCGAAAGCACTGACCATCCGCTCCACCACCCCTCAAAGAACACCAGAGCAGCGCCTCCCCGCACCCCCTTCGGTCCGCTCACCGGCGCAACGGATCTCGCCTTGCGGCCAATTTCCCCCATACGCCGTGCCCCACCCGCGCGGCTCAACACCCACCGCCTCGGTTCGCTGCGCGGCTTAGTTCAACCGCGTTTTGGAAAGGCGCTCGCCGGCGACCGCTTCACCTTCTCGCGATGCGCTTCTGCCGGCTCGGCCTTTCCAAAACGCGAAGTGTT
>JALOOJ010000287.1 GCA_025454475.1 Anaerolineae bacterium
CAGTAGCTCAGAGCGAGCGGAATAGGGCAATGACACTCGGAGCAAGCAGCGCTGGTGCTGAGCCTGTCGAAGCACGCACGCCAACCAACAAGCGATTTCGTGTCCTTTCGGCAAGCATGCGTGACGGCGGCGCACCCCGCTGACTATCCTCGCCGCGAGGCGAGGAGGTGCAGCGATGTCGATTGGGAGCAGGGCGACGCAGTCGCGCTTGGGGCAGTTGTCGAGGCAGATCGAGCAGTGGCGCCTGGCAGGGCGACCCGGAAAGAGGATGCCGGCAGCCCTTTGGGAGGCGGCCAGCGAGTTGACCGAGGAGTTGGGTTGTTGCCGGGTTTCGCGTGAACTCGGCCTGAATTACGCGAACCTGCGCGAGCGGGGACGCGCTGCGGTGGCGGAACAGGCCCCCGGCCTTCGGGGGCCGCGGGCGGCGAAGAGGGCAGACCCGGATCGGGCTACAGCGGCCGCGTTCACGGAGCTGGATCTCGAGGCGGTGTTGGGCAGCCGCCAGACGCAGGTGCAGTTCGATCTGTGGCGGACGGACGGGGCGCGGATGCAGATCCGCGTGGCGGCTGCGGACGGCAGCGGGATCGCGACGATCGTGGCGGCCTTTGTGGGCAATAGGGCATGATCCAGCTTACCCCACACATGCGCGTGCTGGTCGCTGTTGCGCCGGCAGATTTCCGCCGCGGCATAGATGGTCTGGCTGCGCTGTGCCGCGCCGAATTCCACAGCGACCCGTTCGGCGGCACGGTGTTCGTTTTCCGCAACCGTCGTCGCACAGCGGTAAAGTGTCTGGTTTACGATGGCCAGGGATTCTGGCTCCTTCACAAACGCCTGAGCAAAGGGAAATTTGGCTGGTGGCCGTCAGCGGTGGAACAGCAGCGGTCACGGGCGTTGGAGGTGCACGAGGTACAGGTGCTGCTCAGCGGCGGTGATCCGCGCGGGGTGAAGTCGGCGGCGATGTGGCGGCGCATTGACGGCCAAGCGGCCTGAGGGCACGGGGAGAAGGAATGGTGGCAGTAGAGCTTGCGTTCCAGTGCTCGCGGTGGTACGAGGCTCGGCATGGCAGCGATCCTTTCCTACCGAGGGCGCACGGTAAGCATGCAGGATGTAGCGTTCATCCGCGCTCTGATCGCCGCCCATCCGGAGCAGAGCCGCCGCGCCCTGTCCACAAAGCTGTGCGAGGCGTGGGGTTGGGTGCAGGCCAACGGCCGTCCACGCGACATGGTGTGCCGCTCGCTGATGCTGGAGCTCGACCGGGGTGGGCACATCAAGCTGCCGGCGGTGCGCCAGCGGCCACCGAACCCTTTGGCCAAGCGCGCCAGGCCCTCGGCGGTGGTGGACATCGACCGCAGCCCGATTCGCTGCCGACTTGCCGATCTGGGCCACCTGGAGTTTTGCCAGGTGCGGCGCACCTCGCAGGAGGCGCTGTTCAACGGACTGATCGAGCAGCACCACTACCTGGGTTACACGCAGCCGGTAGGCGAGCAGCTGAAGTACCTGGTCTATGCGGCAGAACGCCCGCTGGCCTGCTTTGCGTGGAGCTCAGCGCCGCGCCACCTCGGCCCCCGGGACCGGTTCATCGGTTGGAGTGCCGCAGAGCGACGGCGAAACATTCATCTGATTGCCTACAACCCACGCTTCCTGATTCTGCCTTGGGTGGAGGTGCCGCATCTGGCCTCACACCTGCTCGGGCGGATGGTGCGCATGCTGTCCTGCGAGTGGGAGCGGATCTATCACCATCCGGTGCATTTCGCCGAGACCTTCGTGGACGCCCCGCGCTTCAAGGGCACGTGCTACCGGGCGGCGAACTGGGTGTTTCTGGGGCTGACCACGGGGCGGGGCAAGGATGATCAGACCAAGCGCGCGAACCGTTCGCTGAAGGAGGTCCTGGGCTACCCATTGACGTGTGACTTCCGGCGCCGGCTGCAGGAGGGCTCATGAGTCGGTGGCACAAGGGGGCGAGGCGGAGCAAGCGCCAGCAACGGGAGGTGGACATCGGTGCCCTACACGCCATCGTGGAGCAGGCGCGCTCGGCCCTGAGCGCCGAAGAACACGAGATTCTCAAGAGTGCCGTGGACACGCTGGCGGAGGTGACCGCCGAGCTGGAGAGAAAGGGCGTTTCGATCCGTCGATTGCGCCATCTTCTCTTTGGCGCCAGCACAGAGAGGACCGCCACGGTGCTCGGTGAAGATGCCAGGGAAGACGGAGAGGCCAGCGCCGAGGGTGGCGCCGAAGACGGTACCGAGGAGAACAGCGCCGTGGCGAGTGAGGGCCACAGCGCCGGCAAGACGAAGAGAAAAGGGCACGGGCGCAACGGCGCGGATGCCTATCACGGCGCCGAGCGGGTGAAGGTCCGACACGACTCGCTCCATCATGGCGACCGCTGCCCGCAGTGCCAGCGGGGCAACGTTTACGCGCAGCGTGATCCGCAGCCGCTGATCCGGATCACCGGGATGGCACCGCTGGCGGCAAAGCTCTACGAGGTGGAGCGCCTTCGCTGCGGTACATGCGGGCAGGTGTTCACGGCGAGCGTTCCGGCGGAGGTTGGGGACAAGAAATACGACGAGTCCGTTCCCAGCATGATAGCGATGCTCAAGTACGGGACCGGGATGCCTTTCAACCGTCTGGAGAAACTCCAGCGCAACATGGGCATCCCACTGCCGGCGGCCACGCAGTGGGAGCTGGTGCGTGATGCCGCCCTACCGCTGGCGCCGGTCCACAACGAAATGATCCGCCAGGCTGCCCAGGGGGAGCTGGTGCAAAACGACGACACGACGATGAAGATCCTGGAGTTTCTCGCCGAGCGCCCCCACGATCCGGTCTGTGAGCGCAAATCGAGCGAGCGCACGGGGGTTTACACCACGGGGATTCTGTCCAAGATCGGGGAGCAGCGGATCGCGTTGTTTTTCACCGGGATCCATCATGCTGGGGAGAATCTTGAGCGAGTTCTCAAGGAGCGTGCTGCCGCGCTGGGGCCACCGATCCAGATGAGCGATGGCCTGTCGCACAATACCGCCGGGGATTTCGACACCATTGAGGCGAACTGCACCGCTCATGCTCGCAGGTACTTCGTCGATGTCGCGCCGGATTTCCCCGAGCAGTGCCGCTTCGTCTTGGAGACCTTGCGCGAAGTGTACTGCAACGACGCTCTGGCACGTCGTGGTGCAATGTCCCCTACGGAACGGCTGCGCTTTCACCAGCGCCAGAGCGGCGCTCTGATGGGGCGGCTCAAACGATGGCTGAACCAGCAGATCAAAGAGAAGCAGGTCGAGCCCAACAGCAGCCTCGGCGAGGCCATCCGCTACATGCAGAAACACTGGAAGAAGCTGATCCTCTTCCTGCGTCTGCCCGGGGTCCCACTTGACAATAATTTGGTGGAGCAAGCACTCAAGCGCGCGATTCTCCACCGAAAGAACGCGTTGTTTTACAAGACGCAAAACGGAGCCGACGTTGGTGACCGCTTCATGTCCATCATCCACACGGCCGAACTCGCCAGCATCAACCCATTCGACTATCTCGTTCAGCTCCTGCGCAACGCTGACCGCCTCGGCGAAGAACCAGCAGCCTGGGTGCCTTGGCGCTACCGCGAGACCCTGACCAACCTACATCAGCCCTGCGCCGACGCCGGCCCGGCTCCTTGACTGCCTAACCGACTGGGCAAGTGGGGCCCTCGCCTCGCCCGCACGGGAAAATCGTCTTCGCATCATTGCCGAAAGGACACCATAAGATGCGGCAAAACCGCACGTCCGGTTCGATGAGCGGGGGAATGGGAAACGGAGCAATGGAACGGACTGAGGCACCGATGCAGTCGCGAAAGCGATCGGACACAGCTACGCCCCGTTCCTCACTGCCACCGCG
>JALOOJ010000118.1 GCA_025454475.1 Anaerolineae bacterium
GGCCCAGCTCACTGCTTGCATGACGAGCGGGTAGATGAGAAAGACAATCAGCATCACGGTCTGGAGCGCCAGCAGCAGAATGAAACTGAAGCCCCGCTCCACCCAGGGAGAGATCAGGTCGAGCGTTGCCAAGGGGAGCAGAACCCCCACTGCGGAGACCACGCCAACTAGAAGCACCAGTTGGAGCGACCCGGCGGTCATAACCGACAGCGAAGGGGCCGGCCCGATCGACGCCGTATTGCTCTCCTTTTCGTCGGCGCGCGCCATCAGGAGCACGAACAGACCCAAGGGGAAGCTACCGATGAGCACCGACATCGGGCGGGTGCCGGCAATCCTTGACGCGGCCGCTGCAGCCAAAGCGGTCACCATCCACAGCAGGCGGATGGTCCGACTGAGATGGGCAAATGGCATGTGACTTCCGCTCTGTGCCATTGCGCGCTGCCAGAGGACGATATTGGTGAGGACCGTGAGCAACTCAAGTGAGATGCCATCATCGAAGCTGAGGATTGCAGACCAGGTCGCTGCCAGCCAGGACAGATCGCCGATGGGCACGCGGGCGTAGGCAACTGCTCGAACCAAAAGCACAGAGCTGCTGAGCATGGCCCCTATGACGCGCCATTTGAAGGCTGCGTCATCGAGGTTCATCGAGTTGAGCACATCCACGATGATGGTCCATAGGCATTGCACAGCCCAGAGTCCCAGCGTGACCCAGAGCACGGCGATTCCGGGCTTGGCATATCCCCAGACCAACAGCGGAGCTAGAGCTGCGGACTCCAGTCCGGACAGGCAGATCGTGATGACGGCAGCACGACGGTCCCCGAGGATCATAGGAAGGTTCCAGGGACTGTCGGCGACGATGCGACCTTGCCAGTGATGGCCGCTGCGTTCTCCAAGCCCGTGACGTGGTAGACGGTGATGTCTGCCAGTTCCCGTTCGGGCGGGTCATCCTGTAGCGTGAACAGGAGCATCTTCCGCCCAGCGGCGGACAACGCGTTCAGCGTGGTCCAGAGCGCGGGATAGGTGACTACAGTGACCACGGCGATTGTAGCACCCCAGGGCAGGCTCGGCGTCCAGCGCACCAGGAACTCCTCCAACGGTTGGCTGGCATAGGGCGTGGTCGCGGCGAGAAGCTCCAGGATGTTGCCTATCTGGGCTGGACTGCGTCCAGGCAGTACGCGAATCACCTGATCGCTACCTGGTAGGTAGCTGTTGGCCATCAGGCCGACGGGCATCTTGGCCTCGGCTGCCAAGTAGGCAAGGGTCCCGGCAATACTCACTGCGTGCTCATGTTTGTCGCTAAGGATGCCCTCCCAGTGCCGCTCAAGCGTCGCGACGTTGAGCACAATCTGGATCTGCGGATCCTCACTTGGCTCGTAGACGCGGCTGAGAAGCTGCTGCTGCTTCGCCGAAGCGCGCCAGTGTACGCGGTTAAGTCTGTCGCCAGGCTGCCAGTCGCGCACTCCTGCGGTCCGGAGTGGGTCTTCAAACAGGCGTTGATCGGAAGCGCGGTCGCCAAAGGGGTTCTTCGCCGGAAGGCCGACAGCTTCTGCCGTGTAGAGGCGCGGATAGATGATCAGCCGTTGCACTTCGGGCAATCGGGCCCTGCGCTCGAACCAACCGAAGCCATCGCCGGTGGCCAATGTGACAGGCCCATAGGCGGCATACCCGCGCCTGGTACAGTCGATGGAGAGGTCACGCTCAAGCGTCTCAAAGCTCCCCGGCCTCCAGAATGCGGACATCTCGCCCTGATGTGTGGCACGGTTGAGGGTCACGTTGATGTCTCTGACCGGCAAGTCGGACGGGAAGACATCGACGGTGCGGAGCCAGCTGAGCGGGAGTACCTTGCGGTTTCGGACTCTGAGTGTCACGATCACCGTTTCGCCGAGGAACGCGCGGATTTCCGCGCCATAGCCCCGTTTCCCGTCTACGTCGCAGAAATCCCGCTCGTACTCAATCCCGCACAAGCTCAGCTTAGCCCAGAGCCATGCCCCAATCAGGCTCGTCCCGAGCATGGAAGCCGCAGCAAGTAGGGGGCGGCTTCCGAGCGCGAAACCCAACAGGGCGAGGAATAGAGCGGTCACGGCCCAAGGTTTCGCGTTGCTAGTCTCCTCGATCAGTGTGTCCGCACGCAGCGTGCGCGCACGCCGCGCGCGACGGCGGCTCCACCTTGCGGTGTGGCCCTCAGCCACCGATGGTCCGGGCGACGCCACGGGCAGCTACTCCACTACCGGTACGGGGACAGCTTCGATGATCTCCTTGACGACCTGCGCAGGCGTCCTGCCGCGGAGCCGGACCTGCGGGCTGATGTGGATTCTATGCGTCAGGACGGATGGGCACAGCGTCTGGACATCGCTTGGCACTACGAAGTCGCGTCCACGGAGTGCGGCAAAGGCCTGTGAAGCTCGGAAGAGCGCAAGCGTGCCACGGGGCGATGCGCCCAGGGAGACAGACGCGTGCGCCCGCGTAGCCCGGACCACCTCGAGGATATAGTGGCGCACGTCATCGCTCACATGGACCCGCCTGACCTGCTCCTGCAAAATGGATATGGTGTCGGCAGACACAACCGGCACCAGGTCGTCCAGCGGATCGTGCTGCTGATAGCGGAGCAGGAGCTCTTCCTCCTCCAGCCGGGATGGATAGCCCAGCGTAACCTGCATCACAAAGCGATCCATCTGGGCTTCGGGTAGCGGGAAGGTACCCTCGAGCTCGATCGGGTTCTGGGTGGCAATGACGAGAAATGGCCGAGGCAGCCGGTAAGTGATGCCGTCGACCGTCGTCTGCTGCTCTTGCATCGCCTCGAGAAGACTGGACTGGGTCCGCGGTGTTGCTCGGTTGATCTCATCGGCGAGGACGATCTGGCTGAAGATGGGGCCAGGGCGGTACTCGAAGTCGAGCGTCTTCTGGTTGTAGAAGCTCATCCCTGTCACATCACTAGGCAGCAGATCAGGCGTGAACTGGATGCGTGCGAAGGAGCAATCGAGGCTGCGCGCCAGCGCCTTGGCGAGCGTGGTCTTGCCGATGCCGGGCACATCCTCTAGCAGGACGTGCCCTTCCACCAGAATGGACACCAACAGGAGGTCGACCACATCGGCCTTCCCCACGATAACCTGGGCGACGTTGGTTCGAACTGCCTGGGCCAGCTGAGTGAAATCCGTCCGGTTACTCAATCGGCTCCAATACAGCGGATACGCAGAGCGAGGTACGGTTTGCCTGGCAGCGGGATCTGGCAGGCTCCCGTGAAGGTGCCCTCCAGGCGTGTGATGGTCATGTCCCACGTGTCGATGACCTCCACCGTGTAGCGCTTGTCATCGGGGAGAGTGATCATCTTGATGGCCGGGCGGTGGCGGCCCAGATAGACCAAGCGATAGGTGTCATCGCCACCCTGGGTGAGATCCCAGCTCGTCTGGAAGGGATCGATTCGAGGGCCCGCTTCCATAATCTCGCGCAGAAACGCGATCCGGGCCGGGCTCTGCCCGTGCAGGACGCCGCCCTTCGACCACCAGAGGATGTCCTCGGGGTGCAGGTAAGTCTCGCCGTGGCCAACGTATCCGCCCCGTGCGCTGCCTTCCCAGAAGCGATGCGTGAGCTCCTGCGCTGTAATGTCACCCCAGTTGTGTTGAATGTTGCCCTCGTACTGGCACTCATCGACCACCACAGGTTTGCGGTACTGCTCGCGCCAGAGGCTGACATCCTCGAGGTTGGCGCGCTGGACGCTGCAATGGGTAACCCATGGCTTGCTGTGATCGTAGAACGCCTGGCAGTTATGGATGGAGCGCAGGTGCTGGTAGGGGTCAAGGGTCTGCACGATTCTGAAGAATCGATCCCAGTCCTGCATCGTCTTGGACCGCATCAGGTCATACTCGTTGGCCATCGACCACCAGACGTTACGATAGGGCGCCAAGCGTGCGATCAGGTACCGTAGATAACGGTCATCGACCTCAGGCGGCATCGTGCTGTAACCCCAGCGGTCATACGGGTGGAAGAGGATCAGGTCGGCCTCGATGCCCAAGTCCCTCAGGTCTCCGACGCGCTGCTCGAGGTGGCGGAAGAAGGCTGGGTTGTACCGCTCAAAGTCGAAGGTGCCGTCCTCGCGCCTCTCGAACGCATGGTGCTCGGGCTCGTTGTGGTTGAAAGTGTAATGCTTGGGAAACACGCACATCCGCATCTTGTTGAACGGTGCGGTGCGCAGTGTCGCCAATGTCCGCTCCTCCATAGCGTCACCCTGGTGGTTCCAGACATAGCAGGTCGTCCCGAAGGAGAAGTGTGGTGTGCCGTCCTCGTAGATGAAATGGTAGGTCCTGTGGGTACGAACAGGACCGTGGTTGTTCCCTTCCGCTGGAGTGCAGGCGAAGACGCCGGACACGCCATCGAGCGCCGGCGCATTGCTGTGGGTGGTGTAGCGCCATTCGCCGACCGTGTCCGGCATGAACCGCACCTTGTAGCAGGCCCCGCCATCGAAGAAGCCCTCGATCTCCACAGCACGGTGCTTGTGAGTGAACGTCGCAGTGACGGTAACGTCAAGAAAGGGATTGCCCTCGGAAGGTCCGGTTAGTGTCACCTCGAAGATGTCCCAGCGTTGTGCTGTCTGCTCTGACATGACTCAGCTCCTTGGTCGAAGGTGATGCAGTTCCGGAATAAGCCTAGTCCTGCACCACGAGCGGGTTGGTCAACATACCCAGGCCGGACACTTCGATGCTGATGGTGTCACCTGGCTTCATCCAGACCTTGTCCCTCATTCCCAGAATCACGCCCTCGGGAGTCCCGGTCAAGATCACATCCCCAGACCTGAGGGTCATATAGCGGCTGAAGTAGCTGATGATCTCGGCGACGCTGAAGACCATATCCGCGGTGCTCGAGTTCTGGCGAAGCTCGCCATTCAGCCAACTGCGCGTGGTGAGCGTCTGAGGGTCACCGACCTCATCCGCCGTGACCAGATACGGGCCAATGGGGCAGAACTTGTCCATCGTCTTCCCTAGGAGCCACTGGGGTGTGCGCATCTGCAGGTCGCGCGCACTGATGTCGTTTGCGTTGCAGTATCCGAGGACGTAGTTCAGGGCTTGGTCCACGGGCACATCTTGCGCCGTTCGTCCGATGACGACGGCTAACTCAACCTCGTAGTCATACTCCTTGGCGTGCTTGGAGAGCGGGATGGCTTCGTCGTGGGCGGCGAGCGCGTTGTTGAACTTCGAGAAGAGCACGGGCACCTCGGGCACCTTGGCGCCGGACTCAGCGGCGTGGCGGCGGTAGTTCAGCCCAACGCAGAGGATCTTCTCGGGGTTGTGCACGCAGGGCCCGAGCCGGAGCCCAGCTTCATCGAGGATCCAGGGCGCGCCGTGGGCTCGGGGCATGGCCTCCTCGACGAGGCTTGCCAGCGCGGGAAGCGCATCGAGGCCCTCCGCAAAGACGGCATCTGGCGTGACGGGCACGTCCCAGTTGAGGGCGGCGGCGGCCTCGCGCACGTCGAGTACGCCGCTCGCCGTCCTAATGCCAAGAGCCGGACCTTCGGGTGTTCTGAAGAGCAATAACTTCATGTATGTCTCCTTGCGGGATAACCTCGAGTTCGGAATGGTGAGTCAGCGGTGATATGGCGCCGGTTACAGCGCGGCGGCGGTGAGCAGGCCATCGGAAAGGGCTTTTCTGAAGGTCGCGATGGTCGCCGCGACACCATCGATCAGCGGTGTGTAAGCGACTGGCCCGAGGAGAGCGGTTAGGCGCGAGTCATCCTGGCCGTCGGGAAAGGGCAGAGGCGTCGCGTCGTATGAGATGGCGCCCCTAACCTGCGGCGCTGCCGCTTCGATGGCGCTAATGACTTCCGACATATCGACGACCGAACCCCTGATATTGTACACCTCGGCCCCCATGAACGGGACGGTAGCTGCCTTTAGGAATAGCTTGGCGACATCGTCAGTGTACTGCATCCCACTGCGGCCTCCGTACGTGATGTGGTAAGGAAGCCCGGCGGCAGCGGCAAGCATCGCCTTGGTTGGGGTCGAGGTCATGCCCTGGTCGCGACCGGGACCGTAGAGCACGTAGGGGCGTAGCCCGACACTACTGACCTCCCAGTCCAACCAGTAGACGCGAGCGGTGGCTTCATGCGGTGAGGGTTATCATCCAGATCGTAAGCGGTGACGGCGATTCCCTCGCGGGCCAGGTTTCGCACTACCCAGGATCCGATGCAGCCCAACGCGCCGGTGACGAGATAGTGTTTGGTCATGGATGCGACTCCTCTATGGTCTAGATGACCTCAAGCTGATAACGTTCGAGCAGCGTCGGGAACGGGGCCGTGGGCAGCGTCTGGTACCAGTAGGCGACTGATGCGATGTCATCCTGTAGCGGCAGGTAGCGACCGCCGGTTGACCAACCGAGAGCCTGGATGGTGACGCGAAGATCCTGCTGGAAGCGAACAGGGTCCGCGATGTGCCAGCGGTACATGCCGAAACGTTGTTGCGAGCGGTACACACCATCCGGTTTGATGACCTGATGAAGGCCCGCGTAAGGTGTGGTGAACGGCTGGTACTGGCGCAGCGTCCTGTTCTCGAAGTTGTAGGAGCCGCAGAAGTAGTCTTCGGTGCCAGTGCCACAGATGGTCGGATACTCCGCATCGCCGTCGATGTAGAACTTGATCTCGCCCTCGCCCCACCAACCCGTGTTGTTCACACCCCAGGCGACATAGGTGCCGACATAGTGCCCCTGACCCCGAACGCCTTCCAGGATGGTATAGACGTTCTTGTAGGGCAGGGGGTTGACGCGCCGGAACTGCGCGTGGAAGTAGGCGCAGCCTGCAGGGACTTCGGTGAGGGTATAGTTGATTTGGTAGTACAGCACCATATCGTCGTCAGCAATGTTCGTCAACGTCATGCGGCAGTGCTTGAGGAACGGCATCTCCCAGTAGCTGTTGAACGCGCTACCGGGATTGACGCAGACGGCCAGCGACGATAGCTGCGCATACTCGCCCCAGCCCATCGCGAAGAAGTCGCCGACAGGGCACTCAACCGACGGCTGCTCCTGGTCGTCCCAGTAGACGCGCAAAATGCTGAAGCGCCAGTTGCCGGTGGGGGTCATCCAGATCTGCTGGATGGCACCGGGTCCGTCGATGTCCGCGAGCACCAGTGTCTCGCCGGCCCGGATCGCCACCGAGGGTGAGATCTTCCAGCCTTTCCCGAGGTCTCGGGCGCAGCGCGCCCCAGTACCCTCGGTGGCCATACCGCCCCGTCCCTTCTCGCCGGTGAAATTCTCCGGGCTGATGGAGCGCGTCTGTGCGCTGGACAACATTGACAGATTGCCCATGTGCATTCCTAGTCCATTGAACATAGTAGTCATATCTCCTTCAGTGTTCGATGTGGACGGGATCAGAGAGATCGCCGCCTCGGTTCCAGTAGTCAACGGCTCGGACCCAGTATACGCGATCTACCCCAGCCGAAGTATGCAGGAAGGCAGTGTCGAGTAGGTCGACAGTGTTGATTCGCTCGGCTGGCCCCTCGATGGAAGGCGCCCCCAGGATTTCATAGGTACGAAGCGCGCGGGATCCTACGCCCGTCCAGGTCAGCAGTACCTCGGTGGCGCCGGTCAGACCCTCGTAGTGCTCTGCGCGGAGCTCTGCCACGCGCTCAGGGCGTATTCCCGAGTCGGCGGTGAGCAGTACGAGGGCCAGGCTGGGCAGAGCGATTGTGAGATCAAGTGCGAGGCTGCCGGCGCGAATGTTAACCTCGCGAGGGGCTTCAGTTGCCCGGAGTTCCTGCCGCTCTCGCATTCGGGCGAACTCATCGGCTGTCGGTACATTAGGCGCGCCCATCTGCTCCCAGACCGCGAACGGGTCTGGATCCGCCTCATCGATCCGATAGATGCATAGTGCGGCTTTCTCGAAGGGTAAGCCCTCAAGCTTGAGCGTAACGTGGTCGCTGCCGCCGGCGTTGATCCTATCCGCGCTGTTGTAGAGAAGGACGGCGACTTGCGATATTCCGCGCCGCGTGGCGATGGCGCCGACGGATTCTGCCGGGCTGCCGACACCAACCACGGGACAACGCTCATCGCCGAGGAGCGAGAGCAGCGTCATGGCATTGAGCACGGGCTTCTTGATGAGCTCAGCCTTGCGGCGGAGAGGATCCGCCTCAAGGCGCGGCGCATCGCGGTGCCCATCAGCCTGACCGTGATCGATGTGGTCGGATTCGGAGAACCGGGTCAGCAGCGTGCGGTGCCCCCAGGTACCCATGAAGCCGTTGTCGTTGCTGAGTAGGGCATAGTCAACGCCCTTGCCGTCGATGAGCTCCAACAGGTGCTGGTTGATGATCTTGGCGACCAGTGCCGCGTAGTACGGTCGGGCGCGCCACGTGTGGATGGTGCCCCAACCAACCTGCGGGTCGCACTCGTTATTCATAAAGGGTAGCGCTGTGAGCACGGGGTGGTGCTCGCGGATGTAGTCGATGACGCGAGCCTCGCGTTCCACGATACCCATCGAGTCGGGCGTAAGGTCCTCCTGGTGGGACCGCACGCCCTTTTCGTGGATCGAGATGAAGGCCGGGCGGGTCGCCGGGCCTCCGGTGACGGCGCTGGTGCCGGTATCGCAATGGGCGAGGAATGCCTTCAATGTGGGCGAGAGATTCCGGCATGTGCCCGGCCCACCCAGACGCAGTCCCGGGTCGGCGGACTGGAGGCCCGCTGCGCATGCATCGTAGTAGGCGCAGAAAGCTTCATCTCCCTGCGTCCAGAAACCCACGTCCGGCTCGTTCCAGGTCTCGAAAAGCCAGCCCTGGACCTCGGCCTGGCCGTAGCGGTCTATGAGGTGCTCTGCCAGAGCGTGCACGAGGCGTACCCATGCCCGGGCCTGAGTTCCATTGGTAAAGTCAGTGAAATAGCCCGAGACGTTGCCCATCAACTCGAAGATGGGTTTGAGGCGGTTCAGGACCAGCACGTCGAGCGCGGTATCCAGTGCTGACCAGTTGTACGTCGGTTGGGGCGTGCCCAGATCCTTGGCGGTGACCAGCTCCAGCAGGTAGTGGATACGGACCCAGGCGATGCCCCCATGGGGGACGGCGCCGACATAGGCCATCGCCTGGCGCATGTCAGCGTCCAGCAGCAGGGCTGCGGGTGTGAATCCCGTGCTCTGCCAGAAATGGTTCAGCCCTCCAGTGCTCGCGGCGCAGTTGACAGTGACCCGCATTGGGCGGACCTCCCTCAAGAGCTACGAATCGAGAATGAAGAATAGATAATAGACAGCAGAGAGCAGAGAGCCAGGCGCTGCAGGAAGTGGAGGTGGGGCGTACGCATGGACGCTCGGTCCAGGACACTGTCCTGCTCGGTCCTGCGCGGCTCAGGGAGTCCGAACGACAACGGAAGCGCCATCATCGTGCCCACTGCGGTGATGATGAACAGGATCTGGTAGTCGTTGCCCGTCCATTGCAGGATGAGACCACCAAGCGTAGCGAAGAGCGCGGTGATGCCGTTGAGTGTGTTTGTCAACCCCACGTACAAAGGGCGATCGATGTCCGAAGCCCACTCGAGGACGAAACCTGTCCAAGCTGGCAGGAAGCTGCTCATCGAGGCCTGGTTCATGAAGAAGACCAGCCCGTATCCCCAGGCCAGCCAGGTAGGATCGCTGATCCAACGAGGGATGAGCAAGGCCAGGACTGGTATGGCAGCCGTGATCGGAATGCTCACCTGAGACGCAACTCGGGTTCCATATCGCTCGTAGAGCCATCCAAATAGCGCGGCGGCGATGATGCCCCCGATGACGCCCACAGATGTGTAGCGCCCTGCGACATAAGCCGGCAGCTTGAGCTGGTCCAGCGCGTAGGTTATGTAGAAGGGGCCTGCCAACCCGGCAAGACCAAAGACCTGTCGCGTTAGCAGGTAGCGGCGAAAAGCGTGATCACGCTTCAGGACTCGTCCGAGTTGTGGCAGGTATTCCTGCCAGCTTGGCACCTTTTCAGCGGTCCGGCTCTTGCTCTCGGTTATGAGCGATATCGCGGCGAGGGAGATGGTCAGAAGCGCGAATCCGAAGAGGAAAAGGGTAGCATAGTTGATCGGGTATACCGGTCCCCGATCGCTCAGAATCCACTCAACACCAAATCCTGCGGCGAAGCTGAAGACGCCGGAGAAGATCTGTCCGGTACTGGTTAGCCTTCCGCGGCGGTGAGCCGGAATGGATCGGCTGAGAAGGTCGAACCATGCCAGGCTGCCCAGGCCATCACCGATCCAGAAGACCGCCAGCGCCAGGGTGATGATGGCGATAATCAGCCCTGGGGGCCGAGCTCTCGTGACAAGGATCGCCAGCGCCAGCAGCAGGATCATACTACGGCTGATGCCAGCAGGCACCAAGACGAAGGGCTTCTTGAGGGGTTTGTTCGCCAAGTACCGCGCGGCAACGAGCTGGGGCAGCAGCCATCCGGCGCGTTGGAGCGTGGAGAGGAAACCGATGAGGGCGCTGGATGCGCCCAGGGCGGTCAGAAAGCTGGGGATGACAGTGCTGGGCCCGAAGAAGGCCATGCCAATCCCAAAGAAGCCGAAGTCCATAGCCAGGCACCAGAAGTTGCGGCGGTATCCCGCTGGCATCAGGAGCCGGCCCGCCCCCAGAGGCTCGACCGGTGCCTCTCGATCAAGGTGGTCAGGCATTGGGCAGATACGCTCCGAGCGTCTTTAGGCGCATCTGAAGCGCGCGGATATCGACGGCGTGAACCGAGTGCCCCGATACTGCAGTCATGCTTGCGGCAACCCCAGCGGCCTGCCCGGTAATGTAGCATCCTGGCATCACGCGGATGGAGCCCTGCAGGAAGCGATCCGTGCTCACACAGCGCCCGGCGACGAGCACGTTGTCCAGCCCGCGGGGCGTCAGGACGCGGTACGGGATACCGTAGCTCTCGCCGGCCTGGTAGCGCAGCGTCCTGAACTCCTCTTCGAACTTGGCGAACTCCTCGGAGCTCGGGCTCGCGGCGTGGATGTCCACTGGGTAGTTGTAGCGCCCGATCTCATCCTCAAAGACGGCGCGAGCCTTGAAATCCTCCAAGTTGAGGATGGTGTCGCCGATGATTCTGCGCGTCTCACGAAGACCGTGGATGGCGCCAGTGGCGACGAGGGTCATCGCCTCGAAGCCCTCCAGATAGCGCTTGTAGTAGGTCTCGTACTCGCTGAGGCTCCTGCGCCCCCAGAGCAGGGCGTCCGTCAGCGAGCGCTCATCGGTGCCGTCGACACCGAAGGTGTGTCCGATGTTGCCGCCGCCGATGCCAGGGCCCACCTGCCACATACCGGGCAAGTGGCGATCCTGAACCGTGAAGACACCATCAGCGAAGGCTGCGGGCAACGCGCGGTCCTGCCGTCCACTCACTCGAGCCCAGTTCACGTTAGCCCAGAGGCTGCAGAGCGTACCTGGCATCATATGGCCGCCCGAGTCGCCCTTCTCATACGCCGCGCCGGCCCAGGTGGCGAGGTCGCCGTCGCCGGTGGCATCGACAAAGACCTTGGCTTTGACAGCGAAGAGCCCACTCTTGGCGGCGCAGATGGCGGCTTTGACGTGTCCGCCCTCTGCGTCCACCCCGATGACCTGGGTGTGGAATGTGAAGCCGATCCCTTTGGTCTCCTGGATGGCCTCGTCATAGACGAGCTTGAGCGCCTCAGCGTTGATGCTCACGCTGCCGCCAGGGTCGTCCTGCGGTGGGGCGGCGACGTGCTTCATCCGCTCGTAGATTTCGCGCCCGATGCCATCAGCGAGGAAGTTAACCCGATCGGTGAAACACATAAAGGCAGGCACCAGGCCCAGAGTCCCCATGCCACCGAAGGCACTCTGCCCCTCAGCGATGAACACGCTGGCGCCCTGCCGCGCCGCAGCCAGGGCCGCTGCAACCCCGGCAGGCCCGCCGCCTGCTACAAAGACCTCGACATCGTGGCGGATCGGTATATCACGGCAAAACGATAGAGTTGGCACAGGAAGCTCCTTTCGCTGGTCGCAACGGCGGCCAGCGGCGTAGGGAAGGCGCAGAGGCGACGCGGCGCCAAGGCGCTATAGGGCGCTACTTAGCCCTCGCCGACAGGGTAACGCCCGACCTTCTGTATCGTATCATACACGGCTAGCACGTTCGCCACAGGCGACAGAGGTTGCACGTTGTGGATGGTGTTGAACACGAAGCCGCCGCCGGGGCTGAAGATGCGCAGGCGCTCGCGCACTTCGGCGCGCACCTCGTCTGATGTGCCGAAGGGCAGGGTCTTCTGCGTGTCAATGCCGCCTCCCCAGAAGGTGATGCGGTCGCCGAAGGCCGTTTTCAGCATCGCAGGGTCCATGTCGGCGGCTGAGCACTGGACCGGATTGAGGATGTCGAATCCGGCGTCGATGAAGTCGGCGATCAGCTTCGTCACGGAACCGCAAGAATGGATGAAGGTCTTCCAGCCGGTGTTGGTATGGATCCAGTCGTTCATCCTGGCGTGGTAGGGCTGGAAGAGCGTTCGGTAGGCCCGGGGAGAGATGAACGGGCCCTGTTGTTGGCCAAAATCGGTGCCGGTGACGAGGAGCGCAGCGATTCGGTCTCCGACGGCCTTGTGGATGCGGGCAAGGTTCTCCAGCGCGATCTCCGTCTGGCGTGCAAAGACAGCGTTGACATAGTCCCGGCGGGCCACAGTGCTGACGTACCACTCCTCCACGTCGCGGATGCCTTTGGGATGCTTGAGCCAAGGGGCGGGGACGAGCGCGATGTCGCCGAGCCCGGTGCCACCGAAGTTGGCGAGGATGGCTTTGTCGGTCTGGGTGTAGAGGCGCTCGGACTCCCGTGCGTAGTAAGCTAGGTCGGCCTCGGATATCAGGCCGAACTCCTCCAGGTTGTCCTCGACGTCAAGAGCGTTGTCGTCGATAGGGGGCTGGCGTCGCGTGGAATCGAAGTACCATCCGCCTGCGGGCATGTGTCCGGCGGGCGGTACGGACGTGTCACCCTCGGGATAGAGGTAGAGATCGCCGTTGTCTTCTACCTGGGTGTTGAAGCCCTCAGGCACCAGGACGGGCGTGCCGTCGAAGGTGGTCCAGGGCTTCCACCCCTCGTTGCGAAAGCCGAACATCGTCCTGGGTGAGCTGAGTCCGACAATGTCGATGCCCA
>JALOOJ010000001.1 GCA_025454475.1 Anaerolineae bacterium
TCTTGAGCGGGAACGGCTCGGTCACCTCCGGTCGGCAGGCAGCCCGTACCCGAAGTATTCTTCGAGGTTCCTCGATGGGAGCTCACCTTTGCCACCTGATACGGTACTCCTACCTCTTCCGCGTTGGCAGGTGCTTCTCAGGAGACCGCACCTGCCAACGTACGCTACTCCGGCCAACGAGGCTCCTCTGGTAAAAGCCCTAGTCAGCGACTCCAGGCGCCGAAAGCATGTGTGCCTGCAGTACGGGCGTCCGAATCGGGCTCTGTGCTGCTTTCAGATCGCGATAGGCCAGGGTCCAGATGCACGACTTGTAGACCTCCACGAACCCACTGACAAAGAGCATCGGTGCGAGCGTCACGACGGCGAAGATAGGAAGCCCCACAAGTGCACCCATAACCGAGGCGGTAGTCCCACTCGTGAACGAACTCGTGGCTGCGGCGACCAGGGCCGCCGGCACACCGCCCAGAGCAACCCCACCCAGGATCGTGAACAGCAGGACTGGGGCGAGTAGGACTATGACCATGGCACCGAGAGGTACCCACAGCAAGCGGATGCCTATCCAGATCAACCATATGAGGCCGACCTCTTTCAGGTGATCTTTCGTCATCCTGACGCCCTGGCGGATCGAAGCCAGAAGGCTCTGGTCTTCCAGGGCACATGCCCGCCGGATGGGTTGCCCCACCAGGGACAGAATCGCGCCGACAGGGATCCACAGGACGGTCGCCAGGATGAACAAGACTACCGTGCCCAGCCCCACGCCGATGAGGACTGCCTCGCTGCTCCCGATCGCCAGTAGAATTGAGACAACCGCCAGCCCATAGAGCACGCCGAACGCCACTCCGGCCAACACACCTGTGGCCAGGTCGAGGAGGAACAGACGACCGGCGCGGCGGGAAAACCCTCTGCGCAGGCCTTCACGCACGCTCGGGTGCCTGCCGCTCTCTTCGGCCTCGCTCACCATCCGGATCACGGCGGTTTCTGCGACATAGCGCGCCACCGTTCCCAGGAGAAGCAAGGCGACTGCGATCACGGCGAGCTCGATCAGGACTGGCCAAAGGTCAATCGATGTTTCGCGTTTCACCCGGTCGACGAGGTCGCTGATCTCACGCCACGAAGTGCCACCGCGGGTGATGCCGGTGAGGTCGACGGTCATATCGCCACCGGGAACCCGGATCGTGGAGTACTCACCGATCTTGACCTTGGTCCACTGGTCATCGTTGTCCAGGTCAGGCCATGGCCCGGCATAGATCGCCTTCGCGCCAACCAGTGCCAGGACTGCGCCGAACAGCCATAGCGCCCGGCAACTCCACAACGTCTGCCAGGCTTTCCGCATAACTGTGCTAAGGTTCATCGCTCGAAACTCCTTTCTGAGGGCTGAGAGAACACCGGTAGACCGGGATCCAGGTCCTGGTCCACCCCGATTTCTGCTTCGGGTAGTCTGCTCATACTGATGAGTGACAGACCCAGGTCATTGATCTTGCCCAGTAAGCCATGCAGGTCCGATTGATCGATCACCCTCCCAACCAGTATGGTCTCATCGTCCTGAACGGTGACGCGGAAGCCGCCGAACCAGTCCGACCAGGAGGGGTCGAGGATACCCTTCACACGGATCTCGTAGGCTGCAGGTTGGTCAAACTCGCGCCCATTGGTCATACCATCTCCTTTCGTTCGGTTCGTACTCAGACTATAGATTGCGGGTGGATGACTAGTCATCATCCAATCTGATGAACACGTTAGGTATTCAGCAGAAATCCCCCACTGGTCGGTGGGGGATTTCTGTTTAGCGGGTCGCCGTGCTCAGATGAGCCCGCACTCTCTGGCTTTCTGGACGGCCTCGATGCGCCCGTGGACAGCCAGCTTGCCGTAGATGCTGCGGATATGCGTGCGAACCGTGTTCACGGAAAGGTACAGCTCGCGACCGATCTCCTCGGCAGTCAAGGCGCTGTCCAGCAAACGCAGCACCTGAGTCTCGCGCTCGCTGAGCGGCTCGGAAGGAAAAGCAACTTGGCCTCGCGGGACCGGCCTGGGGCGACTGAGGCCACTCGCTTCAGGGAGATCGAAGGTCGGCAGCAGCTTGCCGATGGCCTCGGTCCGGATGCCCCGATCCGCGACGCCCTGCAGAAGGCGGAGCATCGGTGACCCACGCTCCACAAAGACGCGCACGAAGCCTTCCGGCGCGGCGAGATCCAGGCAATGCGCAGTCACGTCGAGCGCCTCTTCCTGCCGTCCGAGCGCCTGCAGGGCAAGTGCCTGCAGGGGCAGTAGGTCCACCACGTACTGTATGAGGCCCCGCCGCTCGAGATCGACGACCGCCCTCTCCACGCCTGTCAAAAGGCCGCCGTAGTCCCGCTGGGCATAGAGCAGAGAGGCCCTGCGGAGCAGGAAGGTGTACTTCTTGTCTCTCTCACTGCAGAGAGCCTCGACCTCGACCAACCCGCGCTCAGCGGCGGCAGTGTCTCCTGTGGCTAGGTCCAGCTCGACCTTGTCATAAACCGACAGCTGGTAGAACCAGGGCGAAACCTGGAGTGCCAGTTGTGTGGCTCGCTGGTTGGCTGCATAGGCAGCCTCCAGATCGCCGCCGAGGGCCAAGGCCTTCGAGAGACAGGACAGCGCGAAATGTAACGCATCGGCCTGCTTCCACCCCTCAGCCAGGGCAACTCCGGCCCTCGCGTCCGCGATCGCCGGCTCCGCCTCGTTCCATTCGCGCCGCACGAGACTCATGGTCGCATAGGCATACGCCAGAACGGGCATCCGTCCTGCTGCCTCACCCGATCGAGCTGCAACATCCAGCACCCGCTGGCAGTACGAGAAGGCTTGGTGCAGCCTGCCCTGTAGATAGGCGATATAGCTCAGATTCACCTGGGCAATGAAGATCTCGTAGAGGGCACCAACCCTCTGACCCAGCGCCAGAGCCGCCTCAAAGGACTGCACGGCCGAGGCCAGGTTCTCCGTATACAGGAGTGCAAGTCCCTGTATGTTCAGCAGGCGGGCACGGGCCATCCAGTCATCCTCCGGCAGGGCGTCCAGGGCTCGACGAGCAGACGCCAAGGCCTCGTCGGGATCGCCCGTCATCCATACTGCATACGCGCGGATTGCATCCAGCTGACCGGTCAGCCGCTGCCTGTTCACAGGGTTGGCCTCAGCTTCGAGGCTTTGCTCCGCCAGCCGGAGTATCGGGTCGAGCCCTCGTGAGGGGTCAACATAGGCTTTCACCCAGGCGCGGGCCACACATAGCCACGGCTTGAGGCGGTAGACCTCCTCCGGCAGATCCTCGAAGTGACTCTGCACGTCGGCCAGCTCGGTGGCTTCCGCCATGACCAGTGCATTCCCGGACACGAGGTCATTGACCCTCACGATGTCACCGGCGTCCAGGGCGTGGCTGATGGCCTCGGAGAGAAGGCCGTTCTCGGCGCACCAGGCGCTTGCGCGTTGATGCAGCTCGGTGGCGGCCTCACGTTGTGCCAGCCCAAGGTGTCTGCGCAGATGCTCTGCAAAGAGGTGGTGATAGCGATACCAGTGGCGCTCATCGTCCAGCGGAATTAGAAACAGATTGGTCTGTTCTGCCTCATCCAGGAAAGCCTGGCTATCTCGCCGACCCAGGAGCGCGTCACACAACGGAGCCGCAAGCCGCTCCAGGATTGACGTATTGAGCAGGAAATCCCGCATCTCCGCGGGTTGCTGGCTGAGCACCTCCTCCATCAGGTAGTCCAGGATGAACCGATTTGAGCCGCCGAAGGATGCCACAAAGCGGGAAGCTGCTTCCGGCCCCTGTTCCCTTAGTCGTCCTTGCAGTGAAAGAGCGGCCATCTGCAGGCCCGCAATCCAGCCTTCGGTACGATTCCCGAGGATACGCAGATCCTCGGCGGACAGGCCGAGCTGCATCACCCGGTTGAGGAAATCGGTCGCTTCTTCGAGGCTGAACCGCAGGTCGGCAGTCCGTATCTCTGCCAGCTGGCCGCGCGCCCGCCAGCGCGCCAGCGGCCAGGGAGGGTCCATGCGGCTGGCCACCACCAGATGGAGATTCCCGGTGGAGCGAGGCAGGTGGTCGACCAGGAATGCCAGATCCTGATGAATGTGGCGCTCTTTGATGGTGTGCAGATCATCCAGTACCAGGACCGCGTCCCCTTCCAGTCTGGAGAGATCATTCACGAGGCCGACGAGCAGGCTATCCATCGGCGGGGACTGTGGGGATCGCAACGCCTGCAGTATTGGTTCGCCGATGCCGGCCCGGTGCAGATGAGGTATGGTGTCCAGCGCTATGACGAAGTAGCTCCAGAAGCGGGTCGCGGAGCTATCCCCTGCCTCGAGCGACAGCCAGGCGACCGGGATGTCCGTCTGCGAGACCCACTCACTGAGCAGCGTGCTCTTGCCATAGCCTGCAGGCGCCGAGATGAGGGTTAGTAGAGTATCGCCGACCACGCCTTCGTTCAGCCTGCGGATCAGGTGGGACCGATTGGTCAGGCTGCGATGCAGCGGCGGAATGTGGATCTTGGTCGCCAGCAGGACGTCTGACACCCTATACCTCACCACTATGCCAGGACGCTACAAGGTATTATAGATCATTGGAGGGTAATTGCGGCGGGGAGCTCCACCGCTGATTCGCAGTACACGGTCGGATGATCCCGAGGCAGTCTCCTCCACATCCGGTCGGCCAGGATCATCACCACGACAACAATCGCCTTGAGCACGAGGTAAGTAGTCCAGTCCTGGATGAACAAAAGCCGTGCGGTCGAGTTCTCCGCCGCATGGGCGATCCCGACGACCAGGATACTGCCTCTGCTGTGGTTGTAGAACCAGGTCAAGACCACCGAAGAAAGGATGATCAGCAGGGAGTTGGTACCGATCCAGTACTTCCAGGTCATGACCGGTACGCCTTGAGCTTTCCACAGGAAGAGGTGCCAGGGGATCCAGAACACAGTCACGATCAAGCTGGCGATCAACGGGCTGACACGCGCCTGCAGCCGCGGAAGGGCAAACCCACGCCAGCCGACCTCCTCGCCGGTGGCGTTGAAGAACAGGAACTGGTAGAGGAACTTGACCACAATCAGGCCCATCAGCGCCAAACCGGTTCGTAGTAGCGGGTTAACTGCGACGAATGGCTTGCCCAGCAGCCGGCTGATCGGGAGCGTCAGCAAGTGCAGAGCCGCGTAGAGCCCTAGCGCCAGAAGAGACCAACCCTCCACGCCGCGCAGCCGGACGAGTGACGACACGTAGCGCTTCACGGCGGGAATCCGCGAGCGGGCCGTGCTGATCACAAAGGCCACGGGCACCACTGAGACACTGACCACGACAACCATACCCACGGAGAAGGGACTGTGGTCAATCCGCACGGTGTGGGCAACAAACACGGCTGCTGACACAGCCCAGGCAATGAGAAACACGATCCACTGTGATCTGCGCGACCCTTGCCTGGACTCGGTGTTGGTTACCGCAGTGATGATGATCCCCGCCAGCGCGGGGCCGCACAGGCTGACGACACCCAACGGCAGCATCAGGAACGCGCCCCTGTAGACCGCGACGTACGAGAAACCCAGGCCCCAGGTGATGGCGAAGGCGATGAGAAAGAAGGCCACGACCTGATGCTGCTTGATCCAGCCGGCAAGTTTCGCCATTCACACCTCAGCGACCCACAGAACACACCAAACCGAAGGACGACTAGCAGCCGGAACCGATCTCGGCCTAGATCGGAACAGCAGGCCCCTCAGGAGGCCGGCGCCACATCCTTCTCGCCGACGAATCCCCCTGTTTCACCCGTGCTGATGTCCGTCTGCAGCCCATCGGCATCGCGCCTCTGCGATAGAACGACTCCCTTTCCGTAGCCTGGGCCGGTCGATTGGTCTCAATGAGGTGTGTACCGGCGAACCTGGCACAATCAGGAGCGGGGTTCGCTGCCCGGCGCGTATCCCGAAATGCAGATGAGGCTCGAGCGGCTGTTCCGCGCTACCGCCGTTCTCGTCGGAGTCGCCCAGATAGGCCAACAGCTCGCCCCTGCGGACCTCGATCCCTGACGCAACGTGCCACCGGCTGGGGCTGAGGTGCCCGTACAGCGAATAAAGGTTAGTTAGGGGGTGGTCCACGATGACCAGCCATCCATACCCGCCGGCCCATCCCGAGAAGCTGACACGTCCATCCGCCATCGCGAAGACCGGCGTTCCGGCCGACCGGTGGTAGTCCTCCGCCGCATGGTACATATGGGTCGGCGAGGACCCTACGCTCGCCTCGCCAAACGATACGTGGTCCTCCGCGTCTCTGATGGGCGACGCATCGAGGGGAAAGCGGAAGGGGAGAGCGTCCGTGGCAGCGATCTCGTCGGCCCGGGAAAGTCCGACAGGTTCGGTCGAGGGACACGAATCTGCGCGTTGAGCGCAACCGGAGAGGGCCAACAACAGGCTGAGACAGGCCCTCAGCCGATGACTAGCCACGTCTCGAGTCCTTTCGGCACGACCTGAACAAGCCGGGGTGCTGGCGGACCTATCGTGCTACCAAGCTATTGAGTATGCGGGTTAGGTCACGGAAGGGGCACCAACCACCTGGATGCAAACGCACCCCAAGCGACATCAGGACGGTCGGTACGCCGAACGAGAAAACAATGGGAGCGTACTCCAGACGATGGTGGCGAGGAGGGACAGGAGGATAAAGAGCCAGGGATGTCCTACGAGCACAAATCTCCCTCTTGCCATGCGAAACTCCTCGCATGAACATTGGCTACCTGAATCCATTATAGGCCGTGCCGTCACGCCTGTCAACCGAATCGTCCGGTTCGGGATGACCCTCTCTGACCTTCTTGGCTCAGTATGGGACGCGCCCAGTCGAGGTTCGCCTGCAGGAAGGGCTCCGGGACGCTCAAATCGCCGTAGCACACCTGAGCGGAGGCCTTGCACCCGCCCTGGCACTCGTCCTTCAGGGTGCATGGGGTGCAGAACGTGGGTGTTGCCGCGGCAAAGCCGGCGATGCGTTCCGGGGCGAGGATGTCGGCAAGGGGCTCCTCCCAGACGTTGCCCAGCATGGTCGGGGCGTGATTGCACGGCCGCACGTTGCCGGCGGCATCGAAGGTGGGGTAGGCGCGGCCAGACCCTGCGGCGCAGAAACCAAATCCCAGGTGCGGATAGGCAGTGGGATCGATCAGGCAAGGTTGAATGGGGATCGAGCACGAGATAGGCAGGCGCAGCACCTGTGACGCACTCTCGGCAACCTCGAGCGCCTCGCGCATTTCGCCAAGCGTGGGCAGCAGGTCGAGATGGGCACTTCCACGCCCGCCGGGGTTAAAACGGTTGAGCATCACGCCACGCACCCCAAAGGCCGCAGCCAGCTTGAGCGTGTCGTGGAGATCACCGATGTTGCGTCGTGTGGCAACGAACACGGCAACGGCCTTTCCGCGATGGGTGCGGATGTGCGCCAGCGCCGCCAGTACGGCGTCGAACGCGCCAGGCGCGGCCGATAGCTCATCGTGCGCCTCGCGGCGATAGCTCAACAGCGGCAGCTCGAACAGCGCCACACCCCGCCGGATCAGGTCGGCCACCGTCAACTCATCGAGCCGGTGGCCGTTGGTGATCAGGTTCACCTGCGCCAGGCGCGCGGCGAAGCTTACGATATCGGGCAAATCGTCCCGCAGCAGCGGCTCACCGCCGGTCAGCGTGACGTGGTGACAATCGACCTGCGCCAGCACGTGGGCAAGTAGAGGCCGTACGTCGACCGGTGCCGCAGTGACCGCAGCCGCAGCGGCCTGCGGGTGGTTCCAGATGTTGTAGCAGTGGCTACAGGCGTGATCGCAGGCCTGGGTCACCTCCAGGATGACGGTCTGCAGGCGCGGACGTGACACCGGAAAGCTTCCTATTGCCGACCCAACAGCACCTCGACCAGGATGCGAGCGGCCTCGAGCGCAGAGGGCGGCACATCCAGATCGAGCTCCTGCAGGCTGGGATAGGCCATACTGCCGGCGGCAGCCTCGACAACCGCCTCGACCAGCGCGGCCTCGGCATCATCGGAAAGCGCGAGGAAGGCCATGTCTCGCTCGATCGCGCCCCGGACCTGATCAACAATGGCCTGATCGATGCCGCTGCGTCCCGCCATCTCGTCCAGTAACGCGGCCTGCTGCACCAGATCGCTGCTGCTCTGAACGCCGTACTCGGGATAAAAGGATGGCTCATAGCAGGTGATCGGGGCATTGGCGCGCCACACGTGGGTGCTGGCACCCTCAAAGGCCGCCTGCAGATCGTCCGCTACGTCCCCATCGACGTCACCACCTGCGACCAATCTGTCAAGCGTGCTACGATGGTCAGCCACAAGCCGGTCTCGGGTTCGCTCACCCTTGTCCGCGTCTTGGGCATCTCGGGCCAGCCGATCGAGGCCGATCCAGGCGTCGCGAACCCCTGCCCAGGGCTCGTCCCTTACACGCGAAGGAGGCACGCAACGCACGACGAGCAGAGATGCCACTGCCACGCCCAGGGAACGCACGAACTCACGCCGAGTAGGAGACATCTCGCCCTCCTTAGGCTGAGGCGTTCAGTCAACCCAGACTGTGCGCGCCTGTCCGTACATAGTTAACGCAGAAGACCGCAGGCATTGCTGGCTCATCGGCGTGGGGTAAGTCCGCGCCTTCGAACCGGTTGGTGTCCAACGTAGGCTCGCGCCTTCGTGGCCCCGTGCGGAAGACAAGCCGCTCCACGGTGCGGACCGGCATCGCCAGCGCCCCACCTTCGATGAGCGGTCGATCGTCCAGCTCCAGATCGAACTGGTGAATCCCCGCGTCGATCCTCACCCGAACCTTGAGCCAAGCGCGGGGTCGGTAGATACCCGCGCTCACAAGGTGTCCCCCTTCCTTGACCCTGATGATCCCATCGGCGTCCAACACGATCAGGACGGCCAACCGACCTCCGCCGTCCACGACCTCGACCTGGAGCTGCCCGACGCCGGTATGGCGCGCGGTCACCTTGAACTCGATGGTCACCCGCGCACTCTCCGGGAAGACCCGCTCAGCCTTGGCATAGTCGTAGGGGTCGTAGTCTCTGAGCTCGAGACTTCGGTTGTCCGCGCTGGGGAAGGCAATGACGGACACCGGCGCCCATCGCGGGCTGTAGATGTTCCAGTTCGGGATCAGGCCGCCGGGTTCCACTTCGTTGAACGTGTCGTCGACGGGTTCGTCCACGGCCCACCTGACGGGCACCGGGATGCGGCTGACCCATATGTCTTCCTTATTCATGCTATAGGCCACCCATAGGCCCTCATCCGGTGGCAGCCCATTGCCCTCCGCGATCCCGCGCACGTAGTTCTGTCCAAAGTCCTTGTAGGTGCCGATGTACCGGCGGGGCGGAACCTCGCCGCAGACGCAGAGCAGATTGTCGAAGGCGACTCCATCCTCCCCGCTGACGAGCGCCAGGGGCCACCGATGACTGCCGTCCGGGTTGGGGTTGTAGACCAAAGCGTAGGCGCCATCGGACGTGCGCTGGCCCCAGATCTTGGCGCCGCTCATCACCAGCGACGGAACATCCCCCGTGGTCCAGCTCGCGCCCTCGTCGGCGCTGATCCCGGCCCTGGAGAACTTCCACAGGCCAATCACGCGCCCATCGGGTAGATGGTAATAGGATAGCGCCTTGCCGCCCTCCACCGCATAGAACCCGTCGGAGCTGCGATCCTCCTCCCACCACTGAAGCGTCATCAGTTTGTCTGCCAGCAGGGCGTCACACGCTGCTACGAAACCAGCATCCCCCGATGTCTGGTAGAACGGAAAGGGCGTGTTCATCTCATCCCAGCCGGCGTGACGGTTATAACGCAGGAAGTAGATCGGGCCAAAGCTATCACCGGCGCGCACCTCGCGCACCACACGGCCTAAGCCCATGCCGTCATTAGGCCCGCCGAGCGTTACGGGGGCACACCCGTAGAAGCCCAGCACGAGCAGTCGACCATCCGGCGCACCATAGAACCCCATCCGCTGGTGCATCACCGCCTGGCTGTACGGCGGGAGCGGGTAGCCCTGGTAGACGCCCTCCGGCACATCGATGACCGGGAATACGACCTCCGGCTTTCCCCAGTGCAGGCCGTCTGCGGACGTGGTCAGCAGCGTGTGCCCAGGCGGCACGTGCTCCCCGATTGGGTTGCTCAGGTACTCCAGGTAGAACCGCCCATTCCAGTAGGCCAACATGGGCGCGTGGTTATAGGTCCATCCGAAGCCATCCGCGCGGTCCGGGTGGGAGCGGTTGGCGCGCAAGACCTGGTAGGAGTGCACACCCACCGCAGGCCGAAGCTGACCGTCGTGATAGTCGGTGTTCGCGGTCTCGGTGCCGAGATAGCGCACAATCTGCGATGAAAGATCCATGGATTCCTCCTCCCCATAGGCCTTGTCGAAACGGGACAACACCAGACGAGGTCGCGATCCCGCAAGCGGATCGACCCGAGCGACACTAACTATTGTATACGAGATCACTTTGGCCACAGAGCGCCCCGCCCCGCGCCCCTTGCGAAGGTCCGGAGAACTGCGGAGGACTGACTGCACCGTTACAGAATCCCGCTGATCGGAAGAGGATAAGCTAAGACCAGCTTGCCCACGTCGCCCAGAGCCGATGGCAGCAGAGGCTTGACCACTTTCGTCACGAAGCTACTGTCAATGTACTGATCCGAAGGGCCTCCGTTCTTGTCTTCATACCCGGCGAACGACCGGTCGCCGGCCCCTTGACAGGGCCAACGTGCTCCTATAATGAAGCATGTAGGGATGGTGCCCTCTGTTTCCACACCACGCCAACGCCCCGGTCACCTCGCCCTGAGCTTTGCATTTGGGCCGTTCCCACGCCGCACGACGCAGGAGACGCCCTCTTCTATCAGCGACGCTGGAGGCGAGGATCCATGGACAACCGCCACCATGGCCGGACGACGCTCTCCTCAGCACTCGCGTTGAGTGTCGTGCTCGTGATGGCTGTCAGCCTGGGCGAGATCGCTCCCATCAGGCCCGGCATCTCCACGGGCGAACGTCCGGCCTCGCCGCTGGCGGGTTCTATCAAACGGGCGAGTTCCGCCATCGCCATCACCGCCGATGGGCTGACCCTCGCAGCTGCAAACCCCGACTCCAACTCGGTCACATTGGTCAACGCCGCCACCCGCAGCGCACTTGCCGAGATCGGCGTAGGGATCGACCCACGCATGGTCGCCATCGATGAGGGCCACAACCGGCTGTATGTCACCAGCAGGGGCGATGACCGCGTCACACTGATCGATCTTGCCTCGCTGCAGGTAGTCACCGCGACGCAGACCGGCGGCCAGCCCTATGGGATCGTGGTGGACGCTGCCGGGCAGCTGCTCTACGTGGCGGAACAGGGGGCCGATCGCATCGCCGTGCTGGACGCTTTGACACTCGACCGGGTCGCGGCTTACCCGACCGCGGACCGGCCCAGTGGACTGGCGCTGTCGGCCGATGGACGGACGTTGGTCGTCACCCACCTGCTCACCAACACCCTCACGATCCTCACCGTCCGGCCCTTCACGGCCTACCTGCCTCTCCTCATTCGCGAAGGCATCACGACCGCTGTGTCCGGCGGTACACGAGCCACAGGAACCATCTGGGCTGCGAACATCCCAAGCACCACACTCTCGCTCTGGCCCGACAGCAACCTAGTGCAGTCCATCGTGATCGCGCCGGACGGGCAGCGGGCCTATGTGGTGCACACCCGCTCGAACACCGGAAACCGTGCCCTGACCTTCGACACGACCGTTTTCCCGGTCGTCTCGCTGATCGACCTCCCCAGCCGGCGACATCTGCTAGGACAGCAGTTCGACCTGGGCACATTCGATCCGCCGGGGGTGGGATTACCCTTCGATGCCGCACTCACCCCGGATGGGGCTCAGCTCTGGGTGGTGAACGCCGGCAGCAATGATGTGACGGTGATTGACCTGACCACTCGGCAGCGCGTGGCGCATATCGAGGTGGGCGACAACCCGCGCGGCATCGCCTTCGCCCCGGATGGGTCGGAGGCCTACGTCAACGCCACGCTGGCGGGCACGGTCGAGGTGCTCAGCGCTGGCACCTACACCATCACGGCGGTGATCACCGCGACCGAAATCCCCCTCCCCCCGGTGCTGCTCAACGGCAAGCGGCTGTTCAACTCCAGCGATGACCCGCGAATGGCGCGGGCTCAATGGATCAGCTGCGCCACGTGTCACTTCGAGGGTGAGCACGACGGCCGGACTTGGTTCTTCGGTTTCGCCGGACCGCGCAACACGACCAGCCTCCTGGGTATGATCGAGACCTATCCCCTGCGCTGGTCGGGGGAGTGGGATGAATCCGCGGATTCCGAGTTCGCGGTCCGCCAGGAGAACTTCGGTTCAGGCCTGATCACCGGCGAGCTGTATTGCGCATTGATGCCCCTGGATTGCGTCCACCAGCCCCCGAACCAGGGCAGATCCGACGACCTGGATAGCCTGGCCGCGTTCATTGACTCGCTGAGGATCCCGCTCAGTCCGACGCACGCCCACGGTGAGCCACTCAGCGCGGCGGAAACGCGCGGGCAAGCGAGCTTCCATATCCCGACGCTGGGCTGCGTGACCTGCCACCCGCCGCCGTTGTATACCGATCTGCAGGCACACGATGTCGGCACCGCCACCGACGACGAGCGCATCGGCCCGGCCTATGACACGCCCTCGCTGCGGGGCCTGTATGGCAGCGCACCCTACTTCCACGATGGCAGCGCCGGCACACTCCATGCGGCACTCACCCGCCCTACGCCCAACAGCGAACACGATGTGTCTGAGAAGCTGACGGAGACGGAGACAACGGAGCTGGTTGAGTTTTTGCTGGCTCTGCCGTTCCAGCCTTGACCCCGTACGGAGGGTATCCGTACCAGGAGGCTCGCCATGCGCAAGATGATGGTTGTGTTTCTCTCCCTGTTCGGACTACTGGTCCTGAGTGCGGCGCTGCGAGCAGCGGAAGCAACGCCGCAGCCCGCTGCACCGCGCGACGCTGATCCGGCGCCTCCGGCTGAGGCACTGGACCTGTCGGCTAGCATCGTCGTCTCGGGCACCGTCTTCGGGCCTGGCGGGGGCGTCCCCAATGTCAGCATCCGGATTTCATCAGGTGTCGGCCCGCAGACAAAGATCACGGATGCCAACGGTTTCTACAGCGCCACCGTTCTCTCCGGCTTAATCGAGTTCGAGGTCCGACCTCCCCTCGTCACCCGCCTGAGCCAGATCAACACGGCCAGCGACGGCGCGCAGAGCGATTTCACCCAGAACTTCACGGTGACTGCGGGCAGCCTGCTCAGCATGGTACCCGTGGGGACAGGCGGAGAGCCAATCACCGATACCGTCCTGCTGCGCGTGTGGCCCCTGCAAGCTGAGTTGACGGGGCTCACGTGGTATGAGATGGACTGGCAGGCCGCTTCTCAGCGGTTCGAGGCCGTGTTGCCGCAGGACGTGACCTACCTCAAGATCGCCCGGGTGCCCGAGGGCTACTATACGACCTTCGTGCCGGTGGATCTGCGCAGCGGCGATGTCACAGTGAACATCCCGCTCAACACCCACTATGTGCCCATGCCGCCTGTTGACCCGCCCGATGCATCGAAGATCACGTTCGGCCCCCCCGATGAGCTGGGCGAGGTGACGGTGACGGGCGGACCCGGTGCGGTGATGCCACTGGCACGGGTCTTTCTCAACAACCTGAACAGCATGCACCAGGCCTATGCCGTTTCGGGAGCCGACGGCAGCTTTACGGCCCGCATCTGGGCTCCGCCGGGTTCCAACATCCTCATCAAGCATGGCCCCAGCGGCTACTCCGCCGCGCCGGACGAAAGCTGGCCCGGTCTGAGCAATGGCCTGCCGGGGGGCAAAGTCACCGTGCTTCCGGGCACGATCCTATTTGTGCCGTTTGACGTTCCCGCAGCGCCGGGGGACTTGCCCTTCGCGACGGCAGGCGCCGCTCAAAAGCACCTCGATCTGGCCGCGGAGACGCGGGACTACGTCGGTGCGGCTTGGACGTTGACGGGGGTGGTGCATCCCCTGGGCAACGGCAGCTATGCGCTTAGCAGCACGCTGCGTCTCTATAGCCACGCACTCACGCTAAGCACCGATCTCGGCGCGATTCACACCCCAGGGTCTTTGAGCGTGTTGATGCAGCACAACGCTGATGGCCAACCTTTGGCCCACAAGAACCGCTTCGTGTCCACACTCCTCTCACCCACCGGGCTGCCCATCGAGACGGCAGCCCTGCCTACGCTGCAGTGGGGTGTTCCCGTGGACGGTATGAGCTGGCGCCACGTGAGTGAGCACGTCATCGAGGGCGACCTGGGCTGCACCTTTGTGATCAGTGACGACCTGCCAGGCATCTACCGTCCGCGTATCCAGTTCGCGGCGTTCGAGTCGGGTATGAGCGGGGTCCCGACCGACACGACCTGGCTGGCCTCCGAGGTCGAGACCTTTCAGAGCGCGCCTGACCAGGCGCTCCTACCCCCCATCGCCATCGGGGAGGTGGCGCGGCCGCGGCTGATCTGGCACCTGCTGACCAACACGTGGGTGCAGGGGCAGCGTGGCATCGGCGCCATCGGGGACCGCGATACCTTCGGGCTGGTCACTGAGATTGTCACCCAGGGGGATGTCTTCATCGTGCCGCCCGTGGAGGAGGTCACGGGGGAGCCCATCACGTACCGGTTGGAGCCCTTCCTGCCCATGATCTCGTACGCGGATAGGGCACAGCCCGGGCCGCCGTATATCCCGTTCGAGCTGCCGGGCGGCGAGCTCCACGTCGTCGTCCGGAGGCCCGATGGGCAAGTGGTGGACCTCGGAACGGAACCCTTCGCCCAGTCTCTCGCGCAGACGCCCAGCACGGTCTCGGGGCACGACGACAACCAGGGCACGCAGCAACTCGACGACGTCTACGCAGTGCGCGCGGCCTCCGAACGGTTCGCCTTCGTCTTTGAGCAGTATGGACGCTACGTCATCACGATGACCGGCGTACTCGAGGATGTATGGGGCAACGTCTACACAGGGGGCGGCACGTACGAGGTGTGGGCAGCGCAGCCGCTGGACATTGACCCCGGCATGATGCCCGGCACACCCTTTGCGATCGGCGATGTCCTCAACCCCACCCTCCAGGTGTACCCGCGCGTCGGCGCCGAGGTGAGTCTGAGGATACGTCAGTATCAGGGATGGCAGCCCGCAGCGGTGGTCCTTGATCGCACCGTCGTGGGGACCGCAAACGCCTACGGCACCTTCACCCCCGAGATCGTGCCACCCATCAGGTTCACGGAGCCGGGCGAGTACCGCGTCGATCTGACGACAAGGTATTGGGATGAAGCCGGCAGGCTCAGGATGGGGGTGATGACATGGGGCGGCGTGGTGATGACACCACCGGCGCAGGCCGATCTGATCGCCCACGGGCGGCGCGGCTACGATGTGGGCACGTTCCCCGATATGACCTGGTTCGTGGGCCTGCGCGACGTGGTCCTGCCCGCTGGTGTGGTGTCACACCTGCACGCGCCGTACTTCGCCGGCGACATTATCTGGAGCCGCATGGAGGATGGACTCTACGGCGACTCGCTGATCCTCAATCCGGGCCTCCAGGACACGACCGGAGGATACTGGTCCGAGCTGCTTCTGGATCGCGCCGTCCACATGCGGCTTGAGGGTATGGCGCCCAACGACCTCCAGACGCGCGTTGATCGGGGCGAGATCCCCGTCTTCTTCAGCACAACCACGGGCAACGCCCCGCAGGTGGACCCCACCGTTCTCGATCAGGCCGCCTATGCCTATGAGTCCTCGCAGCGGCCCGGCGTGCGGGTCCGAGAGTACCTGGGCGACGATAGTCCGATAGCTTATTGGCGGCTCGACACAACCTACGACGACCAATTAGGCGTGGGGGTAAAGGGAGACCAACCGAACGACTACAAGCTCCAGTACCTCGGCGTCGTCTTCCACGATCTGCCGAGTGGGCATAGCGAGTATCTGGGCTACGCCTCCAGTTGGGTACACCTGCCCGACGCCGACCCCTTGGGTAGCCGCGTGATGCCGCCTTTCGCCGGTGAGGGCAACGGCGGCTGGACGACCGAAGGCGGCCCGATTATGACCCTCAAGGGCGAGGACATCCATATCTTCATCCAGCCCACCGGCGTCCAGCCCGGTGCCGTGCTCAATCCGGGAGATATGTTCCGCTTCGCAGGTCATGTCAACCCCACGCTGGCCAGTCAGGTGGCCATCACCGTCACGGCACCCAGCGGCACCAAGTATCTCCGCGGCGGTCAGGCGGATTCCGTGGGCTACTTCTACGACCCTGCCGACAACTTCCCCGTCACCGAGCCGGGGCTGTGGTCGGTTGACGTCCACGTGTGGCACGACGGTGTGTGTTCCGCGGGCGCCACAATCCCGCCCTACCCACAGGGGGACGTGCTGGGTAGCGAGGGCGGTCGGTACTATTTCTACGTGGTATTTGATGACGCGCTCAGGCTGGGTGTCACCTCACCGCAGCCAGGCTATCTGCACTTCAGCGACATCGTCACGCCGGTCGAGATCACCGGCCCTGTGCCCCCAGGCCTGAGCAACGTGACGGTGGACTACACCATCGCTATGCCCGGCTTCATCCTAAGCCATGGCCAGGTGACGCCTGTGAACGGTGCCTACCACATCCTGTTCGATCCCACCGCCCTGGCCCAGGACTTTCCCAACCTCGATCTGATCAGCCGCGGCGATCTCGATGTACCGGGGTTGTCGGACACGTTCGCGATCGGGCTGCTGCTGCGTGGCCAACGCGGCGAGGAGCCGGTGTACCGCGCATCTGCCATCACGATCCAGGGGCAGCAGGTGTACGTGGACAATCCGCCCCCGGGGATCAGCGTCTTCCTACCGTTGGTGGTGAGGTAGCGCGATGCGCCATAGGGCGGGGGCAGTCTATCTCGTGCTGGTCATCGCGGCCACTATGCTCGGTGCATTATGGTTGCTCGCCACCGGTGCTGCCCGTTCCGCAGCGACTGCTATCGTCAGCGGCAGGGTCGTGCGCCTGGATGGCCAACCCGCCGCAGGTGCCTGGGTGCGCGTGCAGACCACCGAGAACCTCACCACTGCTGCAGCCGACGGCAGCTTTTCGCTGGCTGACCTGATCGAGGGCACGACCGTCACGATCACCGCCTGGTATCCCGATCACAAGGTGGGCTGGGCTGCGGTCGTGCCCCCTAGCGCCGGCATCACGATCACGGTGAGACCCTACGATACCCGCGACAACCCCGGCTACGAATGGAACACCTCCTATCCCGATCCGGCAAACCCCACGTTGGGCTGCGGTCACTGCATGGCACCCTCATTTGATGAGTGGCAACGCACGGCGCACGCCCAGGCAGGCACCAACCCGCGCTTCTTCTCCCTGTACAACGGGACGGACATCACCGGCACCCTCGTGATCTCGCCGGGCTACACACTGGACTTCCCCGGCACCGCAGGCAATTGCGCCACCTGTCATGCGCCGGGCGCCGGATACGACGCGCCTTTCACCACCAATATGAACACCCTCACCGGCGTCGACCAGGAGGGCGTCTTCTGCGAGTTCTGCCACAAGGTCGGGACAGTGTACCTGAATCCCGCCACGGGCCGGCCCTATGACAACGCGCCGGGCACCGTCTCGATGCGCCTCTACCGCCCTTACGCGGACGATCAGATCTTCTTTGGCAGTGTGGACGACGTGGCACGGCGCGTGAGCTACCTGCCGCTGGAACGGCGGAGCCAGTTTTGCGCGCCGTGTCATCAGTTCTCCTTCTGGGGCACGCCCATCTACGAGAGCTTCGCCGAATGGCAGGCGAGCCCCTATCCGGCCCAGGGAATTGAGTGCCAGGCCTGCCATATGCCCCCAGGAACCAGCCCCACCTTCTGCCTGCCCGAGAAGGGCGGATTGGCCCGCGACGCCTCGCGGCTGGCCTCACACCTGGACCTGGGCGTGAAGGATACGGCCTTCATGCAGAGCACGGTGGCGATGACGGTCACGGCGGCCCCAGTGATAGGCGCGGTGGAGGTCAGCGTGACCCTGACCAACGTTGGCGCGGGGCACCACGTCCCCACCGACTTTCCCGGACGGCATATGATTCTCACCGTCGCCGCCACGAATGCCTCGGGAGATGCCCTCGTGCAGGTCAGCGGTCCCACTGTGCCCGATTGGGGTGGTCCGCAGGCTGGAGGGCCGGGCAAGGCCTTCGCCAAGATCCTGCAGGACGTGACTACCGGCGAATCGCCCGTGGTCAGCTATTGGAAACAGACTCGTATCGTGAGCGACAATCGCCTGCCGGCTATGGGCAGCGACACGTCAACCTATACCTTCGCGGCGCCGGATTCCGGCGGACCGGTCACGGTGACCGCCGAACTGCGCTTCCGGCGGGCCTTCGCGCAAGTGATGCACGATAAGGGCTGGCCCGACGATGATGTCTCGATGGCGCTGGGACAGGTCAGCCTGACAACAGCGCCCTGGTGGCGCGTGCACCTGCCGCTGGTGTTGCGCCGGTAGGCCGGTGGATATCTCCACCCTTGGCAAGGTTCCACACTTTGCACCGCGTTCCGACGCGCGGGTGCTAAGGCCGGCACGGTTGAGCGCCTGGGAATCTTGCGAGGGTGAGCCTTCGCATCGCACCCATGCAACGGCCCTCTCCTGAGGTATGACCCCAGTTCTGCCCCTGAAGCTTCTGTGGTATGATGCACTATACGGCTGCGAACCCAAGCCATTGGAGGCGACTGATGTCCAAGTTTCGAGCCACCCTCGCGTCGCACAAGGTCCTGATCGCCGATGGGGCGACGGGGACCACGCTGCAGAAAGCGGGCCTGCCCCCAGGCACGGCACCGGAACGCTGGAACCTGGAGAACCAGGACGCCGTGCGCGCGCTGCACCGCGGCTACATCGAGGCCGGCTCCGATATGGTGCTCACCAACACATTTGGCGGGACGTCCGTCCGCCTCAGGCGCGAGGGGTTGGCCGAGCGCGCCGCGGAGATTAACCGCGCGGCGGCTATGCTCGCACGCGAGATGGCAGGTGAGTCGGTACTCGTCGCGGGGGATATTGGCCCCACCGGGGAGCTGATGGCGCCGCTGGGGACGCTATCCCACGAAGACGCCGTCGCATCCTTTGCCGAACAGGCCGGTGCGCTGGCCGAAGGCGGCGTCGACGTCATCCTGATCGAGACGATGAGCGACCTGGCTGAGGTTCAGGCCGCGGTCGAGGGCGTGCGCAAGGTCACGGACCTGCCCCTGATGGTTACAATGAGCTTCGACACCAGGGGTCGCACAATGATGGGGGTGAAGCCCGACGGTGCCGCCAGGACACTGGCGTCGATGGGCGTCGACGTTATGGGCGCCAACTGCGGTCGCACGTTGACCGAGACGCTGGACGCGGTCCTTAAGATGCGCGAGGCGGTCCCCGACGCGGTCCTGATGGCCAAACCCAACGCCGGGCTGCCCCACGCCGAGGGCGGCGACCTGGTCTACGACGTGACGCCGGAGGTGATGGCGGAGTTCGGGCGCCGGTTCGTGAATGAAGCCGGTGTCAAGATCTTTGGTGGATGCTGCGGCAGCACGGCCGAGCATATCAGGGCCGTTGCTGAGGCGCTCAAACTGTAGGTCTCGCTGGTCTTTAGGAGGATTGACATGCGCTACGAGATTCACGGAACTGTGATGCAGACGCTGGATATATTCCTTGCGCCGGGCGAATCTATGTACACCGAGTCCGGCGGCATGGCCTGGATGAAGGGCAATATCGAAATGAAGACCGATACCAAGGGCGGGCTTATGGCCGGATTGGGCCGCAAGCTCGCCGGGGAATCGCTCTTCATGACGACCTATGTGAACCGCGGCCCCGAGGAAGCGCTGGTGGTTTTCACGCCCGAAGCGCCGGGGAAGATCATCCCGGTGAAGTTGGGCGCGAATCAGAGCATCATCTGCCAGCGCGACGCCTTCATGTGCGCCGAGAACACAATCGAGCTGACCATGCACTTCCGCAAGCGGCTCGGCACGGGGCTCTTCGGCGGCGAGGGGTTCGTCCTGCAGAAAGTCACCGGACCCGGATTTGCCTTCCTGGAGATCCCTGGCGAGGTGCGTGAGTATTCGCTGGTCCCGGGCGAGATGATGAAGATCGATCCGGGGCATATCGCGCTCTTCGAGCCCAGCGTCACCTATGAAATCACGACAGTAAAGGGCCTGACGAACGTGCTGTTTAGCGGCGAGGGGCTGTTCCTGGCGACCGTGACCGGTCCGGGGCGCATCTGGCTGCAGAGCCTTCCGCTGTCGAACTTGGCGGCGAAGTTGGCCAAGTACCTGCCGACAAAGTCATCTTGACGTAGGGCGGCTCGCCTGGCGAGAAGACCCCCAGTCCTCCTCCGCGACATTACGATGTCGCGGAGGAGGGACGAAATCGATTAGGGCTCCAGAAAGCGTCAGGCACAATGGTTCGGATCATTGCCGATACGACGTCGTGTGTTGCGGAGTCGTTTGCCGCGGCGCACGACATCCCGATCATTCCACAAGTCATTATCTTCGGCGACGAGTCCTTTCTCGAGGGTGTGGAGATCACCCAAGAGGTCTTTATCGAGCGACTTCGAGCTGCGACGAAGCCACCCAAAACCGCGGCGCCTCCGCCGGATCTCTTTACGGAGGCTTTCATGCGACTGGCCCCGGCGGGCGAGCCGATCCTCTGCATCCTACCCTCGTCGCTCGTAAGCGGTACCGTGCGTTCAGCCACGGTCGGGCTGCGTATGGCCCGCGAGCAGGGGCTGGACGGCCTCGACGTCCGGATCATTGACACGAAGCTCATTGCCAGCCCAGTAGCGACGCTGATCCGGCTCGCTCTACAATGGGCAAAGCAAGGCGAGCCGATCGACGTGATCGAGGCGCGCATCCTTGAGATGAGCGCGCGCTGCCGTATCTACTTCGTCGTCGATACGCTCAAGTATCTGGCCATGGGGGGACGCATCGGCGGCGCGGCGGCCTTGCTGGGCGGCGTGCTTCAGGTCAAGCCGGTCCTCACCTTCATCGAGGGTCAGGTGGAGACCTTCGAGAAGGTGCGCACGCACCAGCGCGCGATCGAGCGGTTGAGGCAAGTCGTCCTCGAGCAAATCGGTCCGGGCGATCGGGGATACCTCCAGGTGATGCACGCTGATGCTCTGGAAGAAGCAGAGGAGCTCGCTGCCTTTTTCTGCACACGACTAGGGCTCGCGGAGGTGCCGATTCGCAGCGCCCCGCCCGCCATCGTGACCCACGGGGGGCCGGGCGTTCTGGGTGTTGGGTTTTTCCAGGAGTGAGTTCTATGAGGATCCACGAGATCGACACACGTGACTCCAATGACGTCCGCGAGTTCATCAAGGTCCCGTTCCGGCTCTACCGGGACTGCGCCCAGTGGACGCCGCCCATCGTGCCGAGCATCAAGCAGGCGCTCAACCGTCAGCGACACCCGTTCTACCACCACTCGGATGCCGGGTTCTTCGTCGCCGAGGACGAGGGGACTGCCGTGGGTCGGATCGCCGTGCTCGAGAATCGCCGCTACAACGATTACAACAAGGCCAGAACCGCCTTCTTCTATTACTTCGACACGGTCGAGGACATCGCGGTCGTCAGGGGTCTGTTTGACGCCGCCGGCGCGTGGGCCAAGGCCCGCGGCCTGGAGATCCTCAAGGGGCCCAAGGGCATGCTGCGCGCTGACGCCTACGGCATCTTGGTCGAGGGCTTTGAGTATCCGGCAGGGATGGGCATCCCCTACAACTACCCCTACTATGGGCAGATCCTTGAGCAGATCGGCCTGGAGAAGGAGATCGACTACCTGTCGGGATACATGACGACCGAACAACAGCTCCCTGAGCGCCTGTTCCGCACGGTCGAGCGGCTCAAGGAGCGCGGCGGCTTCTGGGTCAAGTCATTCGAGTCCAAGCGCGAGCTGCAGAGCTGGATCCCCAAGATCCAGCAGATCAACAACGAGGCCTTCACGCAGGTCTGGGGCTATTACCCCATCGACGAAGAGGAAGTCCGCATGATCGGGCAGCAGATGCTGCTTGCCGCCGACCCGCGGCTGTTGAAGGTGGTGATGAAGGGCGACGACATCGCGGGCTTTGCGTTCGTCTTCCCCGATATCGCGGAAGCCCTGAAGGCCACTGGCGGGCAACTCTGGCCCTTCGGCTGGGCCAGGCTGCTGATCTCGCTGAAACGCACGAAACGGCTGTTGGCCAACGGTGTGGGGCTGCTGCCGCAGTTTCAGGGGCTTGGGGGCAGCGCGATGATGTACGTGGAGCTGCACGATATGATCCGGGCGCGCAAGGCCACCTATTGTGAGTTCGTCCAGGCGATGGAGACCAACGTCAAGAGCCTGGGCGACGCGAATATGCTGGGCGTCAACTGGCACAAGCGCCATCGGGTCTACCGCCTGCCCATCTAGTTGGACGATTCCGGCTTCTGCCGACCGTGCCGCTCAGAAGCGGGGGCGATCGTAGATGGCCTTCAGGCCACCCGCCCGCTCCGGGCGCGACTGGTCATCTTTAGAATGGAACTCACTAGCTGTCAGGTAGGCGGTTGCGGTTCGTAGTAACGGCTTTAGCCGTCAGAACCGCTGAAGCGGTTACTGCGAACCAGTCTACCTGAGTACTAGGCACTCCAGTGTGTCGCCACACTGATATGGGGTCGGAGGTCGTCCATGACGCAGCAAACCGAACGGATTCCAGTTATCACCAAGATCATCTACGGCACCGGCGACTGGGGAGTGGCGTCGTTCAACACCCTGCGCCAGATCTTCTACGCCATCTTCCTGACCGACGTGGTGGGGCTGGACCCGCGGCTGGCCTCCTTCGCCGCCTTCATCGGCGTGATCTGGGACGCGGTCAACGACCCGCTGGTCGGCGCCTGGAGCGACAAGCTGCGCAGCCGCTGGGGCCGTCGCCGTCCATTCCTGCTGCTCTTCGCGGTCCCCTATGGACTGGCCTTCCTGATCCTGTGGTGGGCGCCGCCGTGGAAGAGCCAGATCCTGCTGATGATCCATATGATGCTCGCCTACGCACTCAGCGACACCTTCCAGACGCTCGTCGTCGTACCCTTCCACGCGCTGACGCCCGAGATGACCTCAGACTACGACGAGCGCACCTCGCTGGCGAGCTATCGCATGTTCTTCAACTTCCTGGCCTCGCTGGCTGCAGGCGTTGTCGCCCCCATGATCGTCGATGCGACGCTGGCGGGCGGCGGGACGCAGCAACAGGGGTACCTGGTGGCCTCCGCGATCTTCGGTGCCACATCGGTGGTCCCCTACCTGCTCATCTTCTTCGCGGTGCGCGAGAAGGTGCAGCCGGAGGATCTGCCCAAAGAGGTCTCGCTGCGGGACACGGTTCGCCAGGTCTGGGAGAACGTGCCCTTCCGCTACGCGACCGCGATCTACATGCTGAACTGGGTGACCTTCGATCTGGTCGCCGCGGTGCTGCCTTTCTTCCTGGTCTATTGGATCGCCCAGGGCGACCTGCTGCTCAAGATGCCCCTGCTGGGCATGCCGATTGAGAGCACAGTCCTGGGCATCATGGCGATCCTGGCCGTCCCGGCTCTGCCGCTGTGGTCGTGGGCAGCGCATCGCTTCGGCAAGCGCCCGGCCTACCTGGCCGCCATTGCCTTCTGGGCGCTGATCCTGCTATCGCTGCTCTTCGTACCGCCGATGAAACTGGGGCTGGCGATGGTCATTGCCGTGCTGATGAGCTTGAGCTACTCGGCGGCGCATATGCTGCCCGAATCGATCTTCCCCGACGTCATCGACTGGGATGAGCTGCGGACGGGCGAGCGCCACGAGGGCATCTATTACGGCGCCAAGAACTTCATCCGCAAGCTGACCACGGCGTTCGCGCTCTTTCTCACGCTGCAGGTGCTGGGATGGCTGGGGTATCAGAAGCCGCCCGACGGCGCCATTGTCTTCACACAGCCCGATGCGGTAATCACCGGCATTCGCGTCCTGGTGAGCCCGGTGGCGTCGGTGCTCCTCATCGCGCTGATGGTCGTCACCTGGTTCTATCCGCTCGACCGGCGGCGCTACGAGCGCGTGCGGCGGCTGTTGGCGCGCCGCCAGCGCCGTGACGCCCTCCGCCGTGCCTCTGCGTAGCACGAACTGCGGCCCCGCGTCTGCGCGGGCGTTCGCCCGCGACCAGGCGCCTTTCGACTCACGTGCACTGCTTCGTCGCAAAGCGCCCTCCGGCCCGTGGGCTCGCCGCGTCGCCCGGAGGCGAACGCCCGTTCCGGGTGCAGGCAAGACAGTTCGCCGTATACTTCGAACATGGGGCAACCGGTCGCTCTACACCGCAATAGCGGGATAGACATCACTTGGTGGCGCGCCGGTCGCGTGTTACACTGCCCTCACGCCAACGGGAGGGCGTCACCCTGTGCCGGCACTCACAACCTATCGCAATGCTATCCCTCTCGGATTCTGTCCCGGCTGCGGTCACCGGCTGATCCTCGAGTCTCTCGATCGCGCCCTGGTGCGCCTACAGTGGGACCCCGCCAAGGTTGTCATCGTGAGCGACATCGGCTGTGTGGGGCTCTCGGACCAGTATCTCATCACCAGCGGGTTCCACGGGCTGCACGGGCGGAGCCTGACCTATGCCACGGGCATCAAGCTGGCCCGCCCTGACCTCCACGTGATTACCCTGATCGGCGATGGGGGCTGCGGGATCGGTGCTGCGCACCTGGTCAGCGCGGCACGGCGCAATATCGGCGTGACCACGCTGGTCTTTAACAACCTCAACTTCGGCATGACGGGCGGCGAGCACAGCGTCACGACGCCCACGGACGGTAGGACCACCACCACCCCCTGGGGGAACACCGAGGTGCCGCTCGACATCGCGCAGACCGTGGCAGCCAACGGTGCGATGCACGTGTGGCGCGGCACGGTCTTCGAGCCGGACCTCGACGACCGGATCGAGGCGGCGCTGCGCCACAACGGCTTTGCGCTGCTGGATATCTGGGACCTGTGTGTGGCCTACTATGCCGCCACCAACAAGGCAACGCCGCAGGCGCTCCTGGCAACGATGGAGCAATTCGGGCTGGCGCGGGGAACCCTCCGCTATCCATCCGCAGACTCCAGACCCGAAGGCAGCGCCGCGCTCGCCGCGGTCTGGGCTCCCCTGCGGGGCAAGCCTGCAAGCCCGCCCAAGCCGCTGGACATGCGGTTTTCGTCGGCCCTGACGCGCCCCTTTGGCGTGACGCTCGCAGGCGCCGCCGGCACGCACGTCCGCGCCGCGGGACACCTCGTCGGCGCCGCCGCGACGCTGTCCGGCCTCTGGACCGCCCAGCGCGACGACTATCCCACCACCGTGCGGGCCGGTCACAGCACCAGCGAGGTCCTGATCTCGCCCGACCCGATCCACCACATGGGGATCACACGCCCCGACGTGCTCTTCGTCCTGGCCCCCGAGGGGTACAAGAAGGCAGCGGCGAGCATTGGAAGGATGACGCCTGAGAGCTGGATCTTCGTCGTCCCCGAGCTTGCGGATCAGGTCACCGCTCAACTCGCCAATCACCCATCACCGCCTCACATACGGATCCTGGCTTTGGACGCGTTGAAGGGCATCGCGAGGTCGAGCAGGATGCTCGCCGCCGTCGCTGCGGGGGTCGCTTCTCTGGGCATCCTCGATCCCGAGGCGCTGATCGCCGGGGCTGGCGAGCTCGGCGCGGCCTACGCGCAGGTGAACCAGGACGCCGTCCGCACGGCACTGAGCGCGGCGGATGACATCGTCCGCCTCCCCGACGCATAGACGAGGCAATGTGAGGCCGGACCTGTCACGCCGGGCGATCCTGATCATCGGCGTCCTTACCGCCGGTGTACTGATGGCCCTCGCGCTCAACCTGAGCCCGTACCTTCGCGGCCCCGAGAGCTGGCGCTGGGCGTATGCCATCCCCGGCTGGCCGTGGCGACACCTGATCCCCGCGGTCGTCGTGGGCGGCTATTGCCTGGCCGTGACGCGCGCGCTACAACGCTCACCAACTGGTCCAAAGGCCGCCGCACGGTTCCTGCTCCTGACGGCGGTGAGTGTTCCGCTGATCCAGGCGGCGCTGCTTTTCCCCGAGTCGCCGGACATCCTGCGCCCGCTCTTCTATCGCACGATCTCCGCGGGCGCAAGCGGCGTCTTCACCGTTGGAAGCCGCATTCAGGCGCTCCTGCCGTCCCTGCGCGACTACCCTGCGCTTATGCCCACCTTCCCGGTGCATCCCCAGCGCTATCCACCCGGCCTGCCCGTCCTATTCTACCTGGCGCGCAGGGCCTTCGAGTTGGCGCCCGGCCTGGCGGATCGGGTGGGGTTCACGCTCCGCCTCTACCAGTGCCACGATCTGGCGCTGATGCGCCTGTCCAACGCGACGCTCGCCACGGCGGCGATCCAGATGGCCCTGCCCATTGTCAGCGGCCTGGTCGTCTTTCCACTCTACGGGTTGGCAAAGGCAGTGGGCGGGAAACAAGCCGCGTGGGTAGCCGTGGGACTCTACCCCCTGGTGCCGTCGTTCGCGCTGTGGAGCGCCCGCTGGGATCAGGCCTATCCCCTCGTGGCGTGTCTGGCCTGGTGCCTGTTCGTCACCGGCCTCGTCAAAGATCGACTGTGGCTGCTGTTTGCCGCGGGGCTGACGCTTGGAGGAGGGCTGTTCCTGAGCTTTGGCCTGATCTCGATGGCGATGCCGCTGGGCATCACAGGCATCCTCTGGGCGATCTTGCGGCCCGGCGATCGCCGTCTGCGGCGCTTGGTACTGCGTGGTGCAGTAACGCTATCCGGCGTAGTTCTGCCCTGGGCGGCCTACCAGTGCATCGTGGGCAATGGGTTCGCCGACATCTGGCGCGTGTCGATGTCCTTCCATCTGGGGCTCTCCAGGGACTACTGGACCTGGCTCCTCTACCACCCCTACGATTTTCTCCTCTTCCTGGGACTCCCCATCGCCGGGCTCTTTGCCATCGGCGTCGTCCGGTCGCTGCGGCAGCCGCGCGAGCCTGCGTCCATCCTGACCCTCGCGTTCGCGCTGAGCCTGGTCGTGCTGATCCTGAGCGGCGTGGCGCGGGGTGAGGTGGCCCGGGTCTGGCTGTTTCTGTCCCCATTTCCAGTGATCGCTGCCGCATGCGTGCTCGCCCACTGGCCGCAGCGACGGTGCTATCTCCCGGTCATCTTCGGGTTGATGGCGATGAGCGTGCTCGTCCTCAACATATTCCTGCGTGTTGTGACCACCGGCGTGACCGATCCGCCTCACGTGGAGACCCAGGCCGAGGCGCCCGCGTTGGCCCATCGCTCTGGCGCCCGGTTCGGGGAGGACATCACCCTGATCGGCTACGACGTGAGCGACCGGACCTTGCGTGCAGGCAGCGCCTTCACCGTCACCGTGGCCTGGGATACGCTCGCGCCGCTCTCAACCTCGTACACCGTGTTCAACCACCTGCGATCGTCCGACGGCGATCTGGTGGCGCAGATCGATGGCCTGCCGATGGGCGGCCTCGCGCCGACGACGTGTTGGCGCCCCGGACAGGTCATCGTGGACACGGTCGTGATCGAGGTACCGGAGAGACTTGCGCCGGGGACATACACGCTGGTGACGGGGCTGTACGACTACGACACAGGCGACCGCCTGCCCGTCGTCGGGCCCGGCGCCACGGCGGATGGCGAGCTGAACCTGACAACGGTTGAGGCGCCGCCGTGAGCATCTGCCGGAACGTTGCCTCGGCGACTCGCAGAAGGTGAAGCTGAGCCTAAGGTGTGCGTCAAACGCGATCCCATTCGGAAGGAGACCCCCATGGCACATGAACGACTGATTGTCAAAGACGCATCCCCATCGGACGCGGATATGATCGACGTCATCGGAGCGCCCCTGGCGGATGCGTGGACCGAGCTGCGCCGCTTCTTGGTCGAGACCTACGAGATTGAGCCCCTGCTGCAGTACGGCGGAAAACGCTACGGATGGAACGTCCAGCACCGGAAAGGCGGGCGCCCCCTGTGTGAGATGTACCCTGAACACGGGTCATTCACCGCTATGGTTGTGCTGGGCAAGAAAGAACTCGACCAGGCCATAGAGAGGTTGGAGACCTTCGGTTTGCTTGTTCGCCAGCGGCTGGTGGATACACCCCGCCACCCCGATGGCTGCTGGCTGTACATCCAGGTCACCGACCCGCAGACCTGCCAACAGGATGTACAGGACATTGAGCAACTGATCCTGATCAAGAGGAAGCCGCCCCGGAGGAAATAGATCGCTTCCCTATGCTCTGGCCGGGTGAGAGCATCGTCACAAGACAAGCTGACGAGACATCCCGAAGGTGCCGATACCTCGACGAAGACCTTTGAGCTCTCCTGCTCCTGAAGGCACCTGCTCCGGCCGCATAGCTCAAAGGTCTCAGACTGCCGTCTTACCTAACCTGTGCAAGGCGCCCCTCCAGGTACCAGGGACGCTGTCAGTGCCGGGGACTTTCCGCAGTCCCCGGCACTTTACGGACGGAGATGCTGCGCAAAGGCCGGGCTCGTGCGTCAGGGGCCGAGGGAGCAGCGTGTCTGCCCCCATCCTGAAATGCACCCGCCGCCACTGGGTGGGCGTCACTTTTCCGCAGGACTGTGCGCTCGCACGGCTGCCGTAGGGCGAAGTTGCACTTCGGCCATCCGGGCGGCGCATATTCCGAGTGGCGCCGACGCTCGACTGCCGCGGGTTCGCCCTACGCAGGGAGCGCCTGCCCAAGTCTGGCCGTGTTTGCCGCTATTGATGCGGAAATCTGACGGACACCCCCGCGCCACCGAAACGTTGACAGATCCGCCAACCTCGCTATCATGCACCCTTAGCCTGGCACGTTGCAGGGTGTCTCATCCAGAGAGCGAAGCACAGCCGCTGGGAATGCGCGGTCAGCTTTGCTCTCTTCGCATGCTTGTGACCAGATGATCACATTTTCGGGGAGGAGAAGCACATGATCGATGTCACCGGGTTGACCAAGTTCTACGGCCCGATCCGCGCGCTCGAGGATGTCTCGTTCAGCATCAAGAGCGGCGAGATCGTGGGCCTGTTGGGACCCAACGGCGCGGGCAAGACGACGTTCCTCAAGATCCTGACGGGGTATCTTCAGCCAGATGAGGGGACCGTCCTCGTCGACGGGCTGGACGTGCAGGAGCACACGCGCGAGGTCCAGTCGCGGGTTGGGTATCTGCCCGAGACGGCCCCGCTCTATCCGGAGCTGTCGACGCAGGGCTATCTGCAGATGATCGCCGCGCTGCGGCTGATCCCCGAGGAGGACCGGCAGCGCCTGATCTCCGAGGCCGTGTATGCCACGGGGCTCGAGGAACACCTCACCCGCCCCATCGGGCAACTGAGCAAGGGGTTCCGCCAGCGGGTGGGACTGGCCCAGGCCATCCTCCACAAGCCCAAGCTGCTGATTTTCGATGAGCCCACGGTGGGCCTGGACCCCACGCAGATCGTGGAGATCCGCAACCTGATCCGACGGCTCTCCAAGCACAGCACAGTCCTCTTCTCGACGCACATTCTCTCGGAGGTCGAAGCGCTCTGCGATCGCGCCATCATTCTCATCAATGGGCGCGTCGAGGCGGATGCGCGGATGGCGGAGCTGGCGGCAACCTCGGACGCGATCCTGGTGCTGCAGCGCCCGGTGTCCGATGCACGGGCGACCCTGAGCAAGATGGCGCTGGCCCAGACCGTCACGTCGTTCCAGAGCAGCGATGGGTATCCCGCGCTCCGGGTCCATGGCAAGCCTAACGCCGCCTCAGCCCTGACCCCCGCGATCTATGATCTGGCGCGGCAAAACGGTTGGCCCGTTCGCGAGCTGCGCCGGGACGTGCGAACGCTTGAGAGCGTGTTCAACGCACTTGCGCTGGGCCCAGAGGCCGCGGAGGTGGCAGCATGAACGCGCGCACAACGACTCCCCAAGACGCATCCTTCGGGTCGAAAATGAACACGATGATCCAACAGACGCTAACAATCACCCGCAAGGAGCTGCGTGGGTACTTCGGGTCAGCCGTTCCGACGGCCCTGATCTTCATCGGCACGTTCCTGGCCGCAGCCCTCTTCTCGTTCTTCTGGGTGGATACCTTCTTCGCGCGCGGCATCGCCGACGTGCGCCCGCTCTTCCAGTGGATGCCGGTGCTGATGATCTTCCTGGTCGCGGCATTGACAATGCGGCAGTGGAGCGAGGAGCAGAGCTCGGGGACGCTGGAGATCCTGCTCACGCTGCCGGTGTCGACGGTCCAGTTGGTGCTGGGCAAGTTCCTGGCGGTGGTAGCGCTCGTGGCAGTGGCTCTAGGACTGACGCTGTTCCTGCCGCTGACCGTGTCGCTGCTGGGTAACCTCGATTGGGGGCCCGTCGTTGGCGGGTATCTCGCGGCGATCCTGCTCGCGAGCGCCTATGCCGCCATCGGCCTCTTCGTCTCCTCGCGCACCGACAACCAGATCGTGTCGCTGATCGCCACGGTGCTTCTGTGTGGCGTCCTCTACGGCGTGGGCACCGCGGGAGTCACCGACTTCTTCGGCAACCAGGTCGGTGACATCCTCAGGGCCATCGGCGCGGGCAGCCGTTTCGAGTCGATCCAGCGCGGCGTGATCGACCTGCGCGACCTCGCCTACTACGTCACGTTAGCGGGCATCTTCCTCACGCTCAACGTCCTGTCGCTCAAGGCCAAGGGCTGGAGCGAGGCCGAGCAGGGGCTGCCGAAGCGGCGCGGCGTCGCAATCACCTCGGCGCTGTTGGCGGTCAACCTGCTGATGGTCAACGTCTGGGCCGCGCCGCTACGCGGGCTGCGCATCGACCTGACCCAGAACAAGGAATACACGCTCTCACAGACGACGAAGGACCTGCTGCGCTCGCTGCAGGAGCCGCTGCTGATCCGGGGCTACTTCAGTGAGAAGACCCACCCGTTACTGGCGCCGCTCGTGCCCACAGTGCGCGATATGCTGCAGGAGTACCAGGTCGCATCGGGTGGCACCGTCCAGTTGGAAATCATCGACCCAGCGACGGAGCCTGAGAAGGAAGCCGAGGCCAACCAGGTCTACGGCATCCGGCCCACGCCGTTCCAGATCACCGGGCGCTACGAAGCCTCGGTCATCAACTCCTACTTCGATATCCTCATCCAGTATGGGGACCAGAGCGCCGTGCTCACCTTCAACGACCTGATCGAGGTAAAGGCAACCAACGCCGGCGACCTGGACGTTGGCCTCCGCAACCTGGAGTACGATCTCACCAGCAACATCAAGAAGGTGGCCTACAGCTTCCAGAACACCGACGCCGTCCTGGCATCGCTCACCGAGCCGGTCGAGCTGGTCGCCTATGTCACGCCAAACACGCTTCCCGAGGCGCTGGCCGCAGTCCCCGCCACGATCGAGACCGTCCTTCAGGACATCGCGAGCCGCTCGGCGGGAAAGTTCACCTACCGCTTCGTGGACCCGGGCGCCGCTGATAGCGAGATCACCCCGCAGGAGCTATACGACCGCTACGGGCTCCAGCCGCTGGCAGCCTCCCTCTTCTCGGGAGAGAGCTACTACCTCTATATGGTCCTCGAGGCCGGGGGCCAAGCGCACATCATCTACCCGCAGGGCGAGCTCGCCGAAGCGGATGTGCGCGCGGCGGTCGAGTCCGCCCTCAAGCGCTCCGCATCAGGGTTCCTGCAGGTGGTTGGCCTGTGGACCCCGCCCGCGACGCCCACCCAGGATATGTTTGGCCAGATGCAGCAGCCGATCTCATCCTGGGAGCAGATCAGCCAGGCGCTGGGCGAGGAGTATGAGGTGCGCACCGTCGATCTGAGCACCGGCGTTATCGCGGGCGATATCGATGTGCTCGTGCTCATTGGCCCACAGGGCCTCGACGAGAAGGCGCTGTACGCGATCGACCAGCACCTGATGCGCGGCGGCGCGCTGGTGGTCGCCGCCGGAAACATGACCATCATGCCCGACCAGTTCAGCGGCGGCCTCGGTTCTCAGCCCGTCACCGGGGGGCTCCAGGAGATGCTGCAGGCCTACGGCTTCACGGTCGAGAACACGCTAGTGTTGGACCCGCAGAACGAGCCGTTCCCCATCCCGGTGGTCCGTGAGGTCGGCGGATTCCAGGTTCAGGAGATTCAGGCGCTGGACTATCCTCTGTTTGTCGACATCCGTTCCGATGGGATGGCGGCAAACAACCCCATCGTCTCGGGCCTGTCGGCGGTGACACTGAACTGGGCCTCCCCAATCACGGTCGACGCGACCAAGAATGCAGGTCGCGAGGTAGCAGTCCTGTTACAGTCCACAGCAGGGGCGTGGACACAGCAAGACTTCAACATCCAGCCCGACTTCACCCTCTATCCCGATGCGGGCTTTGCCCAGGTAGGGGACACCAAGGCCTACACGTTGGCCGTATCGGCGCGAGGCACGTTCGAGTCCTTCTTCAAGGGCAAGCCTTCACCGCTTGAGGCGGTGGCTACCGCTGAAGAGGCCCCGGCAGAGGATGCGACGCCAACACCGGCGCCGGTGAACGTGGGCACAATCGAGATCTCGCCTGATACCACCCGCGTGGTCATCATCGGCAGTTTGGAGTTCATCGACGATATCGTGCTGCAGCTCTCCTCCACATTGAGCGGCGACCGGTACCTCAACAACCTCAAGCTGGTGCAGAACGCCGTCGCGTGGACGGTCGAGGACCTGGACCTGCTGGAGATCCGCTCGCGCGGCACAGCGGCGCGGGTCCTGATCCCACTGACGGAAAGCGCGCAGTCATTCTGGGAGCTGGTGAACTACGCTCTGGCGCTCATCTCCATCGTGGCGATCGGCATCGTCAGCACGATGCGGCGGCGCAATGAAGCCCCGATGACGCTGCTCACCCCGGAAGAGGTGGGGTACACGGGCCGCAAACGCAAGGTCGATACGGCCCCGGCAGCTAAGGCAGAGGACAAGAGCGGCGATGCTGACGCCGACTCGGAGGAGGTGGAGGCATGAAACGACATCAGCAGATCCTACTAGGTGTCTTGGTGCTGCAGGTGATCCTGAGTGTGGTCGTCTTCTGGCCCCGTCAAGTCTCGTCGGGATCCGGCGAACCGATCTTCCCCGATCTGACGGTGGATGATGTAGTGGGTCTAACAGTTACGGATAATACGGGCGGGCGCATCCTCATGCGCAAAGTCGATGGGGCGTGGCTCCTTCCCGAGGCCGGAGACTACCCGGTGAAGGAGGATTCCATCAAGCCGGTGATCGAGAAGCTGATCACGCTCGACAAAGCGACGCTGGTCGCACGTTCGGAGGCCAACCACAACCAGCTCGAGGTGGCCGAAGACAAGTTTCAGCGGCGGCTCGATGTCGAGACCGCCGACGGCAAGACAGTCACGATCTTCCTGGGGACCGCGCCACGTTACACCGCAACGCACTTCCGGGTTAGCGATCAGCCTGAGACCTATCTCACGACCGCAGCCTCGAGTTGGGAGTTCTACACCCGCCCGACAAGCTGGGTTGATACGAGCTACATTGCCGTCGATCAGGCCACTGTCACCGGCGCAGTACTGGAGAACGCTCAGGGGATATTCACATTCGTGAAGTCCGGCGAAGACTGGACACTGGCGGACCTGCAAGAAGGCGAGACGATCTCGGCGGGCGCGACCAACGCCATCGTGCGTAACGCAAGCACCCTCTCGCTCTCGGTGCCTCTGGGCAAGGCCGAGGACCCGGCGTACGGCCTGGATGCGCCCAATGCTGTTGTCACGCTTGAGACTGAGGATGGCGCGACGCACGTGTTGCTGGTGGGCGCCAAGAATGCTGACGACAACACCTACGTGGTCAAAGCATCAGATTCACCCTACTACGTCCGTGTCTCGGACTACCTCGTCTCGGCGATGGTCGAGAACGGTCGGGAGAGCTTCCTGACCGTCCCGCCCACGCCGGAGCCGGAGAGCACAGCAACTCCTGCGCCCTAGCGCATATCGCAGAAGCGCCCCCGCCAATTGGCGGGGGCGCTTTGTTTCCACGTTGTGAGCCGTTGCCCCGCGGGTCCAGGCATTCCGATGCCAAGCCATTCCGATGCCAAGCCATTCCGATGGCCTACATCCACTTCGGGCGTTCCTGCTTCTTCTCCGGCTCCTTACGCCCGTAGGCCAGCGCCATCGTGTTCAACCTGGTGCGGTGGAACGGTTTCACATCCTCGAGCTTGAACCGCCACGACCAATTGTTGCCGAACTTACCCGGCGTGTTCATCCGGGCCTCGGTCCCCAGCCCCAGGACGTCCTGCAGTGGCGTGATAGCCAGGTCGGCCACGGAACGATAGGCCAACCGGATCAGCGCCCAGTTGATGGGCTCGTCCGTGGGGCCGACGTATTCGAGGCAGTTCTCGAGCTCCGATCCCTCGCGGGTAGCATACCAACCCATCGTTGTGTCGTTGTCGTGCGTACCGGTGTAGATGACGGCGTTGTTACGGAGATTGTGCGGCAGATAGGGGTTGCCGGCGTCAGTCGCAAAAGCGAATTGGAGGACGTTCATCCCTGGGAGGCTGAACGCCTCGCGCAACTCCAGCACATCATCCGTGATGTGCCCCAGATCCTCAGCAATGATGGGCAGCTCACCGAGCGCATCCCGGATCGCCGTGAAGAACTCAACAGAGGGGCCCTTCCGCCACTCGCCGTTGATCGCCGTGGGCTCTCCGGCAGGCACGGCCCAGTAGGCGGCAAAGCCGCGGAAATGGTCAAGGCGCACGATGTCAACGGTCGCCAACGTCTGCGAGAAGCGCCTCACCCACCACGTGTACCCGCCTTCCGCCATAGCATCCCAACGGTAGAGCGGATTACCCCACAGTTGACCGGTCGGGCTGAAGTAATCGGGCGGCACACCCGCTACCTCCGTCGGCAGCAGATCCTCATCGAGATAGAAGACCTCCGGATGCGCCCAGACGTCGACGCTATCGTAGGCAACGAAGATGGGGATATCGCCGACGATCTGGATGCCGTTGTCATTGGCATAGGCCTTCAGCGCGGCCCACTGCTTGAAGAACTGGAACTGGTAGTAGTGCTGGGCAAACACGGACTCGTCGAGGCGCTCGCGCCACGCTTCCATCACGTCAGGTTCCCGCAAGACCAAACCGCGCTCCCACGTGTTCCAGACAGCGCCGCCGTGGGCATCCTTGAGCGCCATGAAAAGCGCAAAGTCATCGAGCCAGTCCGCGTTCTCGCGGCAGAAGCGGTCGAAGGCAGCCCGCCGCTTCTGGTCCGCAGTCTCGCGGAAGGTACGGGCCGCGCGCCGCAATATCGCGTACTTGAACGAGATGACCGGACCGAAGTCCACGCGGTCAACGGGAAACTCGGACGCCTGCGCGAGGTCCTCAGGATCGACGTCCCCTTCCTCGACAAGCTGATCGAGGCCGATGAGCAGCGGGTTGCCGGCCAGCGCCGAGAAACATGCATAAGGTGAGTCCCCGTACCCGGTAGGCCCCAGGGGCAGGATCTGCCAGAGCGACTGCCCGCACTCAACCAGCAGGTCGATGAACGAAAAAGCCTCTTTGCCCAACTCGCCTATACCGTACGAGCCGGGCAGCGAGGTGGGGTGCACCAGAACGCCAGCAGACCGTTTGAAGCGCATGACGTCTCCCTCCCTTCGATGGTGTGAGGCACCGATGTCATCGGGCGCCATCGCCGATGACGATAATCAAACTTCAGGCAACATCAGGGGCTGCGATGAACTGAATGCACTATAGGCGCGCAGCGGGGAATGGCAAGCCATCGTCTCCGTCCGTACGGCTAACTGTCTAGTTCGCCTCTGGATGACGAGCCGCCTTGAGGCCCACCAGTGGCCATATTCTCGCGGTGAAGGCCCGCCGCTCTCCGCGCCCAAGGCTTCCGGAAAACCCTTGAGCGGGCAGATGGTCGCTCCCAAGGGGCTGGCTGGGGCCTTAGGCGCTTCTGCAGCGCCGGAACAGACCAGCCCAACGCTTGCCCTGCCGAGTCCTCTTGGCCAAACCCTTGGGCAGGCAGACAGTCACGGCACCGGAACGCGTTGGCAGCGCAGGCGGATCACGCTACAATGCCGGCGTAGACGATTCGTACCCTGGGAGGTCTTATGATCACCTTTCTGAGCCAGTTTCCTCCGGTCATCCAAGCCCTCTTCGGCACGCTCTTCACGTGGGCGATGACCGCCTTGGGGGCGGCGGGCGTCTTCCTCAAGAAGGATGTCGACCGCCGATTGCTCGATGTCATGCTCGGATTCGCCGGAGGCGTGATGATCGCGGCGAGTTTCTGGTCGCTGCTTGCACCGGCGATCGACATGTCGGCTGAACTACCACTGCCGGTGTGGCTGCCTGCCGCGGTTGGGTTTCTCCTGGGCGGTGGGTTCCTGCGGCTGCTAGACCGGATCTTGCCCCACCTCCACGTCGGCGAGGATCAGCCGGAGGGCTTGAAAACCACCTGGCGCAGGATCACGTTGCTAGTCCTGGCGATCACGCTGCACAACTTCCCGGAGGGCTTGGCGGTGGGCGTGGCGTTTGGCGCGGCGGCTGCGGGCATCCCCTCGGCCACGATCGCGGGCGCCCTCGCGCTTGCCCTGGGCATCGGCATTCAGAACTTCCCCGAAGGGCTCGCGGTCGCGATGCCCCTGCGCACCACAAAGATGTCACCACCCCGGAGCTTCTGGTTTGGGCAGCTATCAGGTCTAGTTGAACCCATCGCGGGCGTCCTGGGTGCGGCCGCCGTGCTGCTCTTCCGGCCGATCCTGCCCTTTGCCATGGCGTTCGCGGCAGGCGCCATGATCTTCGTCGTCGTCGAGGACCTCGTCCCTGAGTCTCACGCCGAGGGAAACGTTGACCTGGCCACTATGGGCGTGATGTTGGGGTTCGCCGTAATGATGATTCTAGACGTGGCACTGGGCTAAAGGCTCTGCGGGAGACGCAATGGCGCAGAAAATCCTCGTTGTGGATGACGAATCTGAGATCGTCCGTGTTGTACGCAGCTATCTTGAGAAGGCGGGATACCAGGTCGCAGCCGCAGGTAACGGACGTGACGCCCTCTTTGCCGCACGAGAGATGAGACCAGACCTGATTGTGCTCGATCTGCAGATGCCGGAAATGGACGGCCTCGAGTTCACGCGTCGTATACGCACCGATCAACCCAACGTCGCCATCATCATGCTTACGGCGCGCGTTGAAGAGGTAGATCGCATACTGGGATTGGAGCTCGGGGCTGATGATTACATGACCAAGCCTTTCAGCCCTCGGGAGCTTGTGGCGCGAGTGCGCACTGTGCTGCGACGATCTCAGAGCATACAGCCCGCTGCAGAAGTGCTGGAGCACCGCGGCCTGGTCCTCGACAGGGGACGCCGGGAGGTGCGGAAGGAGGGCAAAGCAGTCGACCTCACACCTACAGAGTTCGACCTTCTCGCTGCGCTGATGAGTGCACCGGGGCGGGCTTTCTCACGGGGCGACCTTCTGGAAACAGTCCAGGGCGTGGCCTTCGAGGCCTACGAGCGCACAATCGACGTCCACATCAAGAACCTGCGACAGAAGCTCGAGGAAGACCCGGCCGACCCCGTCTACATCGGCACGGTGCGCGGGATCGGGTACCGCTTCAACGACTGACGCTCATGAGCCTATTTCAGAAGGGGCTGCTGGCCTTTGGGGCCGTCATCGTGGTCGCCGTGAGCACCGTCGCAGTTATCGCCGGCTACAGCAGCGAGACGGCGTTCCGGCGATACGCGACCCTCTACAGCGGCCGCACGGCGATGACGGCGGAGGCGCTCATCACCTATTACGAGGCCCAGGGCAGTTGGGCGGGCCTTCAGGAAGCACTGCCGCAGCTGGTCCTCCCCGGAAGGGGTCGTGGACGCGGGGGGAGTGAGGGGACCTCTACGGACCAGACCCTGGCCTACAGAGTAGCGGACGCACAACGCACGGTCGTGGCAAGCAGCACAGGAACGCCGGGCGGCACGTTTACCTCGGCAGAGGTCGCTGCGGCACTGCCCCTGACAATCGAGGACTCGGTAATCGGTTATCTTGCCCCGGAGCTTCATTGGAGCGCGACGAGCGCTCTGGACGAGCCCGCCAACGCCTACCTCACCCGACTGCGCTGGGCGCTAGCCTTGGGTGGGGGCGCCGCAGCGATTACGGCGCTCCTGATCGCCGGGGTGCTGACCCGCGGCATCGTCTCTCCCGTGCGGTCCCTGACGCAGACAGCGGAGGTCATCGCGCAGGGGAAGTTCGACACCCGCGTGGATGTGCGGGGCAAGGATGAAATCGCGCGGTTGGCAGTGACGTTCAACCTGATGGCCTCCAGCCTGGAACAGGCCGAAGCGGCACGGCGTGCCCAGACCGCTGACATTGCCCACGAGCTGCGCAACCCGCTTGCCGTGCTCCAGAGCTCGTTGGAAGCGTTGGCGGATCAGGTGTACGAACCGACTCCCGACAACATCGAGCCCGCACTGGATCAGGTGCGGACCCTCAACCGCCTCGTCGAGGACCTGCGGACGCTTGCCCTGGCTGATGCGGGCCAGTTGCGCCTCGACCCGCAGTTGCTTGACCTCCGCACTGCGGTCGCCCGGGTCGTTGAAGCCCATCGTGATGCGCTAACCGAAAAGCAGATTGGGGTCATCGTGTCCCAGTCGGACACGACGCTCCCCCCTGTCCTGGCCGACTATGTGCGGCTGACTCAGGTGTTGAACAACATCCTTGGGAACGCGCTTCGATACCTCCCCGGGGGGACCACAATGCACGTGACCCTTGAGGCCAGGGACGGCGGTGTTGTGGCCTGCTTCGCCGACAACGGCCCCGGCATCCCGGAGTCGGACTTGCCGCGGCTGTTTGACCGTTTCTGGCGGCGCGAGCCCTCGCGAAGTCGCGATTCCGGGGGCTCAGGGCTGGGGCTGGCTATCGCACAACAGATCATCGAGGCCCACGGTGGACGCATCGGGGCCAACCCCACGCCGGGGGGCGGGCTGACGCTGAGTTTCTGGCTGCCCGCCGCCTAGCCTCGCTCTGGCGCTGCAAGGGTCGGCCCCGCGAGCCTGCCCGCTGTCTTGGTCCCCTCCCTGAAGCCATCTTCACGCAACTCACACCTCCCCTTCATCGCTCCTTCATTGCCCACGGCTATCCTACAGCCGAGTTGAATCAATAGACACGCGCCGTTAGGCGCAGTCGGGAGGAGAGAGATGAACAAAAGCATGTTGAACTACTGGCTTGATATCGTGGTTGGACTGGCGTTTGTACTTGCAGCAGTAACAGGAATCGCCTTTCTCTTTATGGGGTCGGGTGGCTATCAGGGCGGGAGAAATGCCCTCTTCCAGGTAGCTTTCCTGGGCATCGCCCGTGATACCTGGAGCGACCTCCACACGCTAAGCAGCTTGGTCATGACAGCGGGCGTCGGTCTGCATCTGGTGTTTCACTTCAACTGGATAGTCTGCGTGACCAAGCGTATGCTGCATAGGCCAGTCAGGAAGACGATCGCCCCCGCGCTGCAGCGCGAAGAGTCTTGCCCAGTTACAGCATAGTCACAGCGTTTATAGAAGGAGAAGGAGTGATGTTACAGACGTTGAAGGTCGGCTTGATCGTTAGCTTGCTGGTTGTTCTCGTGGGTGGTACCGTCGCCATTCTGGCCCGGCCCTCGGAGGCACGCGCGGACCAGACGGGTCGTACCCTTACCTCGGCACTCGGGTCCACGGTGGCCCATGGTGGGCGTCAAGGAGCGGGCGTAGGCATCGAGGGTGGTGGGTTGGACACCACAGGACAGGGACGCGGCGGATGGAGCACCACGAATAACGGCGCCGAGACCTATGGCGGTGGGCTGGGAAATGGTCGCGGCGTGGGTAGCAGCACGCAGGGCACGGCAGATGACACCTCCGCATACGCCTATGGTCAAGGGCAGGGACGCAGTGCAGGGGGCGTTGCCGCCACCGAACCCGACCAGTGGGAGACGATCGAAGGATCGGTAGTTGTCGCGGGCAGTGACCTCACTATGCGTACCGCCGATGGCGACATCCTGGTCGGACTGGGCCAGGAGTGGTACCGTGAGCAGGAGGGATTTGTAGTAGAGCTCGGCGACCAGATCCGGGTCAAGGGATATTACGAGGATGGTGAGTTCAAGGCCGGCGCCGTCGAGAACCTCACGCGGCACACAAGCATAACGCTACGCGATGACACCGGACGCCCGATGTGGTCCGGCAGGGGCAATCGACAGAACTCCAGCCGCCCCTAGTGGTCAGTTAAGCTGATGTCTGGGTTCGTAGTAACGACTTCAGTCGTTCCGCCCCAACAGACTGGGCGGTAGCAGAACCGCTGAAGCGGTTACTACGAACCATCCTACCTGAGCACTAGTCTCTCTCCAGAAAAAAAGGCGGGGCAGTGGCTGAACGCCACTGCCCCGCAGAGGTCCCAGGAACCGGTTCGCTGACCTTACCTTGATCAGGCTACAGGATGCCCATCCCCATCAACACACCCATGACGACGAAGGCTCCCGCAGAGATGCGCAGCAACAACCGCTCGGGGATGAGCTGACAGAGCTTCTCGCCACCCACCACGCCGATGGCGGTGACCGCGGTTAGCGCGGCAGCGCCGCCGGTGAACGCCACCCAGGCCGAAGGCTGCTTGCTCGCCAGACCTAGCACGGCCAACTGCGTCTTATCGCCGAGTTCCGCCAGGAAGAGCAGACTGAAGGTCGCGCCAAACGCGCGCCAGTCCCATACACCCGGGGCGGTGGCGCACTCACCCTCATCGGGGAGCTCGCACGCAGCACGCGCATCGGCCTTCTTGGCCTCACGCCAGATGAGGAAGCCCATCAGGACGAAAGCCAGCGCAGCAACGATACGGATCACGTCCTGGGGGATGAAAGCATTCAGCACGCGCCCTCCCGCGGCCCCGATCGCCGTCACGGCGGTCAGCGCCAGGCTGCCCCCGAGAAACACCGCCCATGGGCGTCGAAACTTGCACGTTTGAGACACGACCGCCAACTGCGTCTTGTCCCCCAGCTCCGCAACAAAGACCAAGCCAAAAGCCGAAAGCCACGTGCCCCAGTCCACCCACACCTCCCACAGGAAATGGCGTGGCCTCATGGCCACGCCAGCGTCCGCCTGCCGAACGATCCCGGATCAGCCCTCGTCGTCAGGATCGACAGCCCCGGGCATAGCGAGATCGACAACATCGCCATGCACGTCGATCACCACGCGAAACCCCATCATGCCCAGCCATTGTCGAGCCTCCTCGGGCAACCCCACGGCGAGCAGCTGCTGCATCTGCTCGCCCATCTGCCCAAGGGAACTCTCAACGGCGGCCTTGGTGAAGAGGTCATCCTTGCCCAAGTAGTCCAGCATCGCCCGGACCACTGCTTCCCTGTTGGAGAGGACCCCTTCCTGCAGGGCGGTCAACACATGGCGGTCGACGGCCTCCGAAGGGACGTGTCGCAGGAATCCCTCGTCATCAACCACATAAAAGGCCTCTTGCCCGACCTGGGTTGCCGTTACAGGTCGGTCGTTCTCATCCACGACAAGCCCGACGAAAACGGCTGTGCGTGCCACCTTAGCTATCCTCCCACAGGGTACTCGCGCCTTTCCCTCGATTGACAATCCGATGGCGAGATCGCTTGCACCTGAAAACGATCACAGTACACTCAGATATCCAACTGCCGCGGTCGCGGCAGGACGGAGTATAGCTTATCCTACCAGAACTCGGCGTCTAGATCAATACCAGGAAGCATCGCACTCTGGCATCGCACTCTGGCATCGAACCAGAGCGTCATTGATCAGGAGGGTCCCATGGAGTCCGCTCCCATCGTTGCTGTGGTCACTGATTCCGCCGCAGGCATTCCGACCGATCTGCTCGCGCGCTATAACATCAAGGTCGTCCCCTACTGGGTCCATCTCGGGAGCGAGTCCTTCATCTCCGGCGAGACCATCGAGCCGCCCGAGTTCTTCAGGAGGCTGCGCGCCAACCCGGAGATCGAGGTCCATACGGGTGTGCCGGCAGCGGCAAAGTTCGCCGAGATCTACAAGAGCCTGGCCTCCTGGGCCAAGAGCATCGTCTCGGTCCACGTCGCCAGCAAGCAGAGCGGGACGTGCAGTGCGGCGGCATTGGGTGCCAACGACAGCCCGATCCCGGTTGTGGTCCTGGATACCGAAACCACGGCGATGGGCGAAGGGTTCGTGGCGTTGGAGGCCGCACGGGCTGCTTCGGAAGGCGGCACCCTGGATCACGTGATCGCCAGAGCAAAAGCCGCGATTCCCTATGCAGGCGTCGTGGCACTCTTGGAGAGCGTCACCTACGCGCTCAAGGGCGGGCGACTGTCCAGCGCCGCCGGCAAAGTGGGCAGTTTCCTCAAGATACAGCCTTTGGTGCGGGTACACGACAACAAGGTGAGCCTGATCGGACAGGCGCGGCGGAGGAGCAAGGGTATCGAGGCGCTCATCGAGCGCATAACCGACGAAGCGAAAGAAGATCCCGTTCATCTCACCGTACACTACGCCGAAGACGAGCAGGAAGGGCATTCGCTGCTCGACACCCTGAAGGCGCGGCTGAACTGCATCGAGGCGTATCTGACGCGCGTGCCGGTGGAGCTTGGCGTCCACGCGGGGCCCGGATCGATCGGTGTGGCCTATCACATCGAGCGCGAGAACGTGGGGTTGGCGCAGCAGTTAGAACAGCAACTGGAGCACCTGAGCCGGCTGGGAAACCAGGCCAAGGAAGCCATTCGCTCCCGCCTGCCCGGCGGGTAAGCACCCAAACAGGAAGCCGCACAGTGGCGATCAAAGAGAGAAATCAGCAGATGCGGGTCGTGGCCGAGCTCCTCACGGTGCACGTGCCCGAGCAGCTTGGGCAGGACCCGGATCTTGCGCGGGATCTCCTATCAGTTGCCGGGACCGCGCTCCACGAGATCTACGAGGATGCCGAACAGTCGGCAAAGGCCTGGGACAAACGCGCCTACCACTCGAAGGCTGACGAGTTGCGACGGGACTGGGACTGGGCAGCGGGCGCATCGAACTACGCACTGGGGCTCGCGCTCCGCCCCCAGCCGCTTGGGCAGATCGATGTCGACAAGCTGGTGCGGCTTATCCGACCGGGGATCGAGAAACCGGCGCGCCGCCAGATCAGCGATCCGGTCCGCTTTCGCGGCGCAGCCCGCATCGTCAAGCGCCAGCAGACCGAGCGACGCAAGCCGCTGCGGGAGTAAGGAACAGACCGGTTAGGGCTTTAGTGCCTTCAGCGCATCCTCCACGGTCAGCCAGCCGGCGCCGGGGAACAGCCGGGCGATCTGGGTTGCGAATCCTGTCGACCCAGCCAGAACTGTGTAGGGGTCGCCCTGCGCCACAATGCGCCCATCGCCCATCAAGACCACCCGATCGGCGACCGCGGCAGCTAGCTCCACGTCGTGGGTCACAAGCAAGACCGCCAGGCGTGCGTCGCGTGCCTGCCGGATCAGATCGGCTAGACGCGCCTTGGCCTCGTAGTCTAGACCGCGCGTTGGCTCGTCTAGCAACAGCACGCCGGGCTCTGTGACCATGATCGCGGCGAGCGCGACCCGCTGGCGCTCCCCCACGCTCAGGTCGCGGGGATAGGCAGCCACCTTGTCCGCCAGCCCCAGCCTCCCAAGCAGGACTTCAGGTGGAACAGGTGCCGCAGATAGCGCGATCCCATGGTTGCGGAGCGTGATGTGCAACTCCTCCACTACCGTCTCGGCAAAGAGCAGCGCGTTGGGATCCTGGGGCAGATAGGCGACATCGCGGCAGATTTCGGCGACCGGCGCGGCGGTGATATCGCGACCATCCAATCGGACGCGTCCACGTTCGGGGCGCACAAGACCGACGAGGCTCTTGAGCAGCGTGCTCTTCCCGGCGCCATTCCGTCCCATCAGGACGGTCACCTCCCCGCGACTCAACGTCAGGCTCACGTCGGACACCACCCTCTGGCCAGTATAGGCGACATCCAACGATTCTGCGACCAGATAGGTCGCCGACGAGGCATGCCCCGCGTCGCTCGCAGGGATCGGCGCAGTGAGTGTGCCCGACGAGACGCCCCCGAGTATCTCAGGCAGGCTGCCGGCAACGAAGGGCTGCGCCTCCTCTAGCGTGACCGGCAGCGGCGACCAGCCCAACGCCTTGCCCAGCTTCGACACCGGAGGCGCAAGCGCGATGCTCGCAACGACCTCCCGTGGACTGCCCGCGATAACCGGCGCCGCACCGCCAGGAACGAAGATCACGCGGTTGGCAAACGAGAGTACCCGCTCCAGACGGTGCTCGGCCAACACGATGGTCAACCCCGCCTCGACGTTGAGGCGGGCAACCGCCGTCAGCACATCCTCCGCGGATTGGGGGTCCAGTTGTGAGGTAGGCTCGTCAAGCACAAGCACCCGCGGCCGCAGGGCAAGCGCCGCCGCGATAGCCACCCGCTGCTTCTCGCCGCCGGAGAGCGTCGCCAGGGTCCTCCCGCGGAGCGACGCAAGCTCAAGCAGGCCGAGCACCTCTTCAACGCGCGATCGCATCTCCTGCGGGGCCATAGCCGCGTTCTCCAGCGCGAACGCGATCTCATCCTCGACCCGATCCATCACGAATTGCGCCTCGGGATCCTGGAACACAAACCCCACGTGCCGACACATACGCTGCGGCCCGACCGCGACGGGCTCGAACCCGTCCACGACGAGGCGCCCGGAGAAGGTCCCGCCCGTGAAGTGTGGTACCAGGCCATTCAGGCTGCGCAGCAGCGTTGACTTACCCGCGCCGGACGGCCCGACCACGACGACGAAGTCACCTTCAGACACCGTGAACGACACGTCCGACAGGGCCGGCTGTGCTGCATCCGGGTAACGAAAGCTCACACGCTCACACGTGATCATGCTGCTCCCCCGAGTGCCCGATGGTGCCCAGTTCGGGCGAGTGGCCTGAAGGGCATCTTCGATCGCCTCCGCTTCCGAGCGGCCCGCTTCCGAGCGGCCCGGTCCCGCGCAAGCCCGGCACAAGCAGGCCCAGAAAGGCAATGCCCACGCGAAGGTCGAACGCCGGCGGGGAGAGCCGCGGGTAGGGCGAGTAGTCGTGCGCCAGGACCAGAAGGGGGATCACCGCAAGGACGCTCAGAACGGCGACGGCGCTATCGATGCCGGCCCAGACAGGTCGGCGATAGCGCGTGTACCGCACCTGGCTACCCACACGCCACACTACCCACGCGGTCGCTAGCGATCCGGCAAGCAGCAGAGGCAACGACACGGCGCTCCCCTGAGGCAGCAACCGCATGACGCCGCCCGCAAGCACACACAGGAGCCCTCCCGTCAGGACGAGCTGGGAGACCACCGTTCTGCCGCCGTTTCGCTTGCTCGCCTGCTCGCCGGATTCGTCGCTGGCGAAGCCACGCGCGGTCATCGCTTCAGCCAACTGCAGCGCCCGCTCCAGCCCACCGATCAATACCGGCATGAACAGCGGCAACCAGTCGCGCAGGCCGCGCATACGATACCCACGGATGGCCTGCGCCTCGCGCACCTGCTGAAACTGGCGCAGGCTGCTCGGCACGAAGGTCGCGGCGATGGCCGAGACGACGGCGATGGGATAGAACGCCCGCGGCAGATACGCGATGAGGTCTCGCACCGGAACCGCCAGTGTGAGCACGGCAAACGCGCTGAAGAGCGTCGCCAGGATCAGGCCATTGATAGCCCCGTAGACCAACGACTCAACCGTCAGCGGCCCACCAATCAAGGGAATAGCATCGGGGAGGCGCAGGAAAACGGCCTCGCCGACATGACTGGTGAGGACGTTGAAGAGGGCGCCCGCGGGAACGGCAAATAACCCGAATCGCACAGGCGAGACGAAGGCGGGGAGTGGACCCTGAGGAAGCTGCCCGCGCACTGCGTCCGCAACGACGCACGTGACCGCGAAATCAATGACCAGATACAGCGGGTTGCGGGTCGCGAGAGGCACCAGCGCCGCCGCAGCGATCCACAGGAACCACGCCAGGGGATGCATCAGCCACGCGCCTCACGCGTCGCCGTACCGCTTGCTGCCGCACGCTCGCCTGCGACGTACGCCGCAGGTCCCGCCGCCACCGTGAAGAAAAAGCGCCGGGCGAACCGACGGAGGGTACGCACGGTCGGCGCCCCGAACAGCAGGATCATGGCCACAGTGCCCACCGCCCGCATCGCGTCCCAGATAAGGGAGGTAGCGATATAGAATGCCAGGAAGCGCTGAAGCGTCTCGCCAAGCCCAACCCCAGGCTGCCAGTGCTGCGTGTCAGGGCCGATGGCAAAGGGCCAGAACCAGAGGTCCATCAAGGCGCCAAAAGCCAGGCCCCAGACAGCGCCATAGCCCGCAAGCAGGACCAACTCCCATCGCGTGCCCTGCGCGTGGAACGCACGACTCAACGCGAGCACCAGGGGCGCGCCCAGCCCGATCCACCCGGCAACGAGCATGCGGTAAGGGAGCCACGGCCCGATCCCGCCCGTGATGAGCGCCGAGACAAAGAGCGTGAGCGAGCCCAGCAGGAAGCCGAAGCGCCCCCCATACACGTAACCGCCCAGGATGATCAGGAAGAAGGTTGGGCTGAACCCACCTGGCCCGGGGATCGCCGTCTCCAGAAAGCCCAGGACCGCGTTGAGCCCCACCAGCACACCAAGCAGCGCGGTGCGCTTGGCGTCGGACGTCGCTTCGCCCTGCGCCTCGAGCAACAGCGCCACCAACGAAAAACCACCCAACAGCCCCAGGAAGAGGGGCGAGTCCACGGCATGGGCAAGCCCACCCGAGGAGGTCAGCGAGGGGATGAAGAAGGGGTAAAGAAACGCCACGACCCCGATAAGCGACGTGAGGCCATAAACCACCCAGCGCAACGCGTTCGCTGTCGAGCGGACCGCCTTCCTGGCAGCCATTACCCTTCCCTGCGCCTATGCCTCAGGAACAGCGAGACGCTCCCCACCGCCGCCAGGATAACCGCGAACGCGACGTAGCCGGACGAACTGGACGGCTCCGAGATGGGTGCTTCGGTATCAACAGGCTGATCATCGGGCCTGGCTGTGGGCGCCAACGCTGTTGGGAGCGGCGGTTCCGGAGACGAAGGAGCAGGTGTAGCGGAGGCCGTCGCGGGGATGGCTGCCGGTGAGGCCGTGGGGGTCGCGGAGGGCTCCGGCGTCTGCGTCGGATCGAGTGCTTTCATCGTAGCCGTCGGGCCGGCTGTGACTGCAGGGACTGGGACCGGCGTCGTGGTGGGCGCCAACGTCGCGGGTGTGATGCTAGCCTCCGTGGGAACAGGTGTCGCAGAACTCTGCACGGGCGCAGCCCCACAGATGGCCTCAAAGCTCACCGCAGGGGGAAGCGACGTCGTGTCACCCCACATCCAGCCGTCGACATCCCCATTCCCGAGCTGCCGCAGAGCCGCCCCCAAGGGGGCATAGGCCCAGGAGCCATCGGCGTTACGTTGGAAGTAGATCCAGTAGGCGCACGGAGTGCCTTTACACTCGCACCAGCAGTCCGAAGTTGGGCAGCCCTCGCCGTTCAGCGAGCAGATTGTAGCGCCCATCGGACCGGTGGAAGCGGTGAAGAGGATACCCGAACGCTGCAGGAGAGTGAGTCCCGAGATCTGCGCCTCGTCGAAGCGAACACAGCGTGTCGTGACCCGCCCATCGCCGTGGACAACAACCAGGCCCGCCTGGTTGCCCCCTTCCTGCGCGCGAATGGGAGATGCGAAGACGACAGACAACAGGAGCAGGGGCAAAGCTCGCTTTGCCCCGCTCCTGGTTAGCCGCATCACGAGCCGCAGACCCTGCCTCAAGACCCGGCCCTCATCTGCTTCAGGTTAACGGCGCCGCCGCGCCGCGTTTCCAAGCCCCGAGACCAATCCGGCGAGCAGCACAGTCCCGGACAGGAGAAGGGTCGCTATGACACCGGCGGATGCACCCGACTCGGGCAGGAGAGGTACCGCTGCCGCAGCGACTGCCACACCCTGGGGTGGACGGGAAGCACCTACAACGCTCAGGGAGGCCAGCGTCAGCCCTTCAGTAGCCTGGACTGCCTGCGCAGTAGCCAGCATATTGGCGAAGGGCACCGCGGCCTGCCAGAAGTAGGCACCGCTCGCGCTGTCCGCCAAGGACAACAGCGCGCCAGTCGGGTCGGTGCCGCTGGACGCAAAGGGACCCATCTGCGCACCGAGCGCCTTCAACGCCTGCAGCACCACCGCAGTGGAGTTAGCATCGCTGTCTGTGCCCCAGGCCGAGGGCTTCTGATAGGGGAAGCCGCCATCCGCGTTCTGCATACGCTGCAGATAGGGCAGCGCGCCGGCCGCAGCGTCGGCTCTGCCAACGGCGATCAGCGCCTGCATCACCAGCGCGGTCGTGTTCGTATCCGCGGTTCCGGGCGTCGTCCCGCCGAACAGCGCCCAGGCGCCATCGTCGGTGAACTGCGAGGTCATCGCAGCTACGGCGCTCTCAGGGATCGGCGCTCCCGCGCTATGCAGGGCCAGGACAACATAGGCATGCTTGAACAGGGTATCGCCATACACCCCCGTCGACGCGTTCTGCTGCGCCGCCATCTTCTCGATCAGGTTTGTCCCGCCGAACGCCCGGGGATCCTGCCCCGTCGCCACGGCGACGAATGCGGCCTTGCTCAGGTCACCTACATCCGTCACCTGCCCAGCCGCAACCCGCGACGCCACGAAATCCAGCGGTGTCCTGTCGGCTGCGGTCACCCAGGTGCTGACGTCCTGACCGGCAGCGATAGCGGCGAGAATCACCTCAGCCGTCGTACCAAAGTCTGACCCGGCGGCAAACCCTGAGGAAAAACCACCATCCGATTCCTGACTCTGGCGCAGCCATGCCAGCGCCGCATCATTCTGTGGGAAATCCGCCGCCATCACCGGGGCCGCCGTCACCGGCGCCGCCGTCACCGGCGCTGCGACCATCAGCGCAGCGAGCGCCAAAGCAATTATGCTACCCAATCTGTTCATGGTCCGACTCCTCCTGATGAGATCACGCAACTAGAGCGTGCCCGAGAAACAAAAAAACCTTCCCCGCAGATCGAGGGAAGGTTCGGCGACAGTCTGTGGCCTGTGACCACACATCCTTGTCGCGTGCCACCTCCTTTCCGCGAAGGGCAGCTAGCACTGACCGGGGCGGAGTATCGGGCTTGCCTCTAGCTAAGAGAGGTCACCGTTGCGGGACAGCGCCGGATTCTCACCGGACTTCCTCACATCAAGCACCAGCCCATCGACGGGTCTGGCGCACCCCAGCCATATCGCTATTTGCTTGTACGACGAGAACAGTATAGCACGCGAGTGGGCGAAAGCAAGCGCATCGACCTTTCGGGTCCTTCGGGATGCTCGTCACATCCGCGCATCGTGGGTACCGCGTACGGCCAGAAGTAGGCAGGTGCTCTCCGCGTGGGACGACCGCTTCCGAGCGGCTCTATCTTGCCTGCGCCCGGAACGGGCGCTCACCCGCGGCAAGGTGACGAGCGCATAGCCAGGCATACTGCGTCGGCAGGCACTCTCTGCGCGGGGCGAACCTGAAGCTCGCCCCCCGGCAGCCGAGTACTGACGCTATGCGGAGAAGACACTCCTACCGGATGGGCGACATGCAACGTCGCCCTACTGCAGCGGGGAGCGCGCACGGTTGTGCAGAATGGGAATGGACACCCGGGCGTTCGCATCCGCTGAAGCGCCGCCGTCCTGGCGGCCATCACCTCGATTGTGGCATGCGAGTACGCAGGCTTTGGCGCAAGCCGGAGGCCTGACCACTTGGCCGGTTAGCGTTATCGCCTAGACTAAAGACATCACCCGTCAAGGAGGGCTTATGCGCGCGAAGGTCTCGTTGATCACCGGGGCGGCCGGTGAGGTTGGACAGGCGCTGATTCAGCGGCTGTCCACCGACTATGCCTGCGAGCAGCCGACAGCTGCTGCGACGCCACGGCAGATACTGGCACTCGATCTGAACCCGCTGCCGACAGCTCTGCCCGCCAACGTTCACCAGGTGCAGGGCAGCATCCTCGACACGGGGCTGCTCGATCGCCTCGTCAGCGAGTATGAGATCGAGGAGATCTACCATCTGGCTGCGCTGCTCTCAACGCGGGCCGAGTTCTCGCCGGATGCAGCCCACCGGGTCAACGTCGAGGGAACGCTGGCGCTGTTGCACCTCGCGGCACAGCAGTCGGAGTGGCGCAACGAGCCGGTCCGGTTCATCTTCCCCAGCTCGATCGCGGTCTTTGGGCTGCCTGACCAGAAGACCAAGGCGACGGCGCCTCGAGTCCGCGAGTGGGAGTGGAACTACCCCACGACGATGTATGGGTGCAACAAGCTCTACTGCGAGCTCTTAGGTGTTTACTTCAGCCGACATTACCGGCAACTGGCCGCGGATCGTCCCACGAGCCTGGATTTCCGGGCGGTCCGGTTCCCAGGCCTCGTGAGCGCATTCACGATTCCCAGCGGCGGGACGAGCGACTACGGCCCTGAGATGCTGCATGCGGCCGCACAGCGCAAGCCTTATGCATGTTTTGTACGTGAGGACGTGCGCATCCCCTTCATGGCGATGCCGGATGCGGTGAAGGCATTGATCGATCTGGCACGCGCACCACAGGAGGCGCTGAGCCGTCCGGTGTACAACGTGACCAGCTTCAGCCTGTCCGCAGCGGAGTTCCGCGACCACGTTCTGCGCCACTTCCCCGATGCGCAGATCGGCTTCGCGCCGGACCTTAAGCGACAGCAGATTGTCGAGACCTGGCCCGCGGATCTCGATGACAGTACGGCGCGGCGCGACTGGGCATGGCACCCCGACTACGACGTCGACCGAGCCTTCGCCGAGTATCTCGTTCCCAACATCCGCCGTAGATACGAGGTGGGTGTGCCGGTGCCCACTGGCGACAACTGCGCTTAGCGACGTAGCATTATTGCGTCATAGGGCGGAGAACTGTGCTTCGCCCTGCGGCGCTACGACGCCAAAGCGCTAGCCCCTCAGAAAAGCGATAGCTGCTCCGCCTCCGGCGGCGGGGTGTAGGTCTCAGCCGCCAGCTTATCATCAAGCAGCGCCCGCAGCAGCCCAAAATCCGCATCGATTACACTTCGGAGACTTGGCTGGTGCAGCGCTGCTGCCGGATGATACATAGGAAAGTAGATCTGACCGGCAGCGGACCGCGGCTGTCCGTGGATTTGGGAGATCTTCGTCTCAGGAAACGCGCGGGCCATCGAGTGCCGCCCGAGCGTCACAATAACCTTGGGCGCGATGATCTCGATCTGCGAATCGAGAAAGTGCTTGCAGGCCGTCACCTCGTCAACCTCCGGATCACGGTTGCCTGGAGGGCGGCACTTAATCACGTTCGTGATGAAAACCTGCCTACGGGCGATGCCGGACTTCTCCAGTAGTTCGTTGAGGAGGCGGCCGGCTGCCCCAACAAAGGGAACGCCCTGCTGATCCTCGTGGAATCCCGGCGCCTCGCCGACGAACATGATGAGCGCGTCCGCAGGACCGTCACCAGGCACAGCATTCGTGCGACCACGATGGAGCGGGCACGCCGTACAGGCGCGGATCTGAGCGTGCAGGGCATTAAGGGTTTCTTCTCGGTGCATTCGCTGGTCTCCTTGAGCTAGGGCGCGCTACGGCCCATGTCGGCTGGAACACCCCCAAGTCCGACCGGCCTGATCTCAAGATCGGCCATCAACTCCAATAGGCGCGTGCGAACGCGCGGGGGGTAATCCGGGTCTTTTTCCAGGTAGACGTGCAGCAGATAAGCGTCCTCACCGTCCGCATAGTAGCGATGCAGTCGCGAGTACTGCACGAATTGCCATTTCGAATACAGATTCAGCGCGACTTCGTTGGAGACGCGCACCTCGAGGCCTACCATCCGCGCACCGTCGCATATTGCCTGGTCGATCGCGGTCAGCAGCAGGGCTTCACCTAGCCGCTGTCCACGCCACTCGGGACGCAGTGCCAGCGTGCTGATATGGCCTTGCGTGCCCTCGACCCGCATCCCCACAAACCCGATCAGCCGGGCTGACTGCCGACGCCGATGGGTGTGCCACGTACGCGCCTGCGCAGGGTCAAGTAACTCAAGGACGAAGTAGTGGGCATTGGTGTTGAAGTACAGTTCCTGCACATAGGCAGACTCGGGCCACGGATCGCGAAACACCTGTCGGTCCAGCGAGGCAACTGCGGGGATATCCCGCCCTTCCATAGGACGGATAAGCATAGCCCCCTTGACGCGAATGGCTGGTGTCCCCCCGTGTCCTTCCGGGGCAGTACTCATCTCGCGTACAGCGGCAGGAGCGCCGAAGGCGCATCAACCTGGTTCGCGCGCAACCTGCGCCACGCGATATCGGCTAGGTAGCCCGCCCTGCGCAAGTGCCGCGCAGGCTCCGGAATCTCCACCCGTCCAAACAGCGGTCGTAAGGTCTCCCGGCCCGCTGACTCAATCTCACCAACGACGATCGCCGGAAGGTCGAGTTGATCGGCGAACTGTCGCCAGGTGGTCACCTGAACGCCGGTTTCAGCCTGCCAACCAGCCGGGAACGACGATCCCTCGCGATACCGATAGCGCGCAAAGCCGACGCGCTTGCGCCCCGCGGCGAATATCGGGTACAGCGGGCGATCGTCCGGAAGCTGCGCGCTGGCAAGCACGTCCAGCGTCGTGATGCCCACCAGCGGGAGCTTACGCGCGGACGCCAATCCCTTGGCCACAGACACCCCAATGCGCACACCGGTGAACGACCCCGGGCCAATGCAGACGGCGATCGCCGTAATGTCATCCGCCGTGAGTCCCGAGTTACCCAACAACTGCACGATGGCTGGAAGGAGTGTGACCGTGTGCTGGCTTGCGGCCTCCCACGTGCATTCCGCACGGAGCGTCGTCCCGTCGTGCAGCGCGATGCTCGCGCGTTGGGTCGCAGTATCGAGCGCTAGTAGCATCACTGGCCTGTAAGCTCCTGTCTGAAGCTGTTCAAAATCATCTGATGCCGTTCCCCCTGAGCTTGAAACACCAGCGACCGACGATACTCATCGAGGATGCGAAGGTGAATCCACAGCCGGTCATCAGACAAAAGCCCCATATGACGTTCGGGCCACTCGACCAGACTGACAGCCCCGGGCGAGCCGACGATCTCATCCAGGCCCAGCATCTCAACCTCAGCCGCAGTGGTCAAGCGGTAGAGATCGATGTGGTAGAGCTCGAGCGCATCCTGGTGTCGCCGGTGGCGGCGCATCAGCACATAGGTCGGGCTCACAAGGCGCGTGGTCGAGCCCCAGCCCATCCCGACGCCTTGCGCAAACACGGTCTTGCCCGAACCGAGATCGCCTTCCAACGCCATGATATCGCCCCCCCCGAGATACCGCCCGAGACGTGCCCCCACACGCAGTGTCTGGTCAGGGCTACGGCTGATGAACTCCAGCGTGTCTTTGGTCAGAATCGGCATCTTGTCCTGGCAGGCGACTTGGTTTCAGTGGTAGCGTCATTATACACCAGGCCAGAGGAGTTCAAACACGTGGAACTGCTTGGGAGAGCTCAAAGGCCTTCTGCGCCAGTCGTCACATATTGCAGCAGCCGGATCGCAGCCTGCTTCGCGCCGGGCTCACTCTCACCCGCGGGGCCAACACAGGAAGGACAGCCATCGCTGCACGGGCAGGTCTGCACCCGCTCCAGGGCCGCGGCAGCCACGCGGGGCCAAAGGTCCACCAGCCGCGGAGATAGCCCCACCCCGCCGGGGACGCCATCGTAGACGATGACGGCAGGCTGTCCAGATACGGCATCGCGCGCCTCGACCGCGGTGCCGAGGTCACCTGGATCACACATCAGGAACACCGGCGTGAGGTGGCGCAGGAGATAAGCCAAGCCGCTCAACGCCGTTCTGGCGCCGCGAGCGCGCTCCACCTGCTGATGACAGACACTACACAGCGTCAGCAAGTTCTCCGGGGTGTGGGCAAGCCGCAGTGCCATCGGGCGCGCGAACTTCGCCATAAAAGCTCGCACCGGCGTGAGGTGGTGGACTTCGAGTGGGTGCGCCGGCTCCTGTGTTCGACCACAGAGGCGACAGCAGTTGGCATCACGCGCGAGGATCTGTGCGCGGATTGCGGGCCACTCAGGCCCATAGTCCAGGGGGGCGACCATGATGCCTTCGTCCGCAAGGGCCTCTACCACATCGGTGTCGAGCGTCAGCCGAAACGCCTCTGTCTCCATCTGCTGCTCGGGAAGATGGATCTCGCCCCAGCCTAGTGTCTCGTGCGTGTCAAGGTGCACCCGACGGTAAGCCGCAGGTTTGATATGCACCATGACCTCCTCATCGGTGCATGCACGACCGCGGGAGTAGCCCTCGCCGGGGGGTTCGCGACGTCGCAGCGCCAGGCGCTCCACTCTGGTGGATGCAGACGCGACGGTGTAGTAGTCCGTATCAGCGGCCCGCGCCGAGGCGATGCCCTGCTCCCAGTCAAGCGACTCGATGAGATACGGCTCAGCGCCGTGGAAGTAGATGGCCCCCTCGTGAACAAGCAGCGGCGCGCTGGGGCGGTCGACGGTGCCTATGACCCCCTGCTCGACCGTGTGCACAACCACGTTGTCGGCAACAGAGCTCCGGAGTGACACCATCTGGGCCGGGTACGTCTCGCCAACCCAGGTGAACTGGTCGCGGCTCTGGTGCAGCACGCCCTCGGACGACAGCGCCTCCAGCAGCGCGTCCACCTCGACATGGTCGCCGAACCGCTCGCCACGCTGGAAGGGAAGCTCGAACGCCGCACAGGTCAGGTGGGAGGCCAGCAGGCTCAGCGCATCGGGGTTAGCGCGCGCTTCCTCAGGCGATCGTCCGAAGAAGTACTCCGGGTGCGCGACCAGGTATTGGTCCAGCGGGTCCGATGTGGCGACCATCACGGAGAGCGAGGTGCTCGCGCGCCGACCGGCGCGTCCCATCTGCTGCCGTGCCCCGGCGATCGTACCTGGATAGCCAACCAGCACAGAGGCGTCGAGGGCGCCGATATCGATGCCCAGCTCCAGCGCGTTGGTCGCGATGACCACTCGCACACGCCCTTGGCGCAACCCGGCCTCGATCGCGCGCCGCTCGTGGGGCAGATAACCGCCCCGGTACCCCTGGACCACCTCAGGATCGAAACCCAGGTGCGCCGCGCGGGCACGCATCTCCCGCAGCAGCAGCTCGACTGAGAGCCGGGAGCGAGCGAAGACGATCGTCTGCACGTCGGCCTGGAGGAGCCGGGTCGTCAGCTTGAGCGCCTCATCCGTGGCGCTCGCCCGCAGGCCCAGGGCAGGGTTGAGCAAGGGCGGGTTGTAGAACAGCACGTGGCGCTGCCCATAGGCGGCGCCATCCGCATCCACCGTGTCCGCTGGGTGCTCCCACAACGTCTCCGCCAACTCCCCGGGATTCGAGATCGTGGCCGACGCTGCCAGGTACCGGGGCCCAGCACCGTAGAAGTCCGTGATACGGCGCAGCCGGCGGAGCACGTTGGCCACGTGGCTGCCGAACACGCCACGATAGATGTGCAGCTCATCGAGCACCACATACCGCAGACCACGCAGGAAGCGCAGCCACTGCGTATGATGCGGCAATAGTCCCAGATGCAGCATGTCCGGATTTGAGACGAGGATGCGCGCTTCCTTACGGATCTCAGCCCGCAGACGCTGCGGGGTGTCCCCATCGTAAGCGCGTAGAGCAATCGGGACATCGAGCGCGCCGATCCACCGCTGGATTGCAGTCACCTGGTCGTGGGCCAGGGCCTTCGTCGGGTAGATGAGCAACGCCGTTGCACCGGGATCCCGCAATAGCGTGTGGAGCACGGGCAAGACATAGCCCAGCGACTTGCCCGAAGCAGTCCCCGTCGCAAGAACCACGTTTTCGCCGCGCAGGGCAGCCTCGATGGCTGAGACCTGATGCGTGTAGAGCTCGGCGATGCCAAGACCTGAGGCGGCGGACCGAAGGCGGGGGTCGAGCAACGCGGGCCAAGGCGCGATTTGCGCCGGGCGGCCCGGCAGCGTTCTCCACGCCGTCACGTTGCGGACGAAGCCGGGATCGGCCTGCTGACGCGCCAACAACGAAGCGAGCCGGTCGGGTGCGTCCGCCATCGAGTTAGGCCGCAGCGCGCTTTCGCAGTACCAGCGGAATCGCCACGAGCGAGATTAACGCAGTCAGAGCCAACCCAACCTCCACGAGGACGCCGATCGCAATCAAGAGGTACCCAATCCTGGGTGCCGAGACGGTCAGACCGACTCCGCTCAATGCCAGGATGACTGCGAGGTTCCAGAGCCCGTGAAAGGCGATGGCTGTGCCATAGCCCAAAGGCAAAGCCCACTTGCGTCCCTGCCAGAACCAGCCCCATCCGAGCCCCACAAGGCCACTCGTCACGCAGTGCATCGCCGTGGCGAAGACGCGCAACCCCACGCCCCCCAGCCACGCAGCACTGCCCCCGAGCCCAATCGCGCTATTGCCGATGCCCTCAAACCATGCAAATCCCAGTCCGCAGGCCGCGCCCCACAGAAAGGCCATCCGCACCGAAGGCCGGAACCAGATCCCCGTCACGCCCAGTAGCAAAGTCTTCCCCAGCTCTTCTACCACCGGCGTCACCACTGCCAGCGTAAGGACCATAGTGACGAGGACCGTCGGGGAGGCCAGGAGCGCCATCAAGTCGGACTGATCCGTCGGTGGGCTCTCCGCCCACTGCTGCAACAACGCCGAGAGCCTTTCCACTTCGCCGGCCCCACCCGGGAGCACAAGCGTGACCAGCACACCTAACGTTGCACTCGCCATCAGGCCGATGAGTTCCACAGGGACAGCGAGGATGATCGTGGACACCCCGGCGGTCAGCCCCACGATCGACTGCCTGAAGGAGATCGCGGCATCAGAACCGGATGCCACCACGACAAGCAGAATGAGGGCGAGGCCAGGCAATCCGATGAGAGCAAAATGGAACGCCGAGAAAACTAGGCCGGCCTGAGTTAGGTCGGGAAGGAGTGCGGCAAGGCAACCCAGCGCCAAGCCGGCAAGAAGGAAAACCAGCCAACCCCGGCGAAAGAAGATCCGATGCGAAGGGCGCCCACGCCATCCACTCAACCCGCTGAAAATGAGTCCAATCCCCAGCCCTATGGCAAGCAGTCCATAGCCGGATACGACGCCTGAGACCATACCGAAGGACTGTGGAAAGGCGATCGGGATCACTACAAACACAAGGCCAAGGCCGAACAGGCCAAGACCGAGGAGTGCAGCAACGCCCCAAAGCCAGACCGGGAACGAGGAAACCGACCTCATAGGCTTCGATCCTATCACAGTGATGGGTGAGAACAGCAACCAACCCACAGTGCCAAGGGGCACCGATGCCTACCGCACCCGCAATGATCCAGAAAGACCGGACCGCGCAATCTGCGCGCGGTCCGGAATACACTTCTGCCAATAGCCGGATGACCTTGCCGAACCCCAGAGGATCCGGTCGCGGCTGCCAACGCGTTACTTCGCGATGATCTCGATCGTTTCGAGCACGTCAGCCACGGGGGCCGCGGGATCGCCCACGGCGCGTCGAGCCAACGAATCGAGCACCTCGAGCCCCTCGACCACCTGGCCAATGAGCGAGAACTGCCCAGTGAGTTGCGCGGCTTCGGCCCCTAGCGTAATGAAGAACTGGCCGTTTGAGAGCATGCCCACCAGACCGGCACGATCAAACGTGCCCTGCGCCTCACCTTCACAGGTATAGCCAGGATAGCCGACCGTAGAGTTGGTGGGATCGCCGGTCACGGCGACGAAATTGTCACGCACGTAGAAGAAATCGGCGCCATCGTACCACTTCTCCTGCGCCAGGAAGACAAAGCTGTTAACATTTGCCGGCGCCGACGCGGCCAGCAAGTTCACGCGGATATCGCCCTTGCTCGTCTTGAGCACGGCTTCATAGATGTCCTCCGCCGCGACGGTCACCGCGGGGGGCTCAGAGTAGAAGATCTCGTCCTGCTTCTCAATGATGCTCAGGAACGCTTGTAGACCCTGGAGCGAGAGCCCAATATCCGAAGGGAACAACACGTTGTCGAAGATGAAGCTCGGTGTGCCGGGCAGGCCCAACTCTAGCCCCTCATTGTACTGGCTCTTGACCTTCTCCGTATAGGTCCCGCCATCAAGGGCAGCGTTGAAGGCGTCCACATCCAGTTGCAGCGTTTGCGCATACGAGGTCAGCACCGGGCGGATTGTCTCTACGGTGAGAGTGCTCCACTGCGCAGTATTGTCGAAGAGCAGATCATGCATCTCCCAGAACTTCCCCTGCGCACCCGCAGCCTCAGACGCTTCCGCCGTGATGGGAGCCAGCGCGTGGAAGTCCAGCGGGAAATGGCGATAGACCAGGGCCACATTGGGGTTCTGTTCGACGAACATCTCAACAATAGGGTACATCCCACCACAGCCGGGACACTGGAAGTCCGAGTACTCGTACAACACAAGGTCCGCATCCGCAATACTAGCGCCCTTGACGTGGTCTGTGTCATCGACAGCTCGCACAGGCAACTGGGGCAGCGGCGAGGCGGTACAGACTCCCGGCACCTCCGGCGTAACGACGGTCACTGGCTCGTTTGGATCGCCAATGACCGGAGTTGCGAGACCCTCTGCGGTCCCGGCAACGGCAGTCGGCGGTGTTGTGGGCGCAGTCGTCGGGGGGGTAGTTGGTTCAGGGGTCCCAGTCCCGGGTTTGCAGGCCGTCACCAACAGTATCAGGGCCAACCCAAGGGCCGGCAGGCTTTGCGCGATTTTCCTCATCTTATCCGCTCCTATTCGCAGTCAAATCGAGGCCATTGTACCAGGTAAAGCACCTGGATCAATGGCAAGTGTTGACGCTCACTTCTGGGTGGGTGTCGGTCGCGCAGGCCAGAATGGGCGACGTTCAAACCGCCACAGGGCCACGAGGCCGGTCAAGGCGACCAGGCCTCCAACGATGTAACCCTCCAGGAAGTCGGCCCGCGTCACGAAAATGGCCAGGAGGCCATACACGAAGGCCACGATATAGAGCACGAACACTGCCTCGCGCCTGGTTAGGCCTGCATAGGTGAGCCGGTGAGACGAGTGGTCGGTTCCCGGTGTGGTCAGTGGGTTCAGGCCGCGCCGCAGGCGCGAGATCGTCACCAGGGTTGTGTCGAAGATCGGTACGCCCAGGACAAGCAAGGGTACCATCCAGGTCACGAAGGGCACGTTCGCGGGGAAACGCAGCTTGATGCCGAGTGAAGCAAGGGTCAGCCCCAGAAAGAGCGTCCCCGAATCCCCCATGAAGATCATCGCCGGATTCCAGTTGTAGACCAGGAACCCAATGCAGGCCGCCATCACTGCCACTGAGAGCGCCCCAACCAGGTACTGCCCACTGAAAGCGCAGAGAAGCGAGAAATGCGCCGCAGCAATGGCCGAGATCCCTGCCGACAGCCCATCCATATTGTCCAGCAGGTTGATCGCATTGGTGATCCCGATCAGCCAGATCGCCGTTACGGCCAGGTCCAGAGCCCGAAATGGGAACAAGTGCACCGTGACGCCGCTCGCCATCACCAAGCCCACAGCCAGAAGCTGTCCGGCAAGTTTGGCGCCTGCGCCAAGGCTGAAGCGATCGTCCCAGAAGCCAAGAAAGGAGACCAAGCTTGCGCCGATGAGGATACCTGACAGCTCTCGGAAGACGCCCGGCAGCAAGAGCGCCGCGGCCAGTGTGCTCAGATAGATGGCTATGCCTCCCACCCGTGGTGTAGGCACCGTGTGAATCTTCCGTAAGGCATCAGGCTGATCCACAATCTTCATCCGTAAGCCCAGCTTCCGTGCCAGAGGGGTACCCACAACAGCCAGAAACAACACGCCAACAAAGACGATGAGATAGGTTGCGATGTCCGGTGTCATGGAACCTCCACCGGTTGGGGAACCTCGGGCGCCAACTCAAACCCAGTTAGCTGATCGATCAACTGCTGAATGGCGGAGCGCTGGGCCTCCGGAGCGAGAGACAACGCGGCCTGCGCGGTCTCGAGTGCTAAGGCCGATTGGCCCTGATTGGCATAGGCAATTGCCAGCACCCGGTACATCTCCCAGAGCTCTGCGTCGGTCGGACACGCTCCAATGGCCTCCTCCAAAGTGGTCGTCGCCTGGTCCCACAGGGATTCCTGAGCCATCAGCGTGCCAACAACACGACGCACTGTGCAGTTGTCGCGGATGAGCAGCGACCGCTGGTAGGCTTCAATGGCCCCCACGATATCGCCCTGGGAACTCCGCAGATCGCCCATCAGCATCCATGTCTGCTCGAACTCGTCATCCACGGCCAGCGAGCGCGCGATCGTCTCTTCGTATTTTTGCTGATCACCCAGATCAATAGCATAGAGCTGCGCCAGCTCGTTCCAAAGGATCGGGTTGTTCGGGCTCAGGGTGAGCGCCGTGTGATAGTCATCAAGGGCATTCTGGAGCAGCGCCTGGCGCTTTGCATCCAGCCGTGAGATCTCCGTTGCATCGGTTCCTGCGGCAGAGCGATCTAGGTTGACGCGCGCCGCCCACGACTTGTAGAAGCGCGCCAGATTGGCGCTGTGATCAGTGTTGAGGAGATTGAGCTCCCTGGCCTCGGTGAGGACCGTTTCTGTACGCAGAAAGAGCGCTTCTCGCTCCTCGGCGGGCGTCGTATCGGGCAGTCCCTGCGCCAACTCGAGATAGGCCTTGCCCAGGAAGAGATAGTAGTAATCCTCCCGCGGTGCATACACGATCGCGCGCTCGAAATGCTGAATGCCAACCCGCTTCTCGTTGACGGTCGTAGCATTGGCAAACACGCCGCCCTGCTTGAAGATGATGTCCGCGCGAATCAGGTTGTAGCTCCCATCGCGGATTACAAAGACAGCGCCGAGCAACAACACGCCCAGGGCCAGGAGCCCGACAGTACTGCCGGGATCCCGCGGCAGCCGATGCTCCTGCATCAGGGTCCACCCCAGGAGAATGACGATCGTGAAGATCAGCACGTAGTAATACCCCAGGAGCCCAGTCAGCATATCGGCAACCTCAACGACCTCATCCAGCGTCGTCACCTGGACACGGGTCAGCGAGGCCTGGAATCCGGCGACAAGCATGCCGAAGAGTAGAAACCCGACCATCGCGATACCCGCATACACGCCAATGACCGTAAGCATCCTTGATCTACGCTGTGACCCAAACGCGCCCTCAGCATCCAGCTCACTCAGCCCGATGACACCAAACAACGTTGCGGAGAAGACTATGATCATCAGCGCGCCATAGGCGCGAAAGGGTTCGGGAGAAGACATCGTGGTCAGTGACCGGATGAACACGGTGCCCCCCTCAGTCAACCGGTCCGGGTTGTTGACGAAGTCAAACGCTAACGTGCCCAGAAGGAATGCCGACAGCAGTCCAAGCGCCACCACCCCGGTCAGCCAGGGAGCGAAGAGTCCGCTATGTTGGGAGGTCACGGGACGCGAAGACCGGCCGGAGCGTGTGCGCGAAGCCGCGCGGCCCTGCACGTCCTGAGCTAGTCCGGGCACACCGGATTCCTGCAGCCCCGGCACCCACTGGAGTCCCAAGACCACCAAGAGCGCTGCATACGCCCAGAAGGTCGTGCGCGTCGAGGCAATGGCGATCCCGAAGTTCATCTCCACAAAGTGCGCGATCACGCCGGCCAGAATCCCCATCAGCAACAGGCTGTGCGGATGAGGAGCGGGCGGAGCCACGCCCTGAGCTTCAGCGCCCGATCTGCCTGCAGCAAAGAGCTGAAGAAAGCCCTGGAGCGTCAGATAGACCATCGTCCCGACCAGGATGCCGAGAGGAATCGCCACTGCGAAGAGATAGGCGCCTTCAAGCTGCCACGCAAGGATGAAGAAGACGATGGCGATGACCACATCGATGCTAATGTAAGTGAGAAGATCCCGCCGCGATCGGAGCAGGCCTAACCAGTGGAATCCCCATGCAAAGACACTGATGAAAGTGAAGAGATAGGCCGCCAGACCTACTACACCCGTGATGACCAGCGAGTCCAGCGTCTCGTTATGCGAGCGATCCGGGGATGCCGTCCGAGACTCGTAGTGCCCCAGCTCGGGCGGGTAGAAGGAGTTGTAGGCGACATACATCGACTCGGGCCCATACCCCACGAGAGGGCGGATGAAGTTCAACTTGTCCTTGGTGCCGTCGGGAAACGCGATCGGCTCGTGGATGGAGATCAGGTCCACAGTCCCCTGCCAGATGAGACCTCGCACCTTGCCCGTGCCCGACTGCAGCTCCGTGATCGTCGTCAGACGCTGGAGCGCAGATACCTGCCGCACCCGCTGCTGCAGCGGCCCGGGGATGTTGATCAGCACCATGCCGACAGCGATAGCTAGCCCCACGCTACCCCAGCCGATCCAGAGCCACTGCCAGCCCTTGCGCTCGACGATGAAATAGAGCCAAAGCCCGCCGAAAATCAATAGAGCCAGTCCCACGGCCAGATAGATCGCCAGAGTGCCCTCGAACACCAGGAGTATCAGCCCGGCAACGGCTCCTGCCAGCGCGAGACTGCCCCACCCGAACCCGATGCCGCGAAGCACTGTCCTGAGACCACGCGAGTCACCCCGACCCGCGGCTGCCGCCTGGCGCTGCAGCACGATGAGCGCGAGATAGGGGAATAGGAATGCGGAGGCGACAATGCCAAGCCATGGACCGCGACTCTGTGAGTACCATATGGTCAGAAGCTGCACGGCCCACGCGAAGATGTAGCCGGACGCTCTCAACACATCCGTGGCTCGCGACTCCTCGCGTCCAAGAATATCGCCAAAGCTCTGTACAATCCGCGCGGCGGTGAGCGGCACGATCATAATGAGATAGGCGGCGACAAAGATCGAGTTGCCCATATTGGCCGCGACGCGTGAGGTCACATCGCCCGCCCACGGCAGCGGGTCAAGGCCGTTGTGCTGGATGATGCCATACAGCGAGATGGGCAGGCTGTTCAAGATGAGAACTGTCACAAGCCGGCTGAGCTGCACCCGCGTCCGTAGGCTGGTCAGCACGGTAAAGAAGATCACCAGATAGGCAAACAGCGTATATGTGCCCTGAAGGCGCTGATAGGAGCCGATCAGGCTGGTAAAGGGGACCAGCGAACAGAGCGTGCTGATGAGGTAAACCCCCATCGTCGCGAGGGCAGGCAGGACGAGCGGCGTCTTGACGGAGAAACGAAGCGGGCGTTCCCCACGCACTGTCTCATCGATCACACGGACCATCCACAGCACAGCCATCACCACGGCCAGCGCCCGCAGTGTGGTTAGCTTGTCGGGCTCAAAGACGCGACTGCTGTAGACGTTGAAAAACACCGGCGTGATCGTGACCCCCAGAAGCCAACCGGCCTCGAGCGCGCTGCCACAGAAGAGACTTAGCCGCGACGTGTTCAATCTGGCACCCCTTGGAGAAAAATCTGCAAGTCAGACATTTGCATTTAATAAACCTACGAAATGCGTACACACCAATAACTTCTCCCTACCCGCCAGTCACCAGTGCTATCAGCAGATCGTTAACGTTGGTGCCGGTGGGACCAAGCCGCAGGAGGTCGCCGGTGTGATCCAGTAGGTTATACGAATCATTGGCCGCCAGAGCAGCGTACGGGTCCAGTCCCTGGGACAGCGCCCGGCGGATGGTGTTGCCATCAACCACAGCACCGGCGGCATCAGTCGGACCGTCAGAACCATCGGTAGCAAGGGCCAGAAGCGCAACACCATCCATACCATCGAGTCCCAATGCAGCCGCGAGCGCCAGCTCTTGGTTGCGCCCGCCCTTGCCTATGCCACGGACCGTGACCGTCGTCTCTCCGCCCCAGACGAGGCATGCCGGGGGACTCACGGGGTGACCGTGAGCACGCACGCCCCTGACCAGGGCGACCGCGACCTTGGCCACCTCACGCGCCTCGCCCTCGACAAAGGTCGTCAACAGGAGGCTCTCATACCCCAGGGCTTTCGCGCGCGCCACGGCAGCCTCTGCGGCCAGACGGTTCGACCCGATGAGCACCTGGGTGACGCTGTCGAAGACTGCGTCACCCGGCTTCGGCGTTTCCGGGTGGCCCCCACTCGCCCCAACTTGCAGGTATCGGACAACGGCGGACGGCACGCGTGCAAACAGATCGAAGCGCCGCAGGATCGTAAGGGCATCCGCATACGTCGTGGGGTCGGGCGCCGTAGGGCCTGAGGCAATGACATCCAGCGGGTCCCCCACGACATCGGAAAGGATCAGGACTTCCATTCGAGCCGGCGCCGCGAGGCGGGCCATCTGTCCGCCCTTGAGCTGCGATAGGTGCTTGCGCACAGCGTTGAGCTCGACAATCGTGGCTCCCGCTCGGAGGAGCAGATCAGTCGTAACCTGTAGGTCGTGCAACGTCAGGCCGGGTGCGGGCGCAGGCAGCAGGGCGGAGGCGCCCCCAGACAACAGCACCAGGACCAAGTCCTGCTCTGTCGCCGACTTGAGCAGGTCCAGCACAACCTCACCCGCGCGCTGGCCCGCCTCATCCGGGATCGGATGCCCGGCCTCCATCACACGCAGCACCGGTGGAAGTAATCTCCCCTCGACGTGCCCAACCTTGGTGACGACTGCGCCACTGAAACGTGGCTGAGTTACGACATCCACGCCCAACGCCTCAACAGCAGCTGCCGCCATCGGCACTGCGGCCTTGCCAACTGCGCAGAGGATCACGCGTTCGAAAGATCTGATAGCACGAACTGTGTCCCCGGATCTCTGAAGATAGCGGGTCACAGCAGCAGCAGGATTCACCGCGTCCAGCGCTACCTTCCGGAGATCCTCCAGGTCGTGACGCAGTGAAAGGCGAGGAGAGATAGGACAGCAAGGGATAGGGGCATCTTGCAGTCCCCTTGTCCCCTCTCCCTCTTCCGTAGTCCCTTCTGCCATATCCCTTGTCCTTGCCTACCGCCTGAGAACGGTCAGCGCCAGACTGGCGGCGGCCTCGGGCGAATCAACGTCCTGCTGAAGCAGCCCCGTTAGCCCTGCCTGGAGCGCACGCCGGACGGGGGCATCCACGGTCGGGGGCAGTACCGGCACCCCCTTCGTGAGCAGGTCGCTCAATACAGCCGCAACCTCCGGATCAATAGGCCACGCCTCAATCGCACTCCCCCGGGTCGGCATCAGCGTCGCGGCATAGGCCACATCTGCCATGTGCTGGGCGGAGACCAACCAGCGCACCAACCCAAGCGCCGCCTCACGCCGAGCGGGATCCTGAGTAACCACGGCAAGTCCCCAGACCCTCATGATAGTGATCGGGTCTCCAGTGACCGTCGGCGCCCAGCTCGGCAGCGTCTGCCGAGGAAGCGGGATGTCAGGAGGAGCCTCCCCGGCGGACGCTCGCGCAACCAGGGATTGCCAATACATGCCCGCGGGTACTGGCGTCAACTCGCCAACTCCGGTCTGATAGAGCTCCCAACAAGCTGCGGCGTCAGACAGACTCAGCGCGACCTCAGCATCCAGAAGCGCACTATCCCGCATCATGCTGAAGAAGGTATAGACCCGCTCAAGGATCGCCCTGTCGAGTGTAGGCTGTCCTCCCTGATCCATTGCCCTCCCACCGGAGCCGAGGTACATCGACAGAAGGGCATCGCCCGCCAACCCATCGGCGGGCCCAGCAGGGAAGAGCATCTGGTAGTTGCCGCTGATCACGTCCATCCAGGATAGGGGCAAGGTAGTAGGTGCCGTTACGACATCCACAGCCGTCGGAGTACCTTCAGCGATCGAAGTGACTTCAGGCGCCGGGGTACCCTCGGTCGTCGGAGTGCCCTCGGCAATCGGGGGGACTTCGTCCACCGGCACGGCATCGACCGCATACGCCAGATGCTCCGCTTTGGCAACATATGGAAACGCCCACACCGCTTGGTCCGTCGTCACGGAGCGCAACGCCGTGGGAAAGAACCCCGCATCGACAGGAAGAGCGGACGACAAGGACTGCAGCAGTCCCGCATCAGCGGCGGCAATGATGTCATGTTGATTCATGACCACCACATCCGGAAGGATCGACGGGGCTACGTCGTACGCGGTGCTTATCAGAGCATAGACGCTGCCCGCCCCTGTGTCGCTCTTGGCCACCACCTGCACCTGCACGTTCTGGGCAACCCCCACAAAGCTGCTCACCTGTGCAGAGAGCGCAGCTGCTGCTGCGGTATCCACATTCGGATTGAGGAAATCGGGCACCCAAAGCTGGAGCGACAACATCTGATTACCCTGTGGCGGGGTCGCTTCGCCAGGATCCGTCGGGACTATGGCGGTTGCGGCCGGTGTCTCAAACGGATCCACCGACGATGCTGGTGGGCTGGGCATAGGCGTAAGCTCAAGCGTCGCCGTCGAGATGCCGGACAGGTTCAGGGGCAGACTTTCCAGCCAGGTGCAGCCGGCCATCAGCAGCAAGCTTATGGCCAACAGCCAGAATGTACGCAATACCCTGGTCACCAATACCCTCATCCCTTGCACCTCATCAACTCTCGTGCGTCCTACGGCCGACCGGCGTTTCCCGTGTATGCCTGAACGCTGCTGTAGATTGGGCGAGTCTGGAACTCCGGTGTCACAAAAGCGTAGTAGTCCTGATAGTTATACAGCGGCTGAGGAGTCCTGAACATCCACATCGCGACGACGGGACACCAGGGCCAGTGTTCGGCGGCCCAGTCATAGGCCCCGAGCGTGTACTGCACGCGCTGACCAGGCAGTACAGCCCAAGCCCAGCGTGGATGATCGTTCCAACCGGCCTCCGTAACGTAGATCTCCTTGTCCACATCGCCATAGCCATCCATGATACCACGCAGAAGCTCAACCCGGCGAAAGTTGATCACATCTTCGGAGGGTGGGGTCTCAGGCGAAAAAGCCAGGCCATAGGCATGGGCCGCCAGAGCATCGAAATAGGGCGCCGCTCCCGCTTCGTACATAGCCCGCAGGTAGAGCAGGTCATTGAGGCCAACGGAACTGCCGGCCGGCTCAAGCGTCGGCGCTAGAGCCCCAGCCAACACAACGACATCGGGAGCCGCCTGGCGAACTGCCGGCGTCACAGTCCGCAACAGATCCACATAGGCGGCCGGGTCAACCGGTCGATAGCCCCACTCAAAGCTCAGGTTTGGCTCATTCCAGATGATGATGTGGTCCACTTCACCACTATACCGCCCGACAAACGCCCCGACGAACCGTGCAAAATCCGCATAGGCACCCGGGTCGAGGTAGGTAAAGGTCGTCTCGATGTCGCGCGGATCGGGGCGCGCCCACGAAGGGACCATGCCCAACCGCGCAACGACTTTGAGTCCCTGGTTGCTCGCGTGCGCGACAACCTCATCGCTGTGCTCCCAGGTAGTCTCACCGGGCTTGGGCTCGATATAGGCCCACGGAAAGTATTCCACGATCCACGGCGCACCCATCTCCCGTACCATCGCCAACGAGGCCTGGATTTTCCAGGTCTCGACTTCGTCCGTGAGCCGCGTATGGACGCCAACCTTGGGATTTGTTGTGTGCACCTCCTGGGGCGGGGGCAGGGCGTCCGACACAGGTTGAGGGCGGAGCACCCCCATAAACACGAACAGCAGGAGCATGCGCGCACTTAGGCCGATCCGTTGGTTCGCCGCTCTTGTCCCCCCCATGGCCCAAGGTTATAATCATCGGGTGGAAAGTCCAACCCAACCGATCGAGTCTCTCGGCGCGTTCGTCCGAGAGCTAAGAGAAGCCCTCGAGGGGGATCTCCCCGGGATTGCAGCGCAGATGAAGATGGCTCCCGCCCAACGGCAAATGGAGCCGCTAACGACTGTTCCCCCGCGCCAATCCGCGGTGTTGGCCCTGCTCCACCCTTCTCCCGAAGGACTGGCGCTCTTCTTCACCGTGCGGTCAAACTCGCTGCGTCACCACGGGGGTCAGATCTCGTTTCCTGGGGGAGGAGTCGAGGCTCAGGACCTGACACCTCAGGACGCTGCGCTGCGGGAGACGGAGGAGGAACTGGGATTCTCCACTGAGGGCATAGACGTCCTGGGCAAGCTGACGCCGCTGTTCATCGCCCCAAGCCATAACATCGTCCATCCCTATGTCGGGTGGACGCCTGAGCAGCCAACCTTGCATCCTGATCCAGCCGAAGTTGCCTCGGTGCTAGTCGTGCCGATCGAGGTTCTGCTCGACCCAGGGACACAGAGTAGCTGCACCTGGAGACTGGATGGGCGAGAGCTGGCGGCGCCTTGCTTTGCAGTCAAGCAAGCTACCATCTGGGGAGCTACGGCGATGATGCTCAGCGAGTTGATCGCGGTGATCCAGTCTGTCCCGACCGGAGTCCCCGCCCTGGCCCCGGAACGGGTCAGACGATGCGCCCCGCCAGATCGTAGGGCAGAGCTTCGGTAATCTCCACCGTCACCAGACGATGGGGCTCTACCACCTCGCGAACTAACACGAGGCCGTCAATTTCGGGAGCATCGCGATAGGAACGTCCGACTGTCAGGTCGTCGCCAGAACCCTCCAGCAACACAGTAAGGCGCTTCCCGACAAACGTCTGATTGCGCTCGTACGAGATCTCCTGCTGCAGCGCCATAATCTGGTCATAGCGCGCTTCCTTGACCTCAGCCGGCACATCGTCGCCCAGCGCCGCAGCGGTCGTGCCTGCCTCGTTGGAATACGTGAAAACGCCAAGACGGTCAAACCGCACCTCGGCCACAAAGTCAACGAGGTCCGCAAACTCGGCATCGGTCTCACCGGGAAACCCGACAATGAGCGTGGTGCGCAGCGCCACGTCAGGCATAGCGCTGCGCAGGGCATCGAGGGTCCGGCGAACCTGGTTCATATCGGCGGGGCGCCGCATACGCCGCAGCACATCAGGGTGAGCATGCTGTAGAGGCAGGTCGATGTAGGGCAGGATCTGTGGCGTATCGCGCATCACGTCGATCAGCCGTGGCGTGATATAACCCGGGAAGGCATACAGCACCCGAATCCAGGGCACCTCGGGCGCCACCGCCACCATGCGCTCGAACAGCTGTGCCAAACCATCGCGTTCGCCACGGTCTGCCCCGTAGTAGGTGGCATCCTGGGCGATGAGGTTGATCTCCAGCATACCGTAGTCACGAAGCTGGCGCACATCCTCAAGGACGGCGTCGAAATCGCGGCTCACCGTCGGTCCTTTGATCGCGGGGATAGCGCAGAAGGCGCACTGTCGACTGCATCCATCGGCTATCTTGAGAAAAGCGCTCTTTCCCGAAATCACATAACCGGGAGCGTGAGCCTCCTCCGGCATCGTCGCCAGGCGCTCCTCCACCAATCGAACGGTTGGCTCACCTACAGCGGCCAGAAGGCGTTCGGCCAAGGGCACAATCTGTGGCCAGGAACGGGTCCCCAGGATGGCATCGATGCGCGGCACCGCCTCAAGAATGACATCCGGGTCACGCTGCGCCCAGCATCCGGCGGCGACCAGGCGTTGCTGTTTGGTGAGCGAAGCAGCAAGGTCCTGAAGCGTCTCCAGAGACTCAGCCCGAGCCGCCTCGATGAAGCCACACGTGTTGACGATGACGATGTCGGCCTGCTTCGCATCGAGTGTCGGTGTGTATCCCGATCTCTGCAACAAGACGCCCATCGCATTGGAGTCCACGGTGTTCTTGGGACAACCCAGAGAGGCGATATAGAAACGAAAGGGGCGCCGCGCGCCCCTGATGACACTAAAGCGCTTTCTCAAGAGTCTCCAGGTACGTCGTCCAATGAGGTCTCACCTGTTGGAGTCCAGGCGCGCCGGATGATCTCACCCTGTCCGCCCAGAGTTCCCCAGTCGGTGCCATTGACGTAAAGCTGAAAGGCCCCGCCATTACCGGTGGAGACAATCAGAATCTCCTCTGCGGTAGCCTCCACGACCTGATCAGGCGCAGCAATCCCCTGAAACACGACCGCAGAATCCGCCGAGAGGCTAACCCACGCGTGACTGAGTGGCACGAGCCGAACGCGGACGGTGCCGTCAGCGGAGACAGGGAAACTCGGCGTTGAAGGGACAGGCGTATCCAGCGTGGGTTGCACGACAGGCAAATTGAGTGTCGCGTCAGGTGTCGGCGATGACCCGGTGCCCGCATCGGGTCCGAACCGCAGCCACACGAAACTACCCAGGGCAACAAGCACGAAGAAAGCGATCACACCCACAAGCACACGCATCACGCCACCGGAGGCGTTGGCGCGTACGGCGGCGCGCTCATCCTCAGCCGATGGCGGTGGAGGCGCCCAAGTTCGCGATCCAGGGCGGAGCATGACCGCGCCATCGGCGACACGCGATGATCCCCTCCCCACGACTGACGGCTGTCCGGTTTCGGCATCGTACCGCGCAAGAGCATCGTCGACGGGCAGCCCAAGGAAGCGCACGTAGTTGCGCAGAAAACCCCGCGCTTGAATCGGGCCGGGCAGCGCCTCGTAGTCCCCCATCTCCAGCGCCTGTAGATACCGGCGCCGAATCCGCAGTATGCGAGAGGCATCATCGAGATCGAGCTTGCGTGTCTCACGCGAGCGGCGCAGCCATACCCCCAGGCTATCGGTCATCAGACCTCATCGGCCTCGACATACACCTTGATATGTGCTCGGACGCCCGCCTCCAACTTCAGGTCGACGGTATGGTGTCCCACATCGCGGAGTGGGCGTTCCAGAACAACCCAACGCTTATCAAACTCGTGGGACAATAACTGCGTCAGCTTCTCCGCAATGTCCGCGGTCGTGATCGAGCCATACATACGTCCCGTTTCGCCCGCCTTCACCTTGAAGCGGATCTCGTGATCGGCCAGTCGTGTCGCCAGCGCCAGGGCCCGTTCGCGGATGCGCTCTTCACGCCGATCCTCGCTCTCCGCGTGCTCGCGCGCCGCGCTGACACGCCCCACGGTAGCCGGAACGGCCAGGCCACGGGGCATCAAATAGTTGCGAGCATACCCATCCGCGACGTTGACAACCTGATGCGCCTTCCCTACGCCGGGGACATCCTTCTGCAAGAAGACCTTCATCGGCTCCCTCCGGACCAGAACGAGGATGTTTCACGTGAAACATCCTCCTGTGAAAAGAGCAACGCCTCTTCTGACGTTGCTCTCACTATCCCGCCCCCACTCCGCCACCTACCCAAGAATGCGGGCCTGGATGATCAATAGAATACGGTACAGGCGCTGCAGAAGGGTCGGCCGCTCCACGAATGAAAGACCGGCCTGGTATGTCGAGAGACCTTCCTGACGCCGACCCGATCTGAACATCGACAGCCCAAGTGCAACCAAAGTATCCCCCTGCCGTTGCCGATCCTCCAACTCCTGGAAGATCACCGCGGCCTCGCTCCACGCATGTTCCGCATCCTCACGCCGTTTCATGGAGGCGTAGACACTTGCCAGGTTACCCAACGACTGCGCCTCGCGGGACCTGTCTCCTATCCTCACAAACAACCGGTGCGCTTCCTCCAGAGATTCCAGAGCCTCTTCCCATCGGCCCTGCTTGCGCCGTATGATCCCGGTATTGTTCAGCATCTCGCCGACCTCAGCCTCGCGACCCTCTTCGGCAAAATGCTCCATTGCCTCACTGAAACGCCGCACGGCCTCATCGTACAGCCCCTCGTTGTACAGCCGCAGGCCCTCCTGCTGTAATGAGTCCGCCTGTACGATCTCCATAGTCGCCTCCACCATGCTGAATAACGTCCCCAGAATGTATCGACGCCTTGGCTAGTACGTGATTTCCAGAAGGCCCTCGGCGATGACCCGCAGCTGCCCGGCAGGCATCTTGGCCAGCTTCATAGCCAGTTCAAGGTAGCTCTGATTGATCGGCTTGAGCACGAAATCACGTAGCGCCGCCGGCATCTGCTTGAGCAGGTCAAACTCGCGGTGCAGATTATGCCACGCACCAACCTCACTGTCGCGATCCATGAAGTAGTCCAGCGTGACACCCATCTCTCGGCAGATTATCTCAAGATCTGCCACCGGGATACCTCGCCGACCGTACTCGTAATCCGAAACGGTCGAGGTCGAACAATCCAGAAACGCCGCAACGTCGGCCTGTGTCTTCCCTTTCTCGCTGCGCAACTGGCGAAGACGGGCACCAACAATCCGCTGTCTCAAAGGCAGAAACTGATCGGGATTCGGAAGCCGCGATTCCTTGGAGTCTTCGTTCAGCGAATCAGCCTCTCGGAAAGTGCCCAAAGGCACTTCCAGGTACCGCGCCAACAACTCCAGCTCCGGCAGTGAGATCGCCCGCGTTCCGTCCTCATAGCTCGCGAATCGGCTGACCGACACCCCCAGGACCGCTGCGCAATCACGCCGCGAAGCGCGCGCCTGATCCCTGGTGCTGCGAATCATGATCCCAAGAATACGATTCCGTAGCTCGCTGACCTCTTGATCCGCCATGGGAACTCCTTACTTCGGACCAGATAGTGTGCACAGGATTACTGTTAACACAGTTAATATTGCATACCGGCGTGACTCAACAATCGCCCAAGCAGGTTTCATTATAGCATAGGACCACAGCGACAACAAACCTGGCGCTCGGACATGATTCCGCTATCTCGATGAAGGACTTTTCAGGCGTTCCGACGCCCAAGCTCCCCGGCACCTGGAAAGGACCCAGCACAAGATAGGCAGGACGGTGGTTTTCCTGTCATCCCCAAAAAGGAAATGTTCCGCTTCCAGAATGCATCCGCGCGGGACACGGAGGCACGCTTCCGGACACCCAGAGGTCAAAACTCCTCACACCCCTCTGTTGAGAACCCAACCGCGAAGTCTGACCCCGAGAGCTAGCCCGCTCTGAAACACTCCGCCCTAGAGTTAGTGTTTGGGTGGGACAGGATGCCGCCCGTTTGTCTCCTCGCACCCTTATTTCTGTGGAAAACCACGCCTTTTCAGTGGATAACTCGACCAAACCGTGGAGAACCAGACCCCGCAGCAGATCCGACGAGCTGGTCACACAGAGAGCCAACTGACTCCTCGCTCCGATGAGGAAACACTATTCCGCACATTCTCTCCACAGACAAGCAGCGGGGGCATACGTGCATCTGGGATCCGGCATCAGCGCGATCCCTGGTTATGGGGTCGGTGAGACGTTCTCCCCACAATCCACCGCTCTACTATGATGGCTACCTATTACGACAAAGACGTTATATGGATATCAATCAAGATGGATCTGCTCTTAGAGACAGCTTGGGGCATTCCTCATTGCTCCATTGCCACTCGCAGAAGCTAGAGATCAAAGGGCTCGCCGGTAGGTAAGCAGCAAAAAAGCCTCCCATGCATTGGGAGGCTTCTGTGGCCCCAGGGGAATTCGAATCCCCGTTTCCGGCTTGAGAGGCCAGCGTCCTAGGCCGCTAGACGATGGGGCCGTCTGCGTCAAGCATTCTATCAGAATCACGCTTTGTGTCAAGCTCTTTGACAGCCTGGGGGTAGGCCTATAATGAGCTTTGACGCTAACGTGGGCAACTTCAGCCAGAAGCAGGGCAGAATATGGTCAGTGACCGGACCAATGAAGCGTGGCTTGCCGCACTACGGGGGTCTCCCGATCCGCAGGCGGTCACTGATCTTCGGGACCGCCTCTTGCGTGGACTGCGCTATGCCCTCAAGCAGCATTACAGCGTGACTGAGTCCGACCTCGAGGACTTCGTACAGGATGCGTTGGTCAGGATCCTGGACAATGTCGAGTCATTCCGTGGTGAGAGCATGTTCACCACCTGGGCACAGAAGATCGCCATCAGGGCGGCCTTCTCTGAGTTGCGGCGCAAGCGCTGGGCAAACATCCGGCTGCAGGATCTGGTGCCGGAGGGAACCGAGAACGACGATTCTGCCGAGACCTCTCCTTTCGACTGGATTGCGTCCGCGGAACCCACACCGGAGCACCACATCACGCAACAGAGCCTGCGTGATGTGGTAGCGCAGGTCATCCGCGATGAGCTGACCGATCTGCAGCGGCAGGCGTTGGTAGCGGTCATCCTCCATGAGATGCCGATCGAAGAGGTCGCCCGGAGGATGGACACGAACCGTAATGCTCTGTACAAGCTGCTGCATGATGCACGACAACGGTTAAAGCTTCGGCTGGAGAGTCAGGGCGTAACTGTTGAGGATGTTCTGGAGGACTTCGGGTCTGAATAGCTGAGGCTGAGGCTTGGTGCCCCGGTGTTGTACCGGAGGCCGTCCCGCCTGCGTAAGAATCCTTAGTGTGCGGGCGTCAGAGTGATGGATGAGGTGCTGTAACGCGATGATTAGCATAGAGCCCAAGAAACTCCAACACATGGTCCGTGATATTCTGTCCACCCAGTCGATCGAGATAGGGTGTGACACGTGTTATGCGCAACTGGACCAGTTCGTCGAGTTGGTCTTGGAGGGCAAGGATGCTTCAGTCGCCATGCCGTTGGTGTCGGCGCACCTCGATGTTTGTGGAGCCTGCCGCGAGGAATTTGAGGCCCTGCTTTTCGCCCTGCGCTCACTCTCCCAACAACGTTAGCGCACCTGGTTGGCCAGTGCCTAACCTCCAGCCGTGTGCACTGCCCCGCGCCGGCGCAGCCCCTTGCTGCCGGCGCGGGCGGCTTGTGTGGCGCTGTTACCGTATGGTTGACATTTGCCTTACGAAGTGCTAACTTATAGGCGCTGCGTTCCAGGCGCGGTCGTATGGATAGAGAAGGAGAGTGGCGGCGATGGGAAGTCTCTTTGCGCTCGTAGGGGTAATTGGACTGCTGTTGGCCGCGATTGGACGTTCTTTGGAGAGTGGAACTTGGGAAGGGTTTTTCACCGCCGGGCGTGCTGGACGGATCTTTCATCCGTGTGGTACCCGTGCTCTGTGGTGGGTTCAGAACGCTGCATTGGGGGACACCGCAGACGATCTGGAGCGGCGGTATATGGGAATAGCCTTGCGTCCCTATGAGCAGGTCTACATTCGCTTCCGTGGTGAGGCTAGCCGCAAGGGACAGTACGGCCCGCTGGGATCCTATCAGCGCGTGGTCTATGTCGATGAGATTCTGGAGCTTCGGGAGCAGCGCGAAGGCGACTGTGGCAAGAGTCGGGATATGGAGTAGCGTCCCGTCTGGAGGTGGGGGATGGAATTCCTGATCTTTCTGGGCAGTGGCGCCGTCCTGCTGGGACTGGCGTTCGTGGTTTGGATGACCGTGACCAAGCACCGGATGCAGGGGATCGCGAACTGGCCCTATGTCGATGGGCAGATCGTTAAGGCACAGGTCTCTATGCTGGAGCGTGAGACACCGGCGGGCATTGAACGGACGTATACACCGGTGCTGTCCTATGCTTATGCTGTGGACGGACTGTCCTATACATCCCGACGCCTCAATTTCCTGCCCGACAGCAGCGCCACCTACACCGACGGGAAGCTGGCCCAGGCCGCTATTGCGCCGTATCCGCCGGGCGCACAGGCCAAAGTCTACTACAATCCTGCGAACCCAAGGCAGTCCGCCCTGCAGAAGCCCCGCCCTACCGCGCACAATGCCGTGATTCTGTATGGGGTCGTGGCGATGATTGCTGGCGCATGTATCATCGCGCTGGGGATAGTGCTCTAGTCCTGATGGACGGAGAGCTCCCGCTCTCGCGAGGGAGCGACAGAACCGTTAGTCGTTGGAGAGGAGACTGATAATGCCCGATCTCAAGGGACACGTAGACGGGAAACACAACAGTCACAAGGTATTGCTCTACGCCCTATCCACCTGCATCTGGTGCCGCAAGACCCGCCAGTGGCTCGAGGATGCGGGGGTCTCGTTCGATTATGTCTACGTCGATCTCGTCCAGGCTGAGGAGCGCACGGCTGCGCGCGAGCATATCCGCCAATACAGTGATCGGACCTCGTTCCCGGCGATTATCTTTGACGAGACGGACTGCATCATCGGCTTCAAGCCGGACGCGATCAAGGAGCGACTGGGCCTATGAGCGATGAGCGGACGATCCCCGCAGAAGCTGTGGACAAGCTCTATGCCCGGTTGGATCGTGAGGCTAAGGCCGGAGGGTACAACCTCAACCCGGATGTGGAGTTCACCAAGGGACTTGTCGAGGGCTTGCTGGTCAACGAGGCCCGCTATGGCTATTGGGCATGTCCATGCCGGCTTGCCGATGGGGTTCGGGAGAAGGATCTGGACATCATCTGCCCCTGTGACTACCGCGATCCCGATCTGACCGAGTGGGGAGCCTGTTACTGTGCGCTCTATGTCTCCGATGCGGTGCGCGATGGCAAACAGGAGCTACAGCCGATTCCCGAGCGTCGCCCTCCGGAGGAGGAGCGTGAAGCGCCCGCCAGAGGGCTTCCGCATGTACCCGCAGAGGAGACCCACGAGGAAGTTCTGGTGGGCTTCACCTGGCAGGGCATCCCGGTGTGGCGATGTAAGGTCTGCGGCTATCTTTGCGCGCGCCCGCTCCCCCCACTGAAGTGCCCGGTGTGCAAGGCTGATCAGGACCGCTTCGAGCGCTTCCTGTAGCGCGAACCGGCGGTCCGGTCTCTGCATAGGGCGCACTGTTTGGTGCGCCCAGAGGCGAACACGACGGTTCGCGCCACGTCCGGAAGGTGCCTTGCCGCAAGCACTGCCCCTCGTATAATGGGCTGCATGTCCATCTACCTCGATGTCTCCGCTGCGGTCCATCGCCGCGCGGGGCTGGGACGCTACGCTGAGAGTCTGGCGCTGGCGTTGTTGGAAGAGATCCCCGATAGATTGACCCTGTTCTACAACCGGGAGCAGGGAGTCCAGCCCCATCAGCGGCTGGACTCCCTGAAGTACACTTCGGTGTCTCTGGGGTACAAGCCGTGGCGCATGGGGGTGTGGATGGGGCAGCTTGCGCGCATCCCGTTCAATCGCCTTGTGCCAGGCGCTACGCTGTTTCATGCGACTGAGCATCTCCTGATGCCTCTCAAGGGCACCCCGACGGTGATGACGGTCCACGATCTGATCTTCCGCCAACTGCCGGAGCATCACAAACCGCTCAACCGCTGGTACCTCAACGGGACAATGCCTCTGTATTGCCGGCGCGCCAGCGCCATCATCGCGGTGTCCGAGGCCACGCGACGGGACCTTATCTCGGCCTATGGGCTGCCGCCGGAGAAGATCACAGTGATCTACGAGGCCGCCGCATCGCATTTCCAACCCCAGTCCGAGGATGCTCAGAACCGCGCCCGTCAGACATACGGGTTGCCCGAGCGCTACATCCTGTATGTGGGGACGATCGAACCGCGCAAGAATCTCGAACGGCTGCTGCAGGCCTGGGCGCCGCTGTATCAGGCGCGTGCGTGTCCGCCTCTGGTCATCGTGGGGAAGCGTGGGTGGCTCTCCGACGGGTTCTTCGCCGCGCTGCAGGTATGTCCTGCTCGTGAAGGTGTCATCCTGACGGGCTACGTTCAGGATGTGGACCTGCCCTCGATCTACTCCGGGGCCACCGTCTTTGTCTTCCCTAGCCTTTACGAGGGTTTTGGTCTGCCACCGCTTGAGGCGATGGCGTGCGGCGCTCCGGTGATCTGCTCCGATGCCTCGTCGCTTCCGGAAGTCGTGGGCGACGCGGGGATGTTGGTCGATCCGCTGGATGTGGACGCTCTGCAGCAGGCGTTGGGACGTCTTTCTGCAGACGCGGAGCTGCAGCAGACACTACGTGCGCAGGGATTGGTGCGGTCCGCGGACTTCTCCTGGCAGAGGGCATCTCAGGAGACGCTGTCTCTGTATGACGCTGTGCAACGGCACGCGACGGGGTGAGTAAAATGCCACACTACGTTCTTGACGCACGGACTGCGACGCCGCACTTCCCGGGGATCGGGCGCTACATCCGCAATCTCGCCGAGGCGCTGATCCCGTTGTTGAGCGATGACGAGCGGCTGACGGTCCTTACCAGCCCGGGGTATTCGCTGAAGCTGCCGGCGCGGCCGACAGTGCAGTCGATCTCGGTCGATGCCTCTCCCTTCTCGCTGCGCCAACAGTGGGTCGTGCGCCGCCTCGTGAAGGAGCTGGGCGCGAACCTCTACCATAGCCCATACTATCTGATGCCCTATCGGGTGGATGCGCCCAGTGTGTTGACCGTCCACGATCTCATCCCCATTCTCCTGCCCCAATACAGCTCGCGTCGGGCGCGGTGGCTGTTCGTCTGGCTGGTGTTGATGGCGCTGCGTGCATCAGCTCATGTCGTAACTGGGTCTCAAGATACTCGCACGCAACTACTGGCGCGCTTTACTCTCTCTCAGGAGAAAGTCACGGTCGTTCCTCTGGCGGCCGACCCAGATATCGGCGCTCAGCCCACGAACTTGGTGCACAATCTCCGACAGCGGTATCGGTTGTGGGATCCCTTCGTCCTCTACGTGGGCAGCAACCAGCGGCACAAGAACCTGGTGCGGCTTGTTGAAGCCTGGGCGGAGGTCGTGCCGAGCTTCCCGCACACCACGCTGGTGGTGGCCGGCTCATGGATCCCCACACTCCCTGAGGCGCGCATCCGGGCGGAAGAGTTGGGTCTTGGCGAGCAGTCGCTGCGCTGGCTCGGACCGCTATCGGAGCAGGACTTGCCCGCATTCTACAGCGCTGCGTCGCTCTTCGTCTTCCCCAGCCTCTATGAGGGGTTTGGCCTGCCTGTGATCGAGGCGATGGCGTGCGGGGCTCCGGTCGCGTGCTCCAATGTCTCGTCGCTTCCTGAGGTGGTCGGCGACGCTGCACTGCTGTTTGACCCGCGCGATCCGGCGTCGATTTCGGGGACGATCACCAAGGCGCTGAGTGACGAGGCGCTGCGGGTTGACTTGCGTAATCGCGGGCTGGCGCGGGCAACGACCTTTTCCTGGGAGCGCACCGCGCGCGAGACCTTGGAAATCTACCGTCGTGTGAGCGCCGGCAGCGCTTCCTCGACGCCTTGAGCCTCGATAGGGAGTGGCTGGGTGCGCATCCTGCATCTCTACAAGGACTACTTCCCAGTCGTCGGCGGGATTGAGAACCATATTCGAGTTCTCGCGGAGTCGCAGGCCCAAGCGGGGCACTCGGTGAGCGTGCTGGTCTGCGATCCGGGACACAAGACGCGCAAGGCCACGCTGAATGGCGTGAGGATCGTGAAGTCCGGACGCCTGACCACTGCGGCTAGCATGCCTGTGAGCTTAGGACAGCCCTTAGCCTTAGCCCAATCGCACCCTGATGTTATCCACGTCCAGGGCCCCTATCCCTTGGGAGAGATCAGCGCAGCGTTCCTCAAGCCGCGCACACCTCTGGTGCTGAGCTATCAGTCCGATGTCGTCCGGCAGCGAGGCTGGCTGCGGCTCTACGCGCCGCTGTTGCGCGAGGTATTGCGCCGTGTGGACCGCATCCTGGTCAGCAGCCCCCGCTATCTGGATACGTCTCCGTGGCTGCAGCCAGTGCGTGAGAAGTGCGCCGTTGTGCCCCTGGGGGTCGACTCCCAGCGCTTTGCACCCCCTTCCGAGCCCTATGCGGGACGCCCGACGCTGCTCTTCGTCGGTCGCCTGCGCTACTACAAGGGGCTGGACACGCTCCTACGGGCGCTGGCAGCGCTGCCGGAGTCCGTAGCGCTGCGGATCGTCGGGACCGGCGAGCAACACGTGCCGCTGCAGGCGCTGGCGCTGGAGCTCGGGATCGCGGGCCGCGTGGCGTTCGCGGGGGATGTCGCCGACGCGGATCTTCCGGAGCAGTACCATGCCGCGACGCTCTTCGTCCTGCCCGCCAACGCGCGCGCCGAGGCCTTCGGCACGGTGCTGCTCGAGGCGATGGCCTGCGCCCTCCCCTGTGTGACAACCGAGGTGGGAACGGGCACCTCGTGGGTCGTCCAGGACGGCGTGACCGGCAGGGTCGTTCCCCCACGGGACCCGGGAATCCTTGCGCGCGCCATCGCCGAACTGTTGGCGGATCCGGAGGCGCTGCGGCGGATGGGCCGGGCCGCCCGTGCGCGCGTCGAGGCCGAATTCACCCAGGACCTTATGGTCGACCGGGTGATGGCGGCGTATCAGAGCGTCGTGGAATAGCCGGACCTATCCGTCAAGACCGGGCGCCAGCGGTTCCCCGAAAGGGAAGCTGTCCTCAAACCACTGCAGTCCGCTGTCGCTGCGCGAGCCGAGGCGCACGCTCACGACGCGCTCTCGCCCATTGCGCATTAGCGTAATCTCAACACGGTCACCCGGACTGTAGCCGAGGATCTGTTCATCCAGGGGAAAGTCCGGGGTCACGGACTCGCCATCGACCTCGACGATTGTGTCCTGAGCCCGAATGCCAGCGGCTTCGGCTGGGCTACCGCTGATCACCGATGTCACCAGGGCGCCGTCCTCGCCGGTCATGAATCCCACGCCAAGCCAGGCGCGCGAGTCCAGGTCGAAGGGCATCTCCGGCTCATAAGGCATCTCCGGCTCGAAGGGCATTATCGGTTCCTCGTAAGAGTATCCGTGCACCTCGGCGCGCTGGGCTGAGCCCCGACCGATCACGTACCCGAACAACCCACCCCAGAGTGCGCTAAAGACGCATGTCGCCATAATGGCGATGAGCGCGAACAGGGCGATGGCGGCCCATTTCCAACCACTATTTCGATTTCCAGGTTGTGTCTCGTTCACAGCAATGCCTCCCTCTTCTAGGTCCCTCGACGCGGGCCACGCTTATGACTCGCCCGAGGGCTCAGTTGCCACTCCCCACGGCTTCGCTCGCCAGTCGTGAGATCACCTCATATTCCTGCTCATACGCCGCTGCAACGTCCGGGCTGCGGAGTATGAGCACGTTCTCGTCGTTGGCGTTAGCCGCGCTCGCGCTGAAGTTGTACGAACCGGTGATCACGATGTCCCCATCCACAATGATCACCTTGTGATGCATCAAATACGGATTCCCATCCTTCAGCACTGGAACGCCGGCCCCAACAAACGCGCTGAAGTCCGACCCGGGATCCTCTGTGTTGCGCCCCTCGATCACCCCTGAGACGTCGAGCCCGTCGCGATGCCGGTCGATGATTGCATTGGCGATGCCGTCATCTGTAAACGTATACGCCAGGAAGTGTAGGCTGGTTTCGGCGTCGTTGATGAGCTCAATGATCCGACTACGGACATTGCCCTCAGACTCGAAGAAAGTCTCAACCCGCACGCCATCGATGGTAAGCTCCGGGTGTGGGACCGTATCGGGCGAGGTCGCGCCGAATCTTCCATCTTCGAACATCTCATCGAACTCAACGGAAAAGTTTCGGGCCAGTTCCTCCGAGCGTACGATCACGACGTTATTGTTGTTCCGGTAGGTCTCGCTGTCCGAGACGTTCCACGAGCCGGTCCATACGGTATGCCTGTCGATGACGACGAACTTGTTGTGCATAAAGGGAGCTTGTCCATCGGTGACGACAGGGATTCCCGCCCCACGCAGCGCGGAGGCCCCGGCGGCATCCGCATAGTCGCTCTCCGTGAGTAGTCGCACCGTCACACCGCGCTGGTCCGCGCGGATGAGGGCATGGGCTACGGACGCCAGGTCGAGATTGTAGATGGCAACATCCACGCGCTCTTGCGCAGCATCAATGGCGGCGATCAGTTCCTCGTCAAGTCCCCCACGGTGATCGAGTGCGCTGTCCGGGTAACGTGGTGTGGTGAAAACAATGCGGATGGTACCACCGGGCCCTGAGGTGTTTCCTCCAGGCGTGCTTGGGGCGATGCACTCCTTGGTGGCCCAGGCGACAACCATCATAAAGAGGCTGAGGAGCAACTCCTTGAACCCGAACCCCCGACCCCCTTTCGTCAAGCGCGTCCTCCGCTGCTCTCCCGCTTGGCGCGCGCGCGTACCTGCTGACGCAACTCACGAACCTGGGGATCGAGCCGTGCCCACGCCTCGGCGTCGTCACTGTTCACGGTACCCTGCACCAGCCTACGGACCTCGTCGCGTGCCCACGCCAGGATGGGCTGCGCCTCGGCGTCGGTCAGATCCCCGGTTAACCCCGGATCACCGGCGATGCGCTCATAAGCAGCCTGCTCGCGGCTCTCCAATGTGGCCTGCGCTGCAAACTCACGGATCGCCGCGATCTGTGGCGGGGTCGGGCGGATGAAAGGGCGTCCGCGCTGGAGCGTCTCCCAGGCTGCTTCGGGCGTGGCTCCCTCCTGGACGAGGTAAGCGGCAGCCATCGTGGGCGCCCGCCCGACGCCCGCGCCGCAATGGATGTAGACTCCGCGCCCGGCGTCGATATGCTGGGCGATGAAGGTGCTCCCCCGTTCCAGGTCGTCGAGCGCCGGCGCCGCGTCGTCGGTCGTGGGGAGCCAGAGGTAGTCGTCAAGCGCGACGCCGCGGGCAGCATCGTCGGACTCCTCACGCATATTGACCACTGCAGTGATCCCCAGCGCGCGCATAGCGGCGAGTCCCTTGGGCCTCTGCTGCCCTCCAACAAAGAGACGCGGAGCCACCTCGCTGGTCGCGGGATGAGAGTACCCGCGCGCCCGGCGGAATACCTTGTCCTTGAGCCACAGCGCGGTAGGTCGAAGCCCTTGCTCGACAAGCCTGCGGTAGACGATGTAGATAAGCTGTGCGGGCGGAAAAGACCTAAGCCGCGCCTGCTTCTCGAAGATCGACGTCTCCAATCCCCCTCCTCCCGAAGACCTTTGAGCTTGGGAAAAGCTCAAAGGTCTAGCAACGTCCGTTATCCGAACAGCGCGTCTGCCGCCCCCTTGATATCGATCTGATTCCCGGTGATCTCCGCCGTCATCTCCCGGTAATCCCGGGTGTGGACCACGATCGGCATCGGGACTGCGTGCCCGAGGATGAGCGCCTGCTGCCTCGTCTCCAGCCGCGCCAGCACCTCGCGCAGCGCCGAGGTCCCCGCGACGCCGGAGAAGACCGCGCGGATGTCGTTCTCCTCATCCAACAGCGCGGTGACCCGGGTCCCGATCTGGCTCATAACCTCCGGGTCAATCCCACTGGGCCGCTGGTCGACGACGAGAAGCGTGACGTTGTACTTGCGCATCTCCCGCGCGATGGTGCCGAAGATTGTGTGCCGGGCGATAACGGGGTCGAGGAACTTGTGAGCCTCTTCGATCGTGATCACGAGCGGGCGGGGCTCGGTGCCCTGTCCCCCGAGCGCGCGCTCTTTGCGATCGACATAGGCGCTGTGGATGCGCCGCGTGATGTAGTTGGCGACTAGGATGTACGCCTCCAGCGCATTGCCGTAGCGCCCAAACTCCAGCACCACGTGGGTCCCGCTGGCGAGATAGTCCAGGATGCGCCCAATTGGGTCGTCGGGAGCCCTATCGACCAGGAACCCGAAACGGTGAAGCTGTTCGAGCTTGCGCTGGATGGCCCCGAGGCTGCCCTCCTGAATGCGGTTCTGCTCCAGAAGCTCGCGCAGCTCATCGCCGGTGTCCTCATCGAGCAGCCGCTTGACCCAATCCTTGCCCAGCCGCCGGCGCAGCATGTACAGAGCGTTGGTCTGAATGTCGGTGAAGCCGAAGAGCGGGGCCAGCATCTCAAGGTCCTCAGGCTCCAACTGGTCGTAGCCGATCTTGACCGTGAAGTCCACCTTGCTGCCGCGGCGCCGCGACGATTCGAGGTCCAATGTGAAGACGCTGACCCGACCATCATAGAAGAGCTGGCGCAGCCCCTTGACGTCCTGCCGGGCCTCATCCTGGCTCTTCCAGCCGTACTCGTTGTGCATGTCGAAGATGAGATTGACCGCGGCGTTCTCCTGGATGATCCCCGCGAGCACCATACGGGTCAGGAAGGTCTTGCCGGTTCCGCTCTTGCCGAAGATGCCGCTGGAACGTTCGACGAACCGCTTCAGGTCCAGCGCGATGCGGGTCCCTTCCATCTCCAGAGGATCGCCGATGTAGAAGCGCCCCGCCTCATCGGGATCGCCGAAGACGTCGGCGACCTCTTCAGGCGACGCCTCATACACCAGCCGGAAATGCGAAGGGACCGTCTTGGCCGGCCTCACCTCTGCGCTGGCCTCGTCCAACACCAGCATAGGGGTGATGTGCAGCCTCCCATAGGTCACGGTGCCGGCATAGACCCGGGCGACGAACCCATCGGGGTCCTCCGGGGGAGACTGCTCGATCTCGGGATAGCGGCTCTCCAACGCAACGTCGGTGATCATCCCGAAGAATCGACGGCCCCATTGGCCACGGATGACGACGTACCGGCCCACCGCCAACCCCTCGATCGTCCGGTCCGGCGCCAACTTCGCTTCGAGTCCTTTGCTGAGGCTGCCACTCACGATGGTGCCCAACACCGTCGGCTCCTGGTGTTGGGGTCTCGGAAAGGCCCGCTCAAACTCATCCGTCATAGCGTCTCCTTCAGGGGCATTGCTCGGCATCAAGGATTCGAGCACCCGACCTCAGGCACCCAGATAGTCGTCTGTGCGGACTGCCCGTCGGCGGACCAAACACGTATCGTCGCGGGCATCGCCGCGCAGATGCGCCAGCGAGCCGGCACATCGAGCCCGTTGACGATGGCCTGGTTCTCCAACTGTGCACGATAGGGAGCCGTCCCGCCGTTGACGCGGATGCGGAGCGTGCCCTGCCAGTCGTTGGAATTCGGGACGCGTTGCCACGTGGTCAGCTCCCACGCCGGGTCCTGGAACACCAGCGGCGGCCCCGGCCTTACGGGCTCGGGCGTTGCCGTGGGCGTCGGGGTGGGCGTGGCGGTCGGTGTCGGCGTTGGCGATGGCGTCACCGCGATCTGCGGCGTGACCGTGGGGCTAGGGGTTTCTCCCGGCGACGTCGGTGTGTCCAGCGGCGGCGGGGCGGTCTCCGTGCCCTCTCCTGGGCCCGGCTCGTCCTCCTGCGTGCCCGGGAGTTCCGGCGTTGGCGTGTCTTTCGCCGCGCCCAGGGGCCACGTGTCCGGCAGGCCAGGGAAGTTACACGCGAGGGTCGCCAGCATCAGGACGCCCCCCAACACCCGCAGGAGCATGAGCCGCTTGTGCATAATCACCTCACGAGGCTATGTCTACCGCTCCAAGGAGGACAGCACGCTCGAAAACTCCGCGATCCCCCATGCGCCCTTGATGCGTATACGGGGCCACGTGGTGCGGTTGTCGAGACGCATCTCGGTACCCCACGCGGTCGTCACCGCCCCCAGATAGCCGGCCGATTCGACCACGGCCTCGACGGAGGCATCGTGACGTCCCGAGGGGTAGCAGAAAAAGCTCGCCGGCCGACCGGTGTGCGCCTCCACCGCCTCGCGCGCGCCCAGAATCTGATACACGAGGAAGTCGTAGTCACGGTTCGTGAGATCGTAGTGGTCGCGCCCATGGGCCTGGATGGACATGCCGGCATCGGCCATGACGCGCATCTCGTCCCACGTCATATAGGCCGGGGCCTCGAAGTGTGCCGGCGTGGCCAGCACAAAGAACTCGCCGATGAAGCCGTAGGTCTGGAGCAGCGGAAAGGCGTGAGTGTAGGCATCGATGTAGCCGTCATCAAAGGTCAGGACGATAGGGCGCGCCGGCAGCGGCTTCCCCAGCGCGAGCGTCTCATAGACATCGGTCAGGGTGATGCTCTGGTAACCCTGGTCTCGAAGGTACTGCAGTTGGGCCTCAAAGCGGTCGGGTGTCACGGTCAGGTCGCGCCGGTAGATATCCGCGTCCGCCGGGAGCTCCGAGATGTAGTGGTACATCAGCACCGGGACGTTGACCGCGAGGGGCGGGGGAGGATAGGTTGCGGTGGGCTCGGGCGTCGCCGTCGGTTCGGATGTCGCGACCGGCGTGTCCGTGGCTGCGGGCGTGGCGGTGGGCTCGGGCGAAGCCGTCGGCGTTGGCAGCGGCGTCTCTGTCGGCGCCGCTGTCGCAGTTGGCACCACCAACGTAGGGGTCATCGTTGGCATGATCAGGGGCGTGCCGGTGAGCCCCTCTTCGGTGGCCCTGACCGCCGTCGGGACTTCGGCAGCGGATAGGGGGACACCGGGGCCGCAGCCGGTAAGGACCGCAATCAGCAGGAGCGGAACGGCGTGTGCGAGCTTGATGGTCATGCGTGTCTGTGCGCGCTAACCCGCGCCTAGCCGGGATAGCGCCGCGACAGCCAGTAGGTGATCGCTGCTAACAGAGCCGTCGCGAGCCCCAATCCGATGGCAAGCCACGTCGTTGGCGCGATCTGTCGTCCGGTCTCCCTCACAGTTCGATCCAGAGGAGCGTTCTCCTGCTCCGCCGCGGTATCTTCCGTGACGAACGCGCGAGCGCTGGCGCTGTCCTCTGCGGGCGCCTCAAGGGCCTCAATGGCAGCCGGCGCTTCCGCTGCCAGCGCAATGGCCTGCTCGTCGGCAGCCTCGGCGGGTGGCGTGGCTGCGACTATGAGAGCCGCAGAATCCTCAACCGCGGTCCCTCCACCGCCCATACCCGCAGGCTCACCCTCCACCACAGGCGGAGCCGGCGCCAGCGCAAGCTCCTCATCAGGGGCAAGTGTCCCCTGAGGCGCGGGTGCCTCCAGCGCCGCGACCTCGCTCTCAGCGACTTCACCCTCGGCAGCCTTGAGCGCGCCGGCCTCCGCCGCGGCATCCGCCGCAGGCGCGACCTCAGCCTCCACCTCCAGCGTCGTGGCAACGTCCAGCTGTGGCGTATGCTCTGACACTAGCGCTGCCTGAGGTGCTTCTCTCGGTTGGACTACCATGGCCGGCGTCATGCCGCGCTGCACCAGGGTCAGCCCCGACGTGATAGCGAACGCCAACGCCGCCAGCGACGTGGCTACCCGCATCACGAGGAACGGTGTCCGCCTTGCCGCAGGTCGCGGTCGGGTCTCCGCTACCATCGCGGGCGAGATGAGATAATTGCGGGAAGTCTCGCGCAATGGCATGGCCCGCATCATCGCCACGACCTGCCGCGTCTCTTCGACGCGTCGGCGCAGCGTGGGGTCCTGTGCCATTCGGGACTCAAACGCGACGAGGTCACGGGGGGATAACTTCCCGTCCACGTATGCCGAGACCTCCATCGCGTTGTTGTGTTTCTGGATCATTAAGGATTTGCCTCCCACAGTATGGCTACACTATAGACGGTAGCGCGTGGGTAATAGTTCCTGCTCCTCTTGGAGCAAGACCTGCATGTCGCTTCGCGCTCGGGCCAGGCGGGACTTCACCGTCCCCAGCGCGACCCCCATAGCCTCTGCCGCTTCCTCGTACGACAGCCCGAGGCTATCGACCATCACGAGGGCTATACGCTGGTGCTCCGGCAGCTTGGCGAGCGCACGCTCCAGCACCCGCCTGAGCTCTTGCTGCTGCATCGACTCCTCCGGCTTCGGACCGGGGTCCACCAGATGGGGGTTGGCCTCCTCCTCCATCTCGCCGAAATCCTCCCACGACACGTTAGGTCGGCGCTTGTGGCGGCGGAGCTCGTCATAACACGCGTTGCTCACGATGCGCAGGAGCCACGCGCGGAACGACCCCCCACGGAACCGCTTGAGCGCGCGATAGGCCGAGATGAAGGCCTCCTGTGTGGCGTCATCCGCGGCGGCGGGGTCATGCATGATGTGATACGCGAGGTTGTACACCTGATTCTGAAAGTGCAGGATGAGCTCGTTGAACGCGTCAACGCTGCCGCGCTGCGCGGCAGTGACCAGTGCGCTCTCATCCCAGGTGTCGTGTGTTGCGGACATGAACAATGGCGGCGGGCGCTCCGGCGGCTTGACGTGACCCGGATCTTGGCTATACTTGCTGCCAGGCCGAAGTGGCGGAATGGCAGACGCAAGCGACTCAAACTCGCTCGGGTAACACCCATGTGGGTTCAACTCCCACCTTCGGCATTATAACCCAGGCGGCGTGGTCTCGCAACCACGCCGCCTTTCGGTTCCCCCGGTGCCGGGGACGCGCATCAAGACGGCGGAAAGTCCCCGGGTCTCAGAGGCTCATTTGCCACTCCGAAAACTTGCCGTATAATCTATATATTCATATATGCTGATGTTTCTCCAGGAGCCCTTATGAACCCCATCACCGAGGAGGAAGTCCTCCTGCTCCATCGCTATGTCTGTGAAGGGATCGCCGATCCCAAGCGGCTGATGCTGCTCTATTATGTGGCGGACCAGCCACGCAATGTGTCGGAGCTCACGGAACTCCTTGATGTCCCCCAACCCACGGTCTCACACCACCTGCGCATCCTCCGCGAGCGCGGGCTGGTGGTCGCAGAACGTGACGGCACCTCTATCTTCTATTCCCTGGGCGACCCGCGCATCGTGGAGGCCATCCAGATCCTGCGCGCGTATGTCGCCGATCTCATGAACGATCGCGCGAGCGTTGTGAATCGAGCTTAGGGCGGGCCCCCCCCTTCCTTGTCTGCGGGGCAACCTATCCAGTTGAACGTGGCTTATCTGAGGAGGAATCTTTATGGCGAAGCTATCTACTGATCAAGGCGCGTGGTTGGAGTCGACTTTCGATGACCGGGTGACGACGCGGCGGGTGGAGCGTAAGCTCTACAGCCACGACATCGGCGAGATGCCGAGCCTCATCAAACCGCTGATCGGGAATCCTCTGGCCGACGCGGTGGTGCAGCCGGCCTCGGAGGCTGAGGTGGTCGCGTTGGTGAAGTGGGCCGGGGCGCACCGCATCCCGCTGATTCCCCGCGGCAAGGCGACCTCGGGGTATGGCGGCGTCCTGCCGGTCAAGGGTGGCATCGTGGTCGACTTCTTCCGGATGGCCAAGGTGCTCTCCGTCGACACGGAGGCGCAGACGGCCACGCTGCAGCCCGGCATCGTCTGGGAAAACGCCGACCGCGAGCTCAAGAAGCACGGGATGACGCTGCGTTCCTATCCCAGCAGCTATCCGTCGGCGACCGCGGGCGGGTGGTTGGCCCAGGGCGGCGCCGGTTTTGGCTCGTACGAGTCCGGGTGGTTCGGCGAAAGCGTCGTGAGCGCCCGCGTGGTGCTGGGCGATGGCACGGTCGAGGTCTTCGAGGGCGAGCGCTTGGGTCTCATCTACGAGGCCGAGGGCATTACCGGCATCATCACCCAGATGACCATCAAGGTCCGGCCCGATGAGCCGCTCGAGGTGCTGTCTCTGGGATGTCCCGAGGCGCACAGCGTTCAGTTCCTGCTCGAGCATATCCTCGAAGCTGACCTGCCGCTCTGGTCGATGCACTTCATCAACCCCCAGATGGCCGAGATGAAGAACCGCGCACCGCTGATGACCCATCAGGGGCATTCCGTTGAAAAGCGGGTCTTGTTGCCCTCGGCCTACATCGTGACCCTGGCGTTCCGGGAGCGTGATGCCGCGCAGGTTCGCGAGTGCATCACGGCGGGCCTGAAGACCGAAAAGTGCGAGGCCCAGCTCCTCAGCGACGAGATCGCCCATCACGAGTGGGAGAACCGCTTCCGCATCATGACGGTCAAACGCCTCGGGCCGAGCCTCGTGCCTGCGGAGTTCGTCGTGCCGCTCTCGGGCCTCGGGAACACGCTGAACGAGGTATCCGAAAAGGTGCAGCAGCCCGTTGTCAAGGAAGGCGTCCTGATCCGCCGTGGTCACAACCCCAAGGGTGAGCCCGAGGTTGTGATCCTCGGCTTTATCCCCGCCGACCAGCGCAAGTTCACCTACAACTTCGTCTTCCCGCTGTCCCTGACGATTTCCGGCATCGCCGCCAAGTATGGCGGGCGCCCCTACGCGACGGGCCTCTACTATTCCAAGATGGCGCCGCAGGTGTTGGGAACCGAGCGGGTGAAGGCCCTCAAGTCCTTCAAGGCCAAGACGGACCCGTACCATATCCTCAACCCCGGTAAGGTCATCGGCAACTCGATCATCAGCAACGCGCTGATCGTGGCGAACAAGTTCGAGCCCCTGATCCGCCCGTTCGGCAATGCGGTGACGGAGAACGTTGGCGAGCACATTTCCGAGGAGACCGTGCGCGGCATCCCGGGCGACGTGGCCTGGTACGCGTACGCCTGCTCGCAGTGCGGCTACTGCGTCCAGGAGTGCGACCAGTACTATGGCCGCGGCTGGGAGAGCCAGAGTCCGCGCGGGAAGTGGTATTGGCTCCGCGAGTACCTCGAGGGCCGCGAGAAGCTGGACCAGTTTATGACCGACACGTTCCTCGCCTGCACCACGTGTGAGCTGTGCAACCTGCGCTGTTCGGCGGCGCTGCCCATCGAGCCCTCGTGGATGAAACTGCGCGGGCAGTTCATCCAGGAGGAGAAGCGCATGACCTTCCCGCCCTTCGAGATGATGGCGGCGGCGCTGGAGGACCAGGGCAACATCTGGGCCGGCTACCGGCGCGATCGTTCCGATTGGTTCCCCGAGGACCTGCGGGAGAAGCACACCGGTCGTAAGGTGGGCGGCCCGGAGGCCGCCGGCGAGCCTGAGTCTGCAGGGGTGGCCTCTGGGCCACACGCCGTCTACTTCGCCGGCTGCACGGTAAGTTACGTCGAGCACGACATCGGCATGGCAACGGTGCGCCTGCTCGACGAGGCCAACGTCGACTTCGGCTATCTGGGGCCCAAGGAGAACTGCTGCGGCACGCCCATGCTTGTCGCCGGCAAGTGGGACCTCTTCGCCGAGACGATGAAGAAGAACATCGCCGCGGTCAAGGCCGCCGGTGCCGATACCGTGATCACCTCCTGCCCGGCGTGCAACATGATGTGGCGCCACGTCTACCCCGAGTGGGCCGCCAAACTGGGCGTTGACTATGGCATCACGGCCAAGCACTACAGTGAAGTGATGTCCGAACAGCTCGACAAAGGTGCCTTCGCCTTCCCCGCGAACAACCTGGAGCCCGTGACCGTCACATGGCACGACTCGTGCCATATGGGCCGCGTCTCTCATATCTATGAGGAGCCCCGGCGCCTGATCCAGGCGATCCCCAATGTGAGCTACGTTGACATGCCCTTCAACCGCGATGAGGCGCACTGCTGCGGCAGCGTGCTGACGCTGATCAAGGAACCGCCCATCGCCGCGGGCATCGGCGAGACGCGCTTGAACGAGGCGCTCGAGGTGGGGGCGCAGAAGGTCCTGGCCGCCTGCCCCTGCTGCGAGGTGCAGCTCCGGGTCTCGCAGCAGAAGCGCAACGTCCCCATCGAGGTCCAGGACCTGGCGCACTTCGCCGCCGCCGCCCTGGGTTACGAGTTCCCGGATCCCCATCCCGAGGTCCAGTTCCAGTGGGGCGTCTTTGAGGCCTTCATCGGCCTGATGTCGCCGCAGGGGTTCGCCACGCTGATGGGCACCATGTGGCCCGAGCTCATCGACGCGATGCCGCTCGGGATGGGCAAGATGATGCGCGTGATGGGCAAGGTGCCTGGCGCGTTGGCGCTGATGAAGCCGATGTTCCCGGTGCTCTTCCCCATCCTGCTGCCCAAGATGATGCCCAAGGTGCTGCCCACGATGCTGGATCGCGTCGCTGCGCAGATCCCGATGCCCGAGTATATGCTGGAGCAGATGCCCGACATGATGCCCCGCGTGATGGACAATCTCATGCCGCACATGATCGGTGACCTCGTCCCCCTTGTCACCGACCCAATGATCACCTACCTCAAATCTGCCTAAGACCTTTGAGCTTTTCCGCAAGCTCAAAGGTCTAGCGAAGTTGCCCCTCGCAGGGTGCTCCGCCTCCCTCCCCCCTGTACTCGGGGGGGAGGGTTGGGGAAGGGGGCAAGCCCACAGCGGCGGAATCTGGTAGACTGAGCAGATACCCGTTGTTGAAAGGACCGAATCCCGTGAGAATCAGGTATGCTCTCGTTCCACTACTCGCCGCGCTGCTGACCGCCGCCTGCGGCTCGCCGACAGCCGAGCCCACGCTTGTGGTCAGCGCTGCAACCGCCACGCCCGCGGCGGCTCCTACCCTCGCCGCCACCACCGTGGTGAGCCCCACCGGCGGGGTCGAGCTCGCCCTGGCCGCCATCGAGCCGGTCGCCGGCGTCTTGGCAACCGTCAACTCTCAGGAGATCACCTGGGCCGACTACGAACCCGAGCTGATCCAGGCGCTGCATGGCGTCACCCAGCAATATGCCGTGGACTGGAACCAGGCCGAGAACATCGCCATGCTCGGGGAGTTCCAGGATCAGGTCCTGTCGACGCTCATCTCGCGTATCGTGTTGCGCCAGGGTTCGGCTTCTGCGGGGATCAGAGCCACCGAGGAAGCGATAGCCGCGCGCATTGATGAGGAAAAAGCGGAGATCATCAGCAGTGGGGAATATGCATCCTGGGAAGCATTCCTGGAGGACCGCGGTCTGAGCGACGCCTACTTTGCGCGCCTGATGGAGGACAACCTCCTCGTCGAGCAACTGACGGAGGTGCATGCACCCAGCCGCGAGGCGGAGCAGGTCCACGCCCGGCACATCTTGGTCACGGATGAAGCCTCCGCCACCGCCGTCTTCACGCGGCTGGACGCCGGCGAGGACTGGGCGGTGCTGGCGCGTGAGCTCTCCCTCGATACCGCCAACAAAGATGCCGGGGGCGATCTGGGCTGGTTCCCTCGCGGCGTGATGGTCCCGGCGTTTGAGGAGGTGGCTTTCTCTCTGGAGCCCGGCACCATCAGTGACGTGGTCGCAACCGACTTTGGCTACCACATCATCCAGGTACTCGAAAAGGCCACACGCGACATGGACGATGCCATATACGAGAGGGTGACGACCAAGGCCTTCGAGTTCTGGTTCGAGGGCCAGAAAGCCATCGCCGCCGTAGACATCGCCGTCACCTTCGCCCCATAGCGTGGGGCGAACTGTCTTGTTCGCCCTCCGCTCCGCCTCCCTCCCCCCTGTACTCGGGGGGGAGGGTAAGGGAGGGGGGCGCCTCCGCCGGCGCGAGCGCGACAACGGCGAGCAGACCTCCTTTTGCATTTGCCCCCCCGTCTGCGGGGGCAAAGCAGATCCGCTCCGCCTTCCTCCCCCCTGTACTCGGGCAGGCGTCCGGTTCCGACCGCCCGGTTCCGACCGGCATGGACGCCCGAGGGCCGGGGAGGGGGGCTTCCCCGGCGACATTCGTCTCCTCATTAAGGGCCGGTCCTCCTTTTGACGGACCTCTCCCCCGTGCTATAATGAGCCGTTAGAGACAGACATACCTTCGAGAACTCTCGAAGTTTGCCTTTTTAGCATATCCTCAGGAGGTTTCTTAATGGCAGAACGTATCATGACCACGATCGATGGGAACACCGCGTGCGCGACCGTGGCGCACAAGACCAACGAAGTGATCGCAATCTACCCCATCACGCCCTCCACATCGATGGGCGAGCTGGCTGATGAGCTCTCAGCCAGGGGACAGAAGAACATCTGGGGCACTGTGCCCCTGGTGGTCGAGATGCAGTCCGAGGGCGGCGCCGCCGGCGCCGTGCACGGCGCGCTCCAGACCGGCGCGCTCACCACGACCTTCACCGCTTCCCAGGGCCTGCTGCTGATGATCCCCAATATGTACAAGATCGCCGGTGAGCTGACCCCCACGGTGTTCCACGTCTCCGCCCGCAGTCTCTCCGCGCAGGCGCTCTCCATCTTCGGCGACCACAGCGACATCGCCGCGATCCGCGGCACGGGCTGGGCGCTCCTGTGCAGCAACTCTGTCCAGGAGGCGCAGGACTTCGCCCTGATCGCGCAGGCCGCGACTCTCGAGTCGCGCGTCCCCTTCGTGCACTTTTTTGACGGGTTCCGCACCAGCTCCGAGGTCAACAAGATCGAGGAGCTCTCCGATGAGGTCTTGCGCGCGATGGTCAGCGACGACCTCGTCCAGGCGCACCGCGCCCGCAGCCTCAACCCCGAGCACCCCGTGGCCCGCGGCACCTCACAGGGCCCCGATGTCTACTTCCAGGGCCGCGAGACCGTGAATCCCTTCTACGTCCAGGTCCCGGCGATCATTCAGAAGGCGATGGACAAGTTCGCCGCACTCACCGGGCGCCAGTACCACCTGTATGACTACGTCGGCGCGCCGGATGCCGAGCGCGTTATTGTCGTGATGGGCTCGGGCGCCGAGGTCACGGAGGAGACGGCCCACTTCCTTATGAAGCAGGGCGAGAAGGTGGGCCTCCTCAAGGTCCACATGTTCCGCCCGTTTAACCCGGCGCTCCTCGCCGCGGCCTTGCCCAAGACGGTCAAGAAGCTGGCCGTGCTCGACCGCGCCAAGGAGCCCGGGAGCGTGGGCGAGCCCCTGTACGAGGACTGCGTCACCGCGGCGGTCGAGGCCGGCCTGCAGGTCGAGATCATCGGCGGTCGCTATGGGCTCTCCAGCAAGGAGTTCACCCCCGCGATGGCCAAGGCCGTCTACGACGAGCTGGCCAAGCCCAACCCCAAGAACCACTTCACCGTGGGCATCGTCGACGACGTGACCTTCACGAGCCTCGATGTCGATCCCTCGTTCGATACCGAGCCATCCGATGTGGTGCGCGCGCTCTTCTACGGGCTCGGCTCCGACGGCACGGTCGGCGCGAACAAGAACAGCATCAAGATCATCGGTGAGGAGACCGACTTCTACGCCCAGGGCTACTTCGAGTACGACGCCAAGAAGTCCGGCGGCAACACGGTCTCGCACCTGCGGTTTGGCCCACGCCCCATCCGCCACGCGTGCCTGGTCACCTCCGCCAACTTCGTCGGCTGCCACCAGTTCTCGCTCATCGAGCAGTTCGACATCCTGGGCAGCATCGTCAAGGGCGGCACCCTCCTGCTCAACAGCCCCTACCCGGCGAGTGAGACCTGGGATCGCCTCCCCCGCAAGGTCCAGGACCAGATCATCGCCAAGGATGTCCAGCTCTACGTCATCGACGCCTACGACGTCGCGGCGAAGGTCGGCCTGGGCGGGCGCATGAACACCATCCTGCAGACCTGCTTCTTCGCGCTCTCGGGCGTGCTCCCCCGCGACGAGGCGATCGCCAAGATCAAGGAAGCCATCGTCAAGACCTACGGCAAGCGCGGGCAGAAGGTCATCGATATGAACTTCGCCGGTGTGGACCAGGCGCTCGCCAACATGCACCAGATCAAGGTGCCCGCGGCGGCCTCCGGCACGCTCGCGATGCGGCCTCCCGTCAAGGGCGCCGCTGTCCCTGACTTCGTGGCCAACGTCACCGCCAGGATGATTCTGCGCGAGGGCGACAGCATCCCCGTCTCGGCGATGCCCGTCGATGGTACCTTCCCCGTCGGCACGACCCAGTACGAGAAGCGCTTCATCGCGCTCGAGACCCCCATCTGGAACCCCGCCGTCTGCATCCAGTGCGGCAAGTGCGCGATGGCCTGCCCCCACGCCGTGATCCGGCTCAAGGTTTACGATCCCGCGGTCCTCGAGGGTGCGCCCGAGGGCTTCCGCTCGGTCGATGCCCGCGGACGTGAGTTCGCCGGCATGAAGTTCACGGTCCAGGAGTCCATCGAGGACTGCACCGGCTGCGGCCTCTGTGTCGAGGCCTGCCC
>JALOOJ010000288.1 GCA_025454475.1 Anaerolineae bacterium
TGCACCTTGGCCAACGCGCCGTAGATCACATCTGCGCCACACTCGAAGAGCTTGTTGATCATGCGGCTGACGTCTTCCTCGTTGCCGGGGATCGTGCCGCCGGAGATAATGATCACATCGCCCTGACCGACCTTGACCTGCCGGTGATCGCCCTCGGCCATACGGTTCAACGCCGATCGCGGCTCACCCTGAGACCCGGTGGCGAGCACGACGACCTTTCCCGGCGCGATTCGCGCCTGGGCATCGACGATCAGATCGGCGGGCATCCGCAGATACCCCAGATCGCGGGCCAGCTCGACGTTTTCCACCAGGCTGCGCCCGGTGAGTGCGACCTTGCGCCCGTGCTTCTGCGCCAGGTCCATAATCTCCTGGAGCCGCGCCAACAGGGATGAGAAAGTCGCGATGATGATACGCTGTCCCTTGGCCTGGCTAAACAGCCGGTCCAGGGTCTCGCGTACCACAGCCTCGGTCTCGGTGCGACCGGGCTCGTCGGCGTTGGTGGAGTCTCCCAGCATCGCCAGCACACCGCCCTGCGTCAACCTGCGCAGCGCGGCCAGGTCGGTCGTGCGACCGCCTGCGGGCGTCTCATCGAGCTTGTAGTCGCCTGTCTGGACGATCTTGCCGACGGGGGTCTCGATCACGAAACCCACCGCATCCGGGATCGAATGGGCGACCGCAAAGGGATGGACCTTGAAGGGCCCAAGCTGGAGCGTGTCCCCAGGCTGGAGCACGCGCAGCTCCGCCTTGTGGAGCAAGCCCTTCTCCTCGAGCTGCTTCTTGACCAGCCCCAACGTAAGGGGCGTGCCATAGATGACCGTCTCGATCTGCTGAAGCAGGTAGGGGAGTGCACCGATGTGATCCAGGTGGCCGTGCGTCAGCACGATGCCACGAAGCTTGTCCTGATTCTTGACAACGACCTCGAAATCCGGCAACACCAGATCGATGCCGTACATATCGCTCGAGGGAAACATCACACCACAATCAACAACCAGCATATTGCGGCCATACTCATATACGGTCATATTCTTCCCGATGCCCCCCAGGCCGCCGAGGGGCGTTATCTGCAAATGCTTAGCCATAAACCTTTCAATATCCTAACTCTAACCGGTGTTCCAGGTGCGCGCTATCCGGTGTTTGTGGACCGATCCAGGGAAGCGGTCAAGACCTAGACAGGCACTGAGGTTTCTTGGGGCTTGACATGCCTTGCGGCCTTGTCTTGCGGGAGACTGCTGCCGAACCGAAGTCGATCTGCTACCAGTCTTCAGCGTGTCACAGTCGACGCCTATCTGGTACCAGCTAGGGGAAACTGCCGCCGTGGAAAACCACCCTGTATTTCTAAGAGCGGATTATACACTATCTGGGCTCGATGTCAACCCTAACTGCCAGGGGGTACGCATCTCAGTCGCGCCACCGGCAGAGACGGGGCGCCGCCCCGTCTTCCGACGCGTGTCTCCTGAGCGGCGCGTTGTGTCGCTCGGCAGAAGACGGCCCACCGGGCCGTCTCTACGTCAGAGCAGAGCGCCGCAACAGAGACGCGCAATGCCCATTGGCACCGGCGGAGTCGAGTTGCGTACGCCCGGCCCCCACCTCAAGTTCGGCGTTTGGCCGCCGGCGGAGTTGGTATAGGATATCCCTTCGGAGTCGCGAACGTATCCCAGGAGACCGCGTTGTCGGACAGCCAACCCTTCAGTGTCACCCTCAAGCTATACCGGGCTCTGCTCGGCACGTACCTGAGCCCGCTCCGCCGCCAGATCGTGCTGTTGGCGGTGCTGCTTTTCGGCAGCATCGGGCTACAGCTCTGGACGCCGCAGATCCTGCGGCAGTTCATCGACACGGCGCAGCGGACTGCGGCGCAGCAGACTGCGGCGCAAGGGTCCATTGGAGACCAGAGCGGCGGGGTGCCGGATGTGCTCTTGCGGAAGGCTGTGCTCTTCTTCGCACTGGTCGTGATCGGGCGCGTGGTGCAGGTGGGGGCCACCTATGTGACCCAGAACGTGCGTTGGCGCGCGACGAACCGGATGCGCGGCGATTTGGCGGGCCACTGTCTCGGGCTGGATATGCCTTTCCACAATGAGCAGACGCCGGGGAGCATCATCGAACGTATTGACGGCGATGTGGATGTGCTGTCGAACTTCTTCTCCCAGTTCGTGCTTCAGGTCGTGGGCAACGCGGCATTGCTCATGGGGATCCTGGTGCTGCTCTTCCGCGAGGACTGGCGCATCGGCGTCACCTTCCTCGTCTTTGTCTCTCTCGTGGCGTGGGTCCTGGTAAAATCGGTCTCAATCACGGCGCCCCTGTGGAAGGCGCAGCGCCAGGCCAGCTCGGAGCTATTCGGATTCCTGGAGGAGCGGCTGAGTGGCACGGAGGACATCCGGGCTAATGGCGCTGTGGCCTACGTGCTCCGCGGCCTACAGAAGGCCGTGAGCCAGCTCTACGTCAGGAGCCAGAAGGCGTTCATGCTCAGCGTCTCCCTCAACTGGGGGTTCAGCGAGGGGATGCTGGCGCTGGGCACCGTGTTGGCGCTTGCGCTGGGCGGCTATCTGATGCTCCAGGGGCGCCTTACCATTGGGGCGGTCTACCTGGTCTTTCACTACAATACGATGCTTCAGTGGCCGCTCAACCAGCTTGCGCGGCAGCTTCGGGACCTGCAGTCGGCCACGGGCAGCATCGAGCGCATCCAGGAGCTGTTCAACACGGCGTCGAAGGTGCAGGACCCCGATCCGGCACAGGCCCAGCCGTTGCCCGCCGGTGCCTTGACCGTGCATTTTGATGCGGTGACGTTCCGGTACGAAGATGACGATCCGATCCTGAAGGAGCTTTCGTGGCGGTTGGGAGCGGGTGAGGTACTGGGGATCCTGGGGCGCACGGGCAGCGGCAAGACGACGTCAACCCGCCTGCTCTGCAGGCTGTATGACCCGGAGGCGGGCGCGGTGCGGGTGGGCGGCGTCGACCTGCGACACGTGCCCATCGACGATCTCCGTCGTCGCGTCGGGATCGTTACCCAGGATGTGCAGCTCTTCGAGGCGACGGTGCGTGAGAACCTGACGCTTTTCGATGACAGTATCAGCGACGACACGATCCTGTCGGTGGTCGATGAGCTGGGGCTCGGGACGTGGCTCGAGGACCTGCCCGATGGCCTGGATACCGAGCTGCAGGGCAACAGCGCGGGGCTATCGGCGGGTGAGGCGCAACTGCTGGCCTTCACACGGGTGTTCCTGCGCGACCCGGGTCTGGTTATCCTTGATGAGGCCTCGTCGCGGCTTGACCCCCTCACCGAGCGGCTGATGGAGCGGGCGATCGACCATCTCTTCCGCGGCAGGACCGCCGTGATCGTGGCGCACCGCCTCGCCACCGTCCAGCGCGCAACGAAGATCATGATCCTGGAGGATGGTCACATCGTCGAATATGGCGACCGGCTTTCCCTGGCGGCGGATCCGCTGTCGCGCTTCTCGCACCTCCTACACACGGGTCTCGAGGAGGTGCTCGTATGAACGTCTGGCAAGCCACCGGCAAGATCATCCGCCACTCGCCCGGCATCTACACGTTGGCGCTGCTCAATTGGACCGCCATCCGGTTCGTGCCGCTGATCCCGGGCCTTATCACGCGCGAGATCATGGACCGGTTGTCGGGCGAGGCGCCCGCGATGGCCGATCTGTGGGGACTGCTGGCGCTGCTCGTCGCGATCGCTGCGGTGCGGGCGGGACTGCTGGTTCTGGGGCAGGTCACGTGGCCGCGTTTCTACTTCGAGACCTTCGGCCTGCTGCAGATGAACCTGCTGTCGCGCATTCTCAACCGTCCCGGCGCGCGGGCGCTGCCCGGCTCGCCCGGCGAGGCGATCAGCCG
>JALOOJ010000289.1 GCA_025454475.1 Anaerolineae bacterium
GTGGCTCGTCTCAATCATGGGGATGCCGATCTCCTGCGAAAAGCGGAAACCGTAGTTATCCGACTCACCAGCGATGAACACATCGCATGCCCGCTCAATGAGCTCTTGCTGATACCCCACGTTGACGAACAACCCGAGCCCGCCCCAAGGCAGGCCCACCCGGTGCACCTGCTGGTCGAGCCCCGCCACAGGGCTCACGCGCACGCTTTGGAGTCCCAAGCATGCCTTTACGTGGCTGGTCAGCGCACCGAGCGAACACCTTGGGATTTCGTAGACTTTCAGGAGCCCTTGCGCGACAACAGGCGCTCCGAGTTCGAGCACGTTGGCGAAGTTGTCGAGGACGCAGATCTCATCAACCGACTCGTGAAGCCGCAGAAACGTCAGGTCATGTGCAGCGAGCAGGTCGTGACGTTGCTGGTTGGTAGGCCAGCTTGCCCAGTCTGCAGGCAGCCGATCGATGTACGGTGCCTCATACGGATAGTAGAGGCTCTCGTGGCCGCGGTCACAGGTCGACTGGCCGTGCCCTCGAAGATGATTTCCTCTCGGCCGAGGGGGTGGCCCGTCAGCGACGTCACGTGGTCGATGATGGTCTGAATCGTGGTCACGGGGCGCCTCCCAATGCGGTATGAACTCCTTGGCACTATACACCGGGCCTGCCGCGCCGCAAGCGCGCAATCTCTTGTGCTTTCGCCTGGGGGCACTACTATGGGGATGGTGACGCGTCCGTCATCTCACCTTTCTAGCGACAGCAACAGGAGGACACCTTATGAATGACTACAGCCAACTGAACTTCGGTCTGGGGAGCCTGCCGCTGCTCTCTGAGGCTGAGACGCGCTCGATCTCCGCCGAGAACCCGACCGGGGAGCGCGGCAATGGCGCCAAGGAAGCGCCGGATGCGCGTAATGCAGGCTCGATGCTGGGTCCGGGATGGAAGATCCGGCCCTGCATTACGTTGGAACCCGCGTCGACGACGTGTCTGGCGGATATCAGGGGGCCGGGCGTGATCCAGCATATCTGGATCACCGTGGAGCCCAAGGCCTATCGGGACACGATCCTGCGCTTCTACTGGGACGGCGAGGAGACGCCCTCGATCGAGGTGCCGCTGGGCGACTTCTTCTGCAACGGTCACGCGCTGCGCTACAACGTGAACTCTCTTCCGATGGCGGTGAATCCCTCGGGTGGGTTCAACAGCTACTGGCCCATGCCCTTCCGCCACCGTGCGCGCATCACCATCGAGAACCAGCACGCCAAGGAGATCCATGGGTTCTTCTACCAGATCACCTACGCGCTCACGCCGGTGCCCGAAGCGGCAGCCTATCTCCATGCGCAGTGGCGCCGGAGCATGACAACCCGCGCGTACCCGGAGCATGTGCTTCTGGACGGCGTGAAGGGGCAGGGTCACTATGTCGGCACCTTCATGGCCTGGACCCAGCTCTCGAATGGCTGGTGGGGCGAGGGCGAGATCAAGTTCTACCTGGATGGCGACGGCGCGTTTCCTACTATCTGCGGCACAGGGACTGAGGACTACTTCTGCGGAGCCTGGGGCTTCGGAGGCGAGACCTACTCAACACCTTACCTTGGCTATCCACTATACCGCAAGGAGCCCGGCGAGGTGCCGAAGCACGGCCTCTACCGCTGGCACGTGATGGACCCCATCCGGTTCAAGAAGGATCTCAAGGTGACGATGCAGGCGCTGGGGTGGTGGCCCAACGGTAAGTACGAGCCGCTAACCGACGATATCGCCTCGGTCGCCTACTGGTACCAGGCAGAGCCGCACGCGCCGTTCCCCGTGTTCCCCGAGGTGCACGAGCGCTGGCCGCGGTAGGGGACAGCAGAATCATAGAATGAAAGAATCAGCGAATGTGGGAGCTTTCCGCTTATTTCTCCATTCGCTGATTCTTCATTCCTGTTTCCTCGGTCGAACTGTCGCCATCAGGACCGCGGCCATGAGTGCCGTGGCGCCGCCGAAGTAGAAAGGCGCCGAAGGGCCGAAGCCATCCCACGCGCCGACGCCCTGCCACAGGATGCCGGCGATGACCGAGGCGGGGAAATCCAGTATGCCCAGCACTGCATTGTAGGTTCCGAACGCCGTCCCGCGGAGTGCCTCGGGCACAAGGTCGGCGACCATCGCCTTGGTTGTGCCATAAGCCAGGCCATAGTAGGCGCCGTAAAGCGCATAGAGAACCCAGACCTGCCATCCCTGACCGGCGACCGCGAAGCCCAGGTAGATCAGGGCATAGACAAGCCAGCCGCCCACGATCACGCGCCGACGACCGACACGATCCGACAGGTCGCCCGCCGGCGCGCTGATCAGCGTGTAAACCGCGTTGAAGGTCACCAGCATTCCCAACACGCCCAAGACGCTCAGGCCGCGCTCCTGCGCTCGCAGGACGAGGAAGGCATCCGATGAGTTGCCCAGGTCGAAGACGCCCACGATGACCATGAAGGCCAGGAATGGCCTTCCGAGGTCCCTGAACGAGATGCGTGGGCGTTCATGTGTGCCGGTCACGGCGACGTCGCGGGTCCCGAATGCCAAAGCAATGACTGCCAGGATGCCGGGGATGATGCTGATCAGGACCAGGGTCTGGAAGGTACCCCGGTTGAGCAATAGCCCGTTCCTCTGCGTCAGCCAGACGACCAGCAATGCGACGAGCAGCCCAAGGACGGCGCCGCCGGTGTCGGCAGCCCGGTGGAACCCGAAGGCCAGGCCGCGCTGCTCGCTGCCAATACTATCGGCGACGAGCGCATCCCGGGGCGCCGTGCGGATGCCCTTGCCCACACGGTCCGCCCAGCGGACGCCCGCGACGGCCCCCCACGTGTTGGTGAAGTAGAAGAAGGGCTTGGCGGCCGCGGAGATACCATAGCCCACAACAGCCATCCACTTCCGCGCGCGGAACCGGTCGGAGAGCCAACCCGAGAAGACCTTGAGAAGGCTCGATGTGGCCTCCGCAACGCCCTCGATCAAGCCGATGATGTTGGTCTTGATTCCCAGGACATTGGAGAGGAAGAGCGGCAGGATGTTCAGGATCATCTCGCTCGAGACATCCATGAAGAAGCTGGTCAAGCTAACAGCCCAGACGTTGCGCGGCAGCCTACGCATCCGCTTCCCAAGGGACTCGTGACCATCACTCATAGGGTCCTCCGAGATTGTTGGTGTGGTGTTCGTGCAAGGCCAGAGCCTAGTGTAGCCCCCCCGTCCGGGCGTGGCAAACGACCGCGCCTGGTTGGACATTGCCGTTCTGCCTGATCCACTCTATAGTATGCGCGCTACCGGTGAGGATGCCGACGGGCACCTCGCAGTACCAGCCAGGAGGAGCGCCAATGACGAAATACTTCACACGCGCACCCGTGTCTCTTGAGGCCAAGGACCCTGCGGTGTATGACGTGGTCACGAACGCTGCCGGGCCTTCCGGGACGCTGCCCCTCGACGCCGACTACCTACGCAGCGTGTCAAGCGGGGAGCTCTTCGGCCTCACTGAGGACGCTGGGATGGGCTGGTCGCCCGAGGCGCTGCGCGGGAACGAGTACCTGATCCTGTCGACGCTCGGTGGGCTGCGAGCGCCGGACGGTCGGCCCATAGCGCTTGGCTACCACACAGGCCACTATGAGCTCGGGATGCTGGTTGAGGCTGCCGCCGAGCGACTGAAGGCGCTCGACGCGATCCCCTTTGCGGGTTACGTGAGCGATCCGTGCGATGGGCGGACGCAGGGAACCCCCGGCATGATGGACAGCCTCCCCTACCGCAACGACGCAGCGATCGTCTTCCGGCGGCTGATCCGCTCGCTGCCGACGCGGCGTGGGGTTCTGGGTATCGCCACGTGCGACAAGGGCCTCCCGGCGCTCATGATGGCCCTGGCCTCGCAGCGTTCCCTTCCCTGTATCCTTGTCCCTGGCGGCGTGACGCTGCCGCCGACCGAGGGCGAGGACGCCGGAAAGGTGCAGACGCTGAGCGTGCGCTTCGCTCAGGGTGAGATTAGCCTGGAGGAGGCTGCAGAGCTGGGCTGCCGCGCGTGCGCATCGCCCGGAGGCGGGTGCCAGTTCCTGGGCACCGCCGGCACTAGCCAGGTGGTAGGCGAGGCGCTGGGAATGACGTTGATGCACGCGGCGTTGGCCCCGTCAGGCCAGGAGATCTGGCTCGATATGGCGCGGCGCTC
>JALOOJ010000290.1 GCA_025454475.1 Anaerolineae bacterium
TACGACCTGGCGATGGTAGCCAACGCGCTTGTCGCGGTCGACATCAAGACCGGCGGCATCACCGATGCCACCGTGGCCGTGCTCGAACGGCTGGCGGGGATGGCGCAGCGTGAGGGTGAGTCGGCCACCTGGGATGCAGGCCGCGAGACCTATATGGGCGGCTACGGTACCAGCGGGCAGCTGGAGACCACGGCGTCGGCGGCCCTCGCGTTCCTGCGGTCGGGCCGGCAGCCCGAGCTGGCGAACGCAGCGCTGACCTACCTCGTACGCGGCAAGGACAGCTTCGGCACCTGGGAGACGACGTCGGCGACGGTGATGGCGCTCAAGGCCTTCATCGAGAGCGTGCGCAGACGGACGGTCCAGGTCACCCCCGAGACCTACGACGTGGTGCAGATGGTCGTCTACGATGACGTGCCCGTGGGGCGAGAGGTCGTGGTGGGCATGGCCATCGAGGGTGAGGGCAACCTGATGTACCAGGTCGGCACGAGCTACTACCTGCCGTGGGCCGCCCTCGTCAAGTACCCCGACCTGGTGCCTGCTCAGGACCTGGTGACGATCGATGTGGCCTATGACCGGACCGAGCTCGCCGTGGATGATACCGTGGGTGTCGATGTCACGGTCAAGATGAATGAGCCCTCGGGGAGCGCGGAGCAGACGATCATCGACCTGGGTCTGCCGCCGGGGTTCACGGTGGAGACGGAGGACCTTGACCGGCTGGTCGCCCGGTTCACAGACGTGCCTGAGGACTACGCCTATGCCCAGGTGAAGCGCTATGAGCTCACGGGCCGGCAGATCATCCTCTACGTCAGGAACCTGTCGGGTGCCCAGCCGCTGAGCTTCAGCTACCGGCTGCGGGCGAAGTTCCCGTTGGTCGCGCAGACGCCAGCCAGTGTGGCGTACGACTACTACAACCCGTCGACGGCGGCGGAGGTGGCGCCGACGACGCTGACAGTGACCGGACCCTAAGAGAGAAGGATGAAGCAAGCCCCCCTCAGAGGCTCGCGGCGGATCACCGATCCGCCGCGAGCTCGTGGTGGCTACCTCTTCGTAAGGAGTGCGCTGAACTTGTCGCCAGTGCGCTCCTCGGCGCGATCCGTCGCCAGGGGCGGTTCCATCGAGAGTGCCGAAATCGCATCGCGCAGATCGGGCGTCATATCGATGTCCAGGGCCCCAAGCGACCCCTCGAGTTGAGCGACATTGCGGGCGCCGACGATGGGTGCAGTCACAGCCGGATGCCCGCCAACCCACGCCACCGCCAAGCTCACAGGGTTGTAGCCGTTGTCGCGAGCGAAGTCAGTGAAGGCTTCGGCGGTCTGGTAGATCCAGGCATCGCCGTAACGCTCCGCGTACATCGTGCTAGAGATCAGCCGGGCTGCATCAGGCCGCCGTTCAACGCCGTACTTCCCGGTGAGCAAGCCCCCACCGAGGGGACTGTAAGCGATCACGCCCAGGCGTTCGGACTGGGCCATCGGAAAGATCTCGACCTCCGCCTGGCGTTTCACCAGGTTGTACATCGGCTCCAGGACCCCGAAGCGTGCCCAACCATGAAGCGCAGAAAGGCCCAGCGCTTTGGCGACCTGCCAGGCCGCGAAGTTGCTGGCGCCCGGGTAGAGGATTTTGCCCTGGCTCACCAGGTCATCCAGCGCGCGGAGCGTCTCCTCCAGGGGCGTGGCATCATCGAAGCGATGGATGAAGTAGACGTCGATGGTATCGGTGTTGAGGCGACGCAGGCTATCCTCAACAGCGCGCATTAGATGGCGACGATGGGCCCCCCGAGCGTTGACGTCCGAACTGGTGGGAAAGTAAGCCTTGCTCGTGAGGATTACCTCATCGCGTTCCCCGGCGACCAACTTGCCGAGGATCTCTTCGGAGCGCCCCCTCTCGTAGACGTTGGCGCAGTCGAAGAAGTTGATACCCACCTCGCGGCAACGTTTGTACATCGCTGACGAAGTAGCTTCGTCAGCCTCCCCGCCGAAGGACATCGTCCCGAAGCAAAGCGACGAGACCTTGACGCCGGTACTGCCCAGGGCCCTGTACTCCATGGTGCCTCCTATGTGGTGATGAGTGCTCGGTCCACTACTGCACCCGGAGATGGGGAAGGTTATTCTGGTCAGGCGATGCGAACCGCAGATGGTCGTCGGTCGCCTTCGTGATATCGCTATAGAAGCCCCGGTACTGAGGGGGCAGCAGCGTGGCCATCTGGTACATCATTTCGTCGGTGATGCGTTGGCGCACCGCGCCGGTGACCCTTTCACCTCTGGTATCGACACGAAAAGGGTTGCCAACGGCGATGTGGTACTCGGTGCGACGCAGTCGCTTCAGGTTACCTATGAATGCCTCGCCGCCATAGCAGGCTACGGGCCAGACCGGCGCGCCGCTGTGGAGCGCCATCATCACCACGCCGGGTTTACCTTGTTGTAGCCGACCGTCGTGACTACGCGTCCCCTCGGGCGTGATGAACAGGATCCTCCCCTGATCCAACGCCTCGAAACCCTTGCGCATAGCGGTGATGTCGATGGAGTCACGGTCGATGGGGATCACGTCCCAGTTGTTGAACAGCAGGCGGTAGATCGGGTTTGCCCAGTTCTCAACTTTCGAAAATCCGATGCCCAGATCGCTGCGTATTCGCGGGTAGATCGTTGGTAGTTCCAGGAAGTTCACATGGTTCACGATGATCAGGAGTGGCCCATAGAGAGGGAGACGATCCAGCTGTGCGGCATCCACATCCAGGATTGCGCCGGTGATTAGACGAGCCAGCCCGTTGAGCAGGCGCCGAACGACGAGTTTGGTAGGCCTCATCGGAAGAGTTACGCGCTGTCGGCTGTGTGCTGCTTGCATCTACCCTCCGGTCGCAAGGATCGCCCCGACCTCAGCCATCTCCTGCTGGCTCAGGGACCAATCAGCGGAACTGGCGTTCTGCCCGACTTGCACCACGCTTGTGGCGCCGGAGATCACCGAGCACACTTCGGGATGCCCAAGCAGCCAGGCGTGGGCGAGTTCTGCCATCGTGTGACCTCGTTCCTGGGCCCATGCGGTCAGGCGCTCAAGTCGTGTGTAGTTTGCATCGGTCATATAGCGCTGCACATAGGGGCTGGATTCCCCACGGGAGCCTGCTGGCGCGGCCTCGCCGCGCCGGTACTTGCCAGTAAGGAAGCCCCCAGCCAACGGGAAGTAGGGCAGAATGCCCACTTTGTGAGCACGGCAGTAGGGCAAGACCTCCTGCTCGATGCCGCGCTCCGCCATATGGTAGTGGTTCTGGATCGTCGCGAAACGCGTCCAGCCGCGTGTCTCGGCGAGGAGGTTGCTGTAGGCGATCTGCCAGGCAGCGAAGTTGGACGCGCCGATGTAGCGGACCTTGCCTGCTGCGACCAAGTCATCAAGGGTCCGGAGTGTCTCCTCTACCGGCGTTGCATCATCCCACCGGTGAATCTGGTATAGGTCGATGTGGTCGGTGTTCAGGCGGCGCAGGCTCGCCTCGACTCCGGCGCTGATGTGATAGCGTGAAGCCCCGTGGTCGTTTGGCCCGTTGCCCATCGCGCCGTGCACTTTGGTGGCCAGAACCACGCGGTCCCAACGCCCCTGCAGAGCGACGCCGAGCGTCTCCTCGGATCGGCCACCCTGATAGACGTCGGCAGTGTCGATGAGGTTGACACCCAGGTTGATGGCGGCAGCGACGATGTCGTTGACGCCCTTCTGGTCGACCTTGCCTCCAAACTGGTTCGTGCCGAGACCCACGGCCGATACACGCACACCTGTGCTGCCCATCTGTCGATATTCCACGCGGAGCCTCCAATCCGGTTATGTCAGTACGAGCCCGATAGCATCAGACGTCTGGATCAGGGAACTAAGTAACCCTCGACAGCGGCCTCATCGTCCATCAGCAGGATGCGTTCGATGCAGATCTCCGAAGGCCATACCTGGGCGATACGCTCGTCGGCCACGCGCTGGGCTATTGCGCGCAGCCCGATGCTCCAGCCGTTGACCTTCAGGCTTTCGATAGTCACCGAGGGCAGGCAGTT
>JALOOJ010000011.1 GCA_025454475.1 Anaerolineae bacterium
TACGTGGCCCGACCCCCGCACAGCGAGGGCCCCGGGACTGAGTGCATACCGATGACGGAGGTGACGATGGTTGCAGGGCTGCCTGACCGGTTCATCGCACGAGCGGCAACGCTGGACGATGCGCAAGCAGTGACGGATCTGGCGAATGTGTGCGCGGTCGTAGACATCGGCTATGCCGATACTGAGGTATCGGACACCGTGACAGACTGGCAGAGCCCGTACTGCAACCCGCAGACGAACATCCGCCTGGTCCTGGAGGGCGACCGGCTGGTAGGGTATGCTGGTCTCTGGGTGGAGCCACCCTGTGCCGCTGTGTGGAGCTGGTGCCGCGTGCACCCGGACTACCTGGGCCAGGGTATTGGCGCCTACCTTGCTGAGTGGATCGAGGCAAGCGCTCGCACTGAGGGACCAGCGTGGGCGCCGGAGGGGACCCGGATCGCGCTCCGCCAGACGAAGCCGGATCAGGACTCGGTGAGTCGCGATCTCCTTCTGCGGAATGGCTACCGTCCTATCCGCCACTTCCTGAGAATGGTCATCGATCTCGATTCCCAACCGCCCGAGCCGGCGTTCCCGGCCGGCCTGACGGTCCGCACCTTCGACCGCGCCAACGACTTGGCATTATTGGTCAGGGTTGAGCAGGAGATCTTCAGGGATCATTGGGGCTTCGTAGCCCTCGACTTCGAGCAGGATCTCGCGGCATGGGCCCATTGGCTGGACCACGATCCAAGCCATGATCCCTCTCTGTGGTTCCTTGTGATGGACGGCGTGGATATCGCCGGCGTCTGTCTGTGTCGCAGCAGGTTGCCGGGTGAGCCTGAGGTGGCATACGTGCACTCGCTGGGCGTTCGACGAGAGTGGCGGCACCAGGGCGTGGGGCTGGCAATGTTGCACCTGGCTTTCGGCGAGTTCTACCGGCAAGGAAAGGCTCAGGTCAAGTTGGATGTGGATGCGGATAGCCTCACCGGTGCGACGCGGCTCTACGAAAGAGCGGGGATGCGCGTCCTGCGTGGGCAAACAGCCTATGAGCTTGTCCTCCGCGAGGGCGAGGATCTCAGCACGCAGGCGCTGGATGCCTGATGATTCCTGTTGGTGTGCATAGCGGGAGGTTCCGTGTGTAGCGTGTTGGTGTGTCTGCTGGTAATCGGGCTATTGGTAGGGTGCACATCGCCAATGACGGCCTCGCCGGAGGCGACCTCGGTCCCGGCGACGCAGGTCGCTCCGACCGTGATCGCTGACGACGCGGCAGCGCGGGCACAGCGGCTGGGGCGCGGCGTCAACCTTGGGAACGCGCTGGAGGCGCCCCAAGAGGGTGAGTGGGGCATGGTGATCGAGGCGCGTTTCTTTGAGTTGATCAAGGACGCGGGCTTCGCCACCGTGAGGGTCCCGATCCGCTGGTCCGCGCATGCCGATCCGCAGCCTCCCTACACCGTTGATCCCGTCTTCTTTGAGCGGGTGGACTGGGTGATTGCCCAGGCGCTGGCCCAGGATCTCAACGTCGTGGTCAACATGCATCATTATGATGAGATCTTTGTCTCGCCCGATGCGCATGCCGATCGGTTTGTCGCCATCTGGGAGCAGATCGCCCGCCGCTATCAAGGTCATCCCGACACCGTCTACTTTGAGCCGCTGAACGAGCCTCACGATGCACTGAGTTCAGCAGCATGGAATGCTCTGCTCGCTCGGACGATCACCGCCATACGCGAGGTGGACAAGAGGCATACGCTGATCGCGGGCGGCGATGGGTGGAACAGCATTGCCGGACTGCGCTCGCTGGCGATACCTGAGGGCGAGAAGAACCTCATTGCCACCTTCCACTACTACGAGCCTTACCTTTTTACCCATCAGGGCGCGGAGTGGGGGGGACCGGAGATTGGCACGCTGGGCGTCACGTGGCCCGGGCCGCCGAGGGAGAAGGTCGATCCGCTGCCCGCGGTGAAACAGATAGAGTGGGCGCGCCTCTGGTTTCTGCGCTACAACCAGAACCCGGGTGCTGACAACCCGGCGAGCCCCGGGGAGATCTCTCGAGCATTCGATGAAGCGCTGGCCTGGAGTGACCAGCGTGGGATTCCGCTCTGGCTGGGGGAGTTCGGCGCGTACAGCACTGCAGATATGGATTCCCGTGTCCGGTGGACCGCCACCGTGCGGGAGGTCGCCGAAGCACGCGGCATTCCGTGGGCGTATTGGGAGTTCGGTGCAGGGTTTGGTGTGTACGATCGCGACCAGCAAGTCTGGCGGACTCCACTGCTCGACGCACTGATCCCTTAGGCAGGGAGAGGAATGGCTCTGAGCGTCTAGGTGCCGCAGACACTCGGAAGGGTCCGCGCACCTAGATGCCTTACCGACCTGCTCTGGCGTCTCTGATGATGAGTCTGCCTCTGTACAGGGTGCTCCTCCGGGAGAAGTCCCCCTTTTCTTTCCCAGTACATTGCGGTAAGCTACTTGCAATGGCTTGGTCATCCGCCGATAGCGCTGCATCCCCATCATGTGATTCTGTCCATACCGGACATCCGTGAAGCTTGCGGAGGAGATAGATGAAAACACACGAGGAACAACCAAGAGCGGCCAACACAGCTATGCCGCGGCGCATTTCGCGCCGCCGATTCCTGGAACTGGCGACAGCAGCGGCGGGCGGTATGTTGATCTCCGGCTGTCTGCCGGAACCGACCGCTTGGGGCCCTTCCGAGGCCGTCCCCACGGATGCGCCTGCAGCCGCGCCTACGGCGGACCCTCCCACTGCCGCGGTGCAGTTGACATCAACGCCTGTTGCGGAGGCGGCAGTCGCGCAGTCGGTCCCCAGTGGGTTCTCGAGCAAGGTGGCGATTGCCACGGCGAGGGACTACGACCGCACCGGCATCTACAACGCCGTCCGTGATATGCTGGACAACCTCGGCGGCATTGGCGACATCGTGAAGCCCGGTGCCCGGGTCGCGATCAAGACGAATCTGACAGGCGGGCTGGGCAACAATGGCCCTCCGGGCCTCTCGCCGATGGAGTCTTTCGTGACCCACCCGGAGGTCGTCCGGGCACTGGGCGCGCTGGTGCGGGATGCGGGCGCCAGCGACGTTTACATCGTTGAGGCCGTCTACCAGTGGGGGTCCTATACCGAGTGGGGCTATGAGGAAATCGCGCAGGAACTCGGCGCCACGCTCATCGATCTGAACTCGCCGGCCCCCTACGATGACTTTACACAGGTTGCCATTCCCGGCGGCGGGGCGCTGTATGACGCGTTCACGCTCAACCCGCTCCTGCAAGATATCGACGCCTTCATGTCAGTGTCGAAGATGAAGTGCCACTGGGTTGCGGGTGTAACGCATACCCTCAAGAACCTCTTTGGCCTGGTCCCGCTCCAGTTCTACCGTCAGAGCGCACGGGATACCTACCGATCGGGGTTCCACGGCCCATCGGACGACACTGCCGGGCAGCGGGTTCCAGAGATCATCGTGGACCTCAACAAGACGCGTCCAATCCACCTCGGCCTGATCGACGGGGTGCTGACCACCGAGGGCGGCGAGGGTCCCTGGATTCAGACGTTTGGCCCGATCGCGCCTGGCGTGCTCTTCGCGGGCAAGGACCCTGTGGCTACTGATGCCGTGGCGACGGCGGCCCAGGGCTTCGACCCGACAGCGCCCGCTTTTGCCGTGCCCTTCGTGCGTGGCAAGAATCACATTGCCATCGCCGCAGCGGCCGGCTTGGGGACCAATCGGCTGGACGAGATCGAGGTCCTGGGTACCAGCATCGCGGATGTGCGGCGCGACTTCAAACCCTGCGTTGTGGGGATGTAGCTTGCAGTGGTTTTGCCATATCGGGCACATCGGGTACAATCGGCCCGTCTGCCCTGGTTCGCACCTGCCCCCCTCCTTTCGAGCGGGCAGCATTCCCTTAGGAGATCCACCATCTCGCCCGATCACGTGCTCAGCGAGCCGGAACGGAAGTTGCGGATTGTGCGTGAGGCGCAGGTCGCGCGGGAACAGGCGGGGACTGGGTCCGAGCTGATGGGCGAGCCCGTCGACCGTGGTTACGTGGCGGTCGGTGACGAGCAGCTCCGCTGGTCGTATGTGCGTTGCCTGGACGACCATTTCGTAGACCTGTCAACGTTTCGTCACAACTGGACATACCTGAGAGCTTGGGCCTACACGCGTCTGAGCCTGTTCGATCCGGCAGAGGCTACGTTTGTGCTGACGACGAATGGGCCTGCCGACGTGTGGATCAACGGCGAGCACATCCATCGCCACGAGCACTTCCACCATCAGGATCCCCAGAGCGTCTCCTTTCCGGCCTCGCTCCGAGCTGACGACAATGAGATCCTTGTGCGCTTTGAAGAGGTGGCAGCACGCGAATGCCCCTACGCGATGGCGCTGGCGGTGCAGGGCGAATTCGAGGCTGAGGACGTCGTGGTCAAGATCCCTTCGGCCACGGAGCGCACCGTGCGTCACATGATGCTCGAGCGCGTCTTTGAGCAGGCGTGCATCGAAGGAGTGGCTAGCCATCGCGGCAAGGTGGTGAACCTGCACTGGGCGGATGATCTTGAGGCCAACTTCAACTACCAGTATAGCATCCAGGGTCCTGACAATCGGCTGTATCTGAGCGGCGAGGTCGAGGCCAAACCTGGCGAAGTGGTCGATGTAGGTCACGGGTTCCGGATACGGCAGGGGCCATTTCGTGTTGTCCTCCGACCCGTCGGTCCGGAGTACTATAACTACAACATCCGCTACCAGTGGGATATACCGTTGACGATCCTGGACAATGAGTTCTCCGAGGCGCCCTATGGTACTATGGCCGAGCGCAGCCGTGAGGCGCTGGAATATGCTGCGACTCAGAAGAATGACCTCTACGCCGAGATCGCCAAGTTCGCGCTTGCTCGTTGGGCAGAGGTGGATGAAGCCGTCGTCCTCAACGCGATCGAGTCGATCAACCGGCGCGGCGATTGCAGCGATTTCTACCTGGTGGGCCTATTAGGCGCTGTGGCGCGGTACGCGGATCAGGATAGCTTCCCTGGCGCGTTGCGCACAGCCATAAGGGAATGCGCTTTGGCCTTCAAGTACTGGCACGATGAGCCCGGCACGGATGCGATGTGCTACACCACGGAGAATCACAGCATCCTGTTTCACACGTGTGAGGTTCTCGCGGGGCAGCTTTATCCTGATGCGGCCTTTTCTAACACAGGTGAGGCCGGGCAGTGGCACCGGCAGAAGGGCGAGGCCCTCGCAAAGGCATGGCTCAAGCAGCGGGGCGGCGCCGGATTCTGGGAATGGGACTCGAACTGCTACTTCGAGGAAGATGCATTGGCGCTGTCGCACCTTGCGGGGCTGGCGGAGGACGAGACGATCGCCGAGTTGGCCGCAGTCGTGCTGGACAAGTTGCTTTTCACGATGGCTGTCAACTCCTACAAAGGTGTCTTTGGCTCGACCCACGGGCGGACGTATGCTCCGCAGATCAAGAGCGGCCAACTGGAATCGACGTCCGGGATCAGCCGGCTGCTGTGGGGGATGGGCATCTTCAACCAGAACCTGCGCGGATTGGTGGGGATGGCGTGCTCGGAGTATGAGTTCCCGCTGATGATCGCACAGATCGCGGCGGACCTGCCTGACGAGATGTGGAATCGTGAGTGTCATGAGATTGACGAGAGCGGCAATGCGATTCACAAGGTCACCTACAAGACGCCGGACACCATGCTGGCTTCCGTGCAGGATTTCCGGCCGGGCGAGAAGGGGTACCAGCAGCACATCTGGCAGGCGACTTTTGGGCCGGATGCTGTGGTCTTTGTGAGCCACCCCCCCTGCGTGAGTGAGAACGGGGCCCATCGGCCGAACTTCTGGTCGGGCAACTACGTGCTCCCGCGGGTGGCGCAGTGGAAGGACGTCCTGATCGCGCTGCACGATCTGCCACAGGACGATTGGTTGGGCTTTACGCACGCTTACTTCCCGGTGTATGCGTTTGATGAGACCGCGGTGCGCGAGAACTGGGCCTTCGCACGCAAGGGCGATGGCTACCTGGCCCTGGGATCTTCGCTGGGCCTGGAGCTGATCAAGCGCGGACCCGCTGCATACAGTGAGTTGCGCTCATATGGACGTAAGGCTGTGTGGGTGTGCCAGATGGGGCGTGCGGCGCTGGATGGTGACTTTGCTGCCTTCCAGGAACGCGTGTTGGGCCTGCCGTTGACCGTCGAGGGCCTGAGTGTCACCTTTGAGACGTTGCGGGGCGACGTGCTGTCGTTTGGCTGGCAGACGCCTTTCCTGCGCAACGGGCAGGGGGAGCCGCTGAGGTTCAGCAAGCACTACGACAACCCGTACTGTTCGGCTGATCTGCACGCTCCGACGATGGATGTACAATTGGGGGAGTACGTGATGCGTCTCGAGTTTTGAGACAGGCTCGTCAGCGTCTGGTACCTTAACAACGTTGCTGATGGCTAGGATGCCGCATTGTGAGCGCTCACATCGCGATGGCGCGGTAACACTCCGGTGCAGGCTCCACACCTTCGCATTTGGGCCAGAATCCCGCTCACATGTGACATTTGTCGTCGAAATGTACGAACAACCGCTTGTCATGTCGAATGACATCGTATATAATGGCTTTGTAGCATTGTGACGGTTCACAATTGTGAGAGCCCCATATCCGATGCCAGACTCCCAGATTAAGCAGGCGACGCTGCGTGACGTGGCCGACATGGCCGGGGTATCCTACCAGACAGTCTGGCGCGTGGTGAACGAGCATCCCCATGTGGCTGTCGACACGCGCGAGCGTGTGCTGCAGGCTGTGCGGGTGCTGGACTATCGCCCGCATCGCGCTGCTCAAGTTCTCACGACGGGCCGTTCGTACATCTTACAGCTTGTGATCTTTGAGTATGCCTATGGCGACCCGCTGCCCGCGATCTTGCATTGGGCGCGCGAGTTCGGGTACACGATGGTAGTCACCGAGCTCAAGGACGCCACCTCCACGGAGGCCGTGCGCGCGACGTTACGTGAGACCGCGCAGATGATCGACGGGCTGCTCATGGTGATGCCTTACCCGCACCTTTCCTACGAGGCCCTCGCCGAGCTCTGTCAGGGTCGCCCTTTTGTCGTGGTGAATACCGAGTTGGGGGCGAAGATGCCCTCCGTCGTCTTCGACCAACGCCATGGTACGCGGCAGGCTGTGGAGCATCTGGTCGCCTTGGGACACCGGTTGATCGCTGAGATCAGTGGGCCGCTGGATAACTGCGACGCACAGGCGCGGCACGAGACCTGGATGAGCATGGCGGAGCGCTATGGGCTGGATGCTCGACTCAGCGTGGCCGGGGACTTCGAGACTTGTAGTGGCTATGGCGCGGCCAAGCGCTTGCTAGGTCTAGGCCAGCCCTTCACCGCGGTCTTGGTCGGCAATGACCTGATGGCTCTGGGGGCTCTGCGCGCCTTCGATGAGGCCGGCCTTCGGGTGCCCGAGGACATCTCGGTTGTTGGGTATGATGATGTCGATGTGGCGGCGTATCTCTCCCCGCCCCTGACGACGGTGCGTCAGGAGTTTGACATCTTGGGGCGGGAGAGCGTGGAATACCTGGTGTCATTGATCGAGGATGCCCGTACCCCGATTCAACAGCGGGTACTGTATCCGGAGCTGATTGTACGACAGAGCACGCGTTCTCTGAACGCGAGCCCTGTAGGTGTCTAGAGAGTTTCGGATCGGAAGGAGGTGATGTGCTTCGAGTGATGAGCAAACATGGCCGAGCAGTCCCGTCTGTTGAGTTTGGTGTCACAACACTTATTAGGGAGGAAGAACGATGAAGACGATTTCACGTCGGCAGTTCCTGCGTATGTCGGCTGTTGCCGGTGCAGGTGCCGTGTTGGTTGCGTGTGGTGGTGGTACGGAAGCCCCGACCGAGGAACCCGTCGCCCCCGCTGCTGCAACCGCTACGCCCAAGCCCGATGCCCCCGCGCCAACCGCTGTGCCCCCGGAGGCTCAGGTCTGGCCCCGCGAGGTCACTCGCGAGCGGACCTTGGTCTATGCGTTCGGTGCGGTAGAGCTGGCTGGGGTTGGCCTTGGCAATATGTATGCCAACAACTGGCACCAGATGGCTGGCTCAGCGATGCTCGAGTTCCCGTTCTACTACTGCGCTCTCAACAACAAGACCTACCCCTGGATCGCCGAGAGCTATGAGTACAACGACGATGCCACCGAGATGACGCTGTACCTGCGCAAGGGTGTCAAGTGGGCGGACGGTGAGGACCTCAACGCTCAGGACTTTGTGTTCACATACAACAGCCTGAGGGATAAGGCCCCGGATCTCGAAAACTCCGGGTTCGTGAAGAAGTTCGTCACTTCGACCGAGGCTCTTGATGACTACACGGTCAAGTTCGTTCTCACGGAGCCGAACCCCCGCTGGCACTTCACGGGTTGCACCGCGCGCTTCGACCGCGGTGTTATCCTTGTGCCCGAGCATATCTTCTCGACGGTCGAGGGCGACTGGCGTGAGTTCGCGTTCTACGATCTGGACAAGAAATGGCCGATCTACTCGGGGCCCTATGCGGTCTCGCGCTTCGATGTTCAGGTCAAGCATATGGATCTGCGCTACGAGTGGTGGGCTGTCGACGTCGGTCTGGTGGATGCCATGCCGCATGTCGAGCGCATCGTGCAGTTCGGCTGGCCTGGTGAGGAAGTCGGCGGTCAGATGCTGATCAACGACGAGGTGGATGTGACGCTTGACCTGCGCCCCGCCACCATCGAGGCGATCCTGGCCCAGGCCGGAGACCACATCACGACCCATACCCACGGCGACAAGCCCTACGGGTATATGGACTGGTGGCCCACCTCGTTGTTCTTCAACACCCTCGAGGCCCCGTACGACAACAAGGATGTCCGCTGGGCGTTCGCTTACGCGATCGACCATCAGCAGGTGATGGACGTGGGCTACGGTGGTGCGGGTATTGCCACCAACCTCCCGTTCCCCGGGTACCCCGGCCTGACAAAGTTCCGCGACAACGCCGAGCCCGAGCTGAAGGCGATGATCGAGAGCGTTCTGGTTCGTGATGTCGCCAAGGTCGAGGAGCATATGACCGCCGCCGGGTTCGAGAAGAACGCCGATGGCTTCTTCGCCAAGGACGGCGAGGTCTTCAAGCCCGAGATCCTGACCGTTGACATCTACGGTGACATCGGCCCGGTGGTCGTGGAGCAGTTGCGCCAGGCGGGATTCGACGCCACGATGATCAACCCGCCCGACGCGTGGACGATCATGGGCGACGGGAACTCGCACGCGTTCTTCCGCGGTCACGGTGGCAGCGTGCTGGACCCCTACGAGACGATGGCCTTCAACCTCCAGGCAAACTCGGTACCCACCGGGACGAACGTGGTCAACGAGAGCTGGACACGCTGGTGGGATCCGGAGTACGAAGAGTACATCAATGAGATGAGCCGTACGTCGCCTGATGACATCTGGTACACCAACCTGCCGGAGGTCCCGATCTCTGAGTGGTTCCACCGGTTGGCGATGAACAAGACGTACTGGACCGACTGGCCCAACAAGGACGATGCCTACAACACGGCGCCGTGGCACTATCCGTTCGTGCTCACCCTGTCCCGGCTGAAGGCAGTTAAGTAACATCGCGTCACTGCGAGGGGGCCGTGAGGCCCCCTCGCACCTTACCAAGAGCTCCGGAGGCCTGGAGAGGCCAGGGCGCCATCTGATTGGTCCGCTGGTGACGGTGGCTGCTGTCCTCTCCAGGTTTCCGGAGTCGGAGCCGCTCGGAAGCGGTGGTCCGAGCCGCACAACCCGGGAAGTGGGACGTTGGGTTGGGATTCCTTTGACGGAGGCGTTTCATGCGCATACCACTTAGCTATGTCATCAAGCGGATTGGGTTCCTGGTGGCGGTGCTCTTCACGGCGGCTACGATCAACTTCATCATCCCGAAGCTGGCGCCGCGTGATCCTGTGACCGAGCTGATTAACCAGAAGATCGCGAGCGGGGGTCTCACGTCCGAGGGCGCCGCCGAGTTTGGGGATTCCCTCCGAAAGCTGTACGGCCTCGACAGGCCGTTGTGGCAGCAGTATCTGACCTACATCTGGAATATGATGCGCTTCGACCTGGGCTATTCCATCGTCAACTATCCCCAGCGGGTCAGTTTCATCATCAACCAGACGGTCTACTGGACCCTGGGCTTTGTGCTGACGTCAACACTCCTCGCATTCGTGATCGGCACGGTCGTCGGCGCTCTGGTGGGGTGGTCCAAGACATCCAAGTGGCTGTCGTGGCTCATGCCGCCGCTGGCGATGTTCTCAGCAGTTCCGGCCTTCATCCTGGCGCTACTGCTCATCTACTTCCTGGCCTTCAAGGCGAAGGCGTTTCCGCTGCGCGGCGGCTTCTCGGCGACGATTGTGGTTAACTGGAAGGATCCCAAATTCCTTCTCGATGTCGTTCATCACGCGCTCCTGCCAGGCCTGTCGATGCTGTTGGTCTCTGTCGGAGGCTGGTCGTTGGGGATGCGCGCGATGATGGTCACAGTGGAGGGCGCGGACTACATGACCTTTGCAGATGCGAAGGGTCTGAAAGGCCCGCGGCTCTTCTTCCGCTACGCGCTTCGCAACACTTTGCTGCCCCAGATCACGGCGCTGGCGATGCAACTGGGCCTGATCGTGTCGGGCGCGACACTCGTGGAGACGATGTTCAGTTATCCCGGCATCGGCAACCGTCTGGGCGGCGCTATCAGGGCTCTCGACTATCCTGTGATCTACGGCATCGTGTTCTTTATGGTGGTCGGGATCGCCGTCGCAACCCTTCTCGTGGATCTGATGTACCCGCTCCTCGATCCGCGAATCTCGTACTCCGGAGGCTAACGATGCAGCGAGGCCAAGGTTTCAAGGGGTTCCTCAACTATATTCGCCGCAACCCGGCCTTTGGTGGCGGGATGGTGCTGCTCCTGCTGTTATTTCTCTTTGCGACGGTGGCTGGGCTTTTCGTGCCCAAAGAGGGTGCCTATCCGCTGGCTGCTATGCCCAAGCAGCCGCCAGGTGGGGAGTATCCCTTTGGTACCGACTCGGTGGGGCGTGACCTGCTCCCCACAACGATCTATGGGACGCGGATGACGCTGACGATCGGCATGATCGCCGGCGCCATCGGGTTGGGCGTCGGGACGGTGCTGGGCTTCATGACGGGCTACTTCGGCGGACTCTTCGACACCGTCGTCAAGTTCTTCGTGGACGTGCTCATGACGATCCCGTCCTTCCTGTTACTGATCACCATCGCCGCATCGGTGCCCAATCCTGAGGACATGTCGATCATCAGAATGGCCCTGATCCTCTCGCTCGTCTCGTGGGTGCAACCGACGCGGGCGATTCGGGCGCAGGTGCTGAGCATGCGTGAGCGTGCCTTCGTCATGATGGCCAAGCTTTCAGGGATGAACGGCATGGAGATCATCATCAAGGAGCTGATGCCGAACCTGATGCCCTATCTTGCCATCAGCCTCGCGGGTGCCGTCAATGGCGGCGTGCTGGGCTCACTCGGACTGCAGACGCTTGGCATTGGCAACCTAAGGGAGCCATCGTTGGGGATGACCATCTATTGGTTGCGGTACTACAATGCCTTCCTGCAGGGCTACTGGTGGTGGATCATCGAACCGGTGACCGTGATTGCCCTGATCTTCATTGCCTTCCTGCTTCTATCTATCGGGCTGGATGAGTTTGCGAACCCCCGGACTCGGAGGACCGTATGAGCGAGCCCATACTGCAGGTCAAGAATCTAAAGGTCTACTATTATGTCGAGGCCGGGGCCGTAAAGGCCGTGGATGACGTCACCTTCGACCTGGATGACGGCACCAAAATGGGGCTGGTGGGAGAATCCGGGTCGGGCAAGTCGACGATGGCCCAGGCGCTGATGCGGATGATCAAACCCCCGGGAAAGATTGAGGGCGGCGAGATGATCCTTGATGGGGTTGACCTCGTCAAACTGAGCACAGAGCAGATGCGCCAGACCAAGTTGCGCAAGCTGGCGATGATCCCTCAGGGCGCGATGAACGCGCTGAATCCGGTGATGCGCATCGATCACCAACTGGTCGATGGTATGCTCGACCACGGTGTCACGTTGTCCAAACAGGAGCGTGAGGAGCGCGTCGCCCGGCTCCTGGAGATGGTGGACCTGGCCCCCAAGGTCGCCAAGATGTATCCCCACGAGTTGAGCGGCGGGATGCAACAGCGCGTGACCGTGGCCCAGTCCATCTCGATGGAGCCCGATCTGATCATCGCTGACGAGCCGACGAGTGCGTTGGATGTGGTGATCCAGCGTCAGGTGATGGAGACCATCAACAACCTACAGGAGCGGCTCGGCCTATCGCTGATTCTGATCGGCCATGATATGGGGCTGATGGCCCAGACCGTCAGCCGGCTGGCCGTGATGTATGCGGGCAGGATGATGGAGATTGGGGCGACGTACGACATGTTCCGCGACCCCCTGCATCCCTACACGCAGTTGTTGATCTCGAGCCTGCCGGTCCTGGCGAACAAGGGCGTGTTTGCCGGTATCCCGGGGATCACGCCTTCACTGCTGAACCCGCCGGAGGGGTGTGTCTTCCACACCCGGTGCCCCAAAGCCTGGGATCTCTGTTCGCAGAGCACGCCGAAGTTCACCGAGGCGCAGCCCGGGCGCTGGGTTGCCTGTCACCTGCACACCGCATAGGGCCGGCAAAAGGCACCGGAGGGGAAAAGACGATGACCACACCTTTACTTGAGCTAAAGCATGTCACCAAGATCTTCGGCACCAAGAAAGATCAGACGGTGGCGCTGGATGATATGACCCTTGCCCTCAATGAGACCTTCCCAAAAATCATCACCGTCGCCGGCGAGAGTGGTAGCGGCAAGTCGACGACGGGGATGCTTCTACTGGGTTTCTATGGGCCCACGATGGGTGAGGTGCTCTTCCGTGGGCGGCCCTTGTATGAACTTAAGGGGGCCGACCTATTCCAGTTCCGACGTGACGTCCAGGCGGTCTTCCAGGATCCCTTTGCTGTCTACAACCCCTTCTACCTGGTCGACAACCTACTGAGCATCCCGATCAAGAACTTCAAGTTGGCCAGCTCGAAATCAGAGGCCCGAGAGTTGATGGAGGAAGCGCTCGAACGCGTTGGCCTCCGTCCTGCAGAGACATTGGGGCGTTACCCACACCAGTTGTCGGGCGGTCAGCGACAGCGCATCGCCGTCGCGCGGGCGTTGCTTCTAAAGCCCAAGCTGTTGATCACGGACGAGCCTGTGTCAATGGTTGATGCCTCCTTGCGTTCGACGATCCTCAAGGCGCTACGTGGGCTAAACAAGGAGTTCGGGACCCCGATCTTCTACATCACGCATGACCTGACGACTGCGTATCACATTAGCGATTACATCATCATCCTCTACCGCGGGTCGGTGATGGAGGCCGGCAACGTCGACACGATCATCAAGGACCCGCAGCATCCATACACGAAGCTCCTGGTCTCCTCGATTCCTTGGCCTGACCCCGATCTCGTGTGGGGCGGCGCCGAGGACATGATCCAGAAGAGCCAGGTGGCTTTCAAGGCGATCACGGGCTGCAAGTTCGCGCCGCGGTGCCCTTACAGGATGGATATCTGTGACACCAAGCCGCCGGACCTGTACCTACTCGAACGAGACCGAGCGGCCGCATGTTATCTGAGCATGGACAACGCGGTACTGCCGCGCGAGGAGCTGACCAGTCTCTTCGCTGAGGCATAGGCGGCTCGGAAGCCGGGCGGTTCAGAAACCGAGCGGCTCGGAAGCTGGGCGTCGGAACGCCTTGGCGGCTCGGAAGCCGAAGGTGCTATCGCGGACACTGCGGGGTGCTGGCGCGCCCTGCAGTGTCTTGTATGTAGGCACCGTGATATGAGGGGAGATGTGTATTGATAGCGGGAAATGTCGGGCGCAACGATCTTTGCCCCTGTGGCAGTGGCAAGAAGTACAAGCACTGCCACGGACAGCTCAAGCCGCACGGCTTCCAAGCCGCGCGCTCGCAAGCCGCGGGCTCAGGAGCTGGGGCGGATGTGCTGTACGTGCATCCAGCCAAGCAGGATGTTGACTTCGGTCATCAGAAAACCTCGATTCAGGCTTCGGAGGACAGCCAGCTTGGGCGTCCCTACGGTCTGATCCCAATGGGTGTGCCGGCGCTGGTGAATGTGCTCCAGGCTGCCGGTATCCGTGTGCGGGGACTCAACTACCCGCTTGAGCGTGAACTGAACCGGAGCTTCGATCTTCGTCGTTGGCTGCGGACGCAGCGCCAGGCGCGTGTCATCCTGGTGGATATGCACTGGTACGAGCATAGCTATGGAGCGATCAGTGTGGCCAACGTGTGCAAGGAGGTCCTGCCGGATGCCTTGGTGGTCCTGGGTGGTCTGACAGCGTCCGGGTTTGCCTACGAGATCCTCGAGCAGTTCCCGTCGGTGGACTTTGTGATCCGAGGCGATGCGGAGATGCCGCTGCTTACGTTGGTGCAGCGATGCCTCGCTGTTCCCGTCGGCCAGGCAGTTGAGGTCTCGGACATCCCGAACGTGGCCGGTCGGCGCGGCGCCGATGTAGTCCTGAACCCCATCGGCTACTGTGCCGTCACCGAAGACCTCGATGCTCTCGACTATGTCGATCTGGGGTTCCTCGACCACGCCACCGAGTATTACGTCCACGAGTATCTTGTCACCGACCTGCCCAAGGCACGTGCTGCGCTCCAAACGAACCCATTCCTGGGACGCTGGGTGGCGACGGCGCGGGGCTGCAAGTACGAGTGTTCGTACTGCGGCGGGTGTAAGAGCGCGCATCAAGTGTTGGCCATGCGCGATGGCATCGTGCCGCGCTCGCCCGAGGCCGTCGTCGCCGAGCTGGAACGGCTTTCGGATGCCGGCGTGGTCCAGGCCTCGCTCTCTTACGATATCGCCGACTGGCGCACTTTCTTCGCGCTGATGCGTCAGCGCGGCATCAAGATCGGGCTCTACAATGAGTGCTTCCAGCTCCCGACGCCGACCTTCGTCAAACGGTTTGCCCAGGTCGCGGATTCGGAGCACTCCTGCCTGGCCTTCAGCCCGCTGTCAGGCGACGAGCGGGTTCGTAGGCTGAACGGCAAGATCTTCACCAATGGCGAGCTGATCAATGTTCTGGATTCGCTGAACCTTTACGACATCTTCGCCCTGGTTTACTTCTCGTTGAACCTGCCCGGTGAGACGATGGATACGCTCAAAGAGTCGATCGCGCTGGCTGAGAGGCTGTGCGAGCTGTACCCATTGGCGCAGACGCCGGGCCCTCGACTGCGTATAATGAACTCGTGCCACACGCTGGATCCGCTGTCACCGATGGCGGTTCACCCCGAGAAGTTCGGGATCAGTGTGACGATGCAGACTTTCAACGACTGGTATACTTACTGCCGTGAGACACAGACAGGCAGTCCTGCGGCGCGCACTGAGTTGTTCCGCGGGTTTGTCTTGTCTGACGAAGCGGCCCGCTCTCTGGAAGCGATGGCGAATGCCTGGGACGCAGCGCAGCGGGGTCACGAGGATTGTTGGTGGCCCATCCCGCCCGGTTGGTGATTCCCTCCTCCCCTCGGTGGTTCCGATGGCCGGGGGAGGGCCGGGGAGAGGGCTCGGATTTCGAACTTAGGAGGATGTCGTGGGCGAAGTACCCATAAGTAGTCCGCTGCCGCCCGGCAGTCCGCTGCAGCCCGGCAGTCCGCTGCCGCTAGCTCTGTACGTCCACCCTGCCAAGCAGGCGGTGGAACTCTATGACTCACCGGTGCGCCGGAGATTCGGCCGTCCCTACGGGTTGATCCCGATGGGTGTGCCTGCGCTGATGAATATGCTCCAGGATAACGGCATCCCCGTCAAGGGCATCAACTTCCCGATGGAGAAGAGGATCAACCTCGATTTCAGCCTCACTGACTGGTTCTCCAGCCAGCAGCAGGCGCGACTGGTGCTGATCGACCTGCACTGGTACGAGCATAGCTATGGTGCCATCAGTGTTGCCAAGTACGCCAAGCGGGCGCTGCCAAACGCTTGGGTCATCATGGGAGGGCTGACAGCGTCGGCGTTTGCGGCTGAGGTCATCCGTGACTATCCGGAGGTGGATTTCGTGCTGCGCGGTGATGCTGAGGTTCCGCTCCTTGCATTGGCCAAGGCGCTGATCGCGGAGACTCGGCCCGGTGCCCTGCCCGATCTGTCCCATGTGCCGAATCTGACGTACAGGCGAGGTGGTCGGCCTGGGGGGCAGGTTGTCGAGAACCCGCGGACGTTCTGCGCGTCGCCTGAGGACTTCGCGCGTTACAACTTCATCGACCTCGACTGGCTGGAGCACCAGGACGACTACTTCGTCCACGAGTATCTGGTCATCGATATGCAGTTGGCCGAAGATGCGCGCCAGGGTATGGATGTCAGCAGATACCGTGGTCGGTGGATTACCACAGCCCGCGGCTGCGACTATGAGTGCTCTTACTGTGGGGGGGCCAAGAGCGCGCACAAGGCCATTGCCGGACGGAACGGTGTCGTGCCGGTCCCCGTGGAGACGGTCGTGAGTCAGATCAAGCAACTGATCGAGCATGACGCGATCCAGGTGTGCTTTTCGTACGACCTCGCGGCGCTCGGCGAACGGTACTGGAAGGACCTCTTCCGGACGATCCGCAAAGAGGGCATCAAGATCGGGCTCTATAACGAGTTCTTCCAGCTTCCCCCATCGGGCTTTATGCGGGATTTTGTGCGCACCGCGGACATGGAGCATTCGAGCGTGGCGTTGAACCCGTATTCGGGATCGGAGCATGTGCGGCGCCTGAACGGCAAGCGCTATGGCGATGCTGAGCTTTTCAACGCACTGGACGAGGTGAACCTCTACAACGTCCCGATCATCGTGTACTTTTCGCTGAATCTACCGGGTGAGGACGAAGCTGCGCTCCAGGAGTCCATCGCCCTCGCGCAGACGATCTACGACACGTACCCGCACTCAAAGCTGAAGATCCTCAACTCGTGCCACACGGTGGAGCCGATGTCGCCGATGGAGCAGCGGCCCGGGCGCTACGGCGTCAACGTGCAGTGGCATACCTTCAAGGACTGGTACGAGTACTGCCGGAACACGCAGGTGCAGTTACCAGGCTCGCGTACGGGGGAATGGCGCGGATTCGACATCATCGCACCTGCCGAGCGTTCCATTGAGGCGATGGCAGATGCCTGGGATGAGGCTGCGACAGGCAAGCCGGCCTGGTGGCCGATCCCCCCGAGCTGGTAGCATCCACACTTCGCAAGGTCACCGACTCCGGTCGGCACCGACTCCGGTCGGCACCGACCAGAGTTCAGGACTCTGCGAAGGGTTCCGCGGCGCCATTGGTGCGGCACTGCTTATGAGCCTCGCGAAGGTCCAGCATCCTTCGCAAGGTGAGTCGTCTACGCCGTGAAGCGCCTTGCCTGCGTGCCTCTTTGTGCTGTAATAGGCCCATTCTCTCTCACCTAGAGGACATAATGGCCATCCCTGACCATGCCGGAAAGAGCCACCACGCCCTAAACGCACTGCTCTTTGCCAGCGCCAACGCGTCCGTGCACTTCGCGCTCCATTGTCTGGAGCCCGTGGGCCGTAATCTGCGGTCCAAGTCCACCTTTGTCGATCCGAACGGCGACGCAATGCACTGGCATGACTTCGGCGACCTGGAGGGCCCGGGATGGGCGTCCAACGCGATCGGTGGGGCCTGTCTCATCGCCCGTTGGGCCCGCTTCCTGGGTGACGAGCAGATACTCTCGCAGGCGCTCAGTATGGCCGACCACGTGCTGGACGACGGATTCGTGCGTCCAGATGGCTTCATCTGGCCATATTGGAACCTGGCTGAGGGCCGATTCTGTCTGAACTACACGCATAGCAATGACTGGCTCTGTCCGGGGTCGCTGGCCAGGGTCGGCGTGCAGATGCTGGAGCTTGCCGATCTCTTGGAAGCCTGGGGGAAGTCCTCAGCTCACGCCACAGCGCTCCGCCGAACCGCGGATCGCCTCGGTAGCTGGTTGGCCACGAAGGTTCCGCTGCTCCCCAACGGCTGGGTCCCACGCCGTATCACCCTTGAGGGTGAGCCCTATCCCCTAAGTCCGGAGGGCGGCAGGGACGTTATCCACGATCACAGCGCCGATGGGTTATTCCTCCTCGAGCTCTGGACCCGCCTTGGTCGTCACGATCTAGCCCCACAGCTGGGTGAGGCCTTCGTCTCCGCCGGTGGGTTCTGGGGCAGCATCAACCACGATACCTACGACGATCACGAGAATGTCGCCTATGCCGTCGCCTTCCGCGTCCTTCGCGAGGGCGCGGACGTGTTGGGCCAACCGCAGTGGCGACGATTTGCCTATGACGTCGCGCTGCCTGCGATGGCGCGGTTCCGGATGGATCAGGACGAGCACGGCGTCGTGACCCAGGGCCTATTCTGGATGGAACAGAGCTGGGACACGGCTTACCTCTGGGAGAATGCCGAGGTCGCGCAGGCGCATCTGGACGCGTGGTTGGAGTGCGGTGATGTCGGGTACCGCGATGTGGCTCTGGCGACGCTAGGGGCGATCGCTCACCATCACTACGGTCCCCTTGGATTTCTGACAGAGGGGATCGACTGGAACAACCACATCAGTCAGCGGCACCATGCAGAGTTCGCCTACTACGGTGCGATTCGCTACACCGAGCCTCTGCTGAACAATCTGCATCTGGTCGGACCTACGCTCACGTACCTTGAGGCGCAGGGGGGCAACCGGCCTGCGGATGTGTCGCTGGGTGCTAGCTTGGGAGTTCTCTCGGCCTGGGCACCTGCGCGGATGGGGCGGGATAACGTCGTGCCTACCATAGGGCGGTACTTACTGCGACTGTACCATCCGGCGATCGCGACGGACCCGGGTGTCGCAGCCGCGATTGAATTCGCGCACGAGGCAGGGATCGATGGCGTTCTCCTCTTCGAGGCGAGCTACGACATCGATCCGGCTCTGCTATCCTTGGATGTGCTTCGCTTAAGGTTTGAACGGCTCAAGGCGATCGTGCCGCGATTCCGAGAAGCCGGGCTCGAGGTTCACATCAACGTGATGATCACGATGGGCCACGTTGACGCCGGCGGAGGACGGCCCGAGGACTTCCCGTTCCAGTTCCTGGTCGATGCGGATGGCAACCGGTCTCGGTCAACGGCGTGCCCTCTCGACCCGGCATTCCTGGACACCATCCGGCAGCTCTACACCTGGGCGGCTGAGTGCGACGCTGATGTTCTCTGGGTTGATGACGATGTGCGGTTCCTCTATCACGACGTGCCAGCAATGACCTGCTTCTGTCCCTTGCATCTGTCCGAGATGGCCACGCGCACCGGGAGGGCGTGGACGCGTGAACAGTTGGCGGTGGCTCTGGCAGAGGATGGCGAATCGCTGGCCGTCAGAACGGCATTGCGCAAGACGTGGCTCGGCCTTCAGTCCTCAGCGATCGAAGGACTGGCGGCGCAGGTCGCGTCTGCGGTCCGCGGTAGCTCATACGCGCGTTCTGCCCCCGAGCCGGCGATCGGCCTGATGAGTGTGGGAACTGCGATACACAACGCTGAAGGGCGTCGAGTGGATAGCTTGTTGCGGATCCTCTCCGGATCGGCGCCGCTCCTGCGTCCAGGCTCAGGCTTCTGGCATGACTGGGAGCCCGGTGCCGTCCTCGCAAAGTCCGAGGACGTCGCACGGCAGGTCGCCTACCTCGGTAGCGATGTGCGAGTTGTCGCTGAGATCGAGAACCACCCCTATTCGCCGTTCCAGAAGTCGCGGCGCATCCTGGCGCTTGAACTCGCGCTCAATGTCCTGGCGGGGACACACGACCTGAGCTTGAACCTTTTCAGCGGTACGATGCCTTTCGACGCTGGTCGGAGCCGCTCGGAAGCGGGCAGCCGCCGCTCGGAATCGGGCGACGTAGGGCAGGACTATGCCACCTTTCTCAGGTCGCAGAAGCCCTTCCTGCAGGCGCTAGCACTCGCGCGCCGTGGTAAGCGTCGCATCGGCGTCGGCATCGAGGGGCGCGAGGATGTGGCTGAGACAATGCCGGTCGGGGCCGCTCAGAAGTGGGCGGTTGGAACCGGGAAGCCAGTCGACGCCGGGAAGGCAGCTGACCGCAGTCTGATGACTCTGGTGGAGTCCCGTCCATGGGAGTTGGCCCTGTCGCGGATGGGCCTCCCTGTCGGCACGCTGTACGATGCGCCGCATCTATGGGCGGGCGATACTGCCTATACCGATCGCTATGCCATCGCGAGTGCGCTGCAGGAGGGAGTCGTGTTGACGCCGCTAGCGGTGCGTGGGCTCCTGGAGCAGGGGTGGGGCGAGCGTCTGGGTATCCTCGATGTGCTCCCAGCGCCGCCTGGGGTCAACGAGGTCTTCGCCAGGGGCCCGATGAACGAGGGGCACTATGGAGCCTGCCTCCCGGTGCGCCATTACGCGGCTCAGCTCGGGCCGCATACCTGGACCCTAACTGGCGCCACAGCGTGCAGAGTGCTATCGGAGTGGGTCGGTCTCGATGGGGTCACGCTTGGTCCGGCGACAGTTGCACTCGAGCTTGCCAATGGTGATCGCCTTGGGCTGCTGCCGTTTGAGATCACGACAGTACACCCGGCGCTCTTGCAGCCGGCGCGTCGAGATCAGTGGGCGGCTCTGCTAGCCTGGGTGGCCAAGGGGCCGTTGCCGTTACGTGTCTTTGAGGGCGTTAACCTCGTGCCGCAGGTATTTGCCTCGCCCGGGCGCGAGGAGATGCTTGTCGCGATCGCTAACCTGTCGGCCGATGATGGTCTGGCAAGGCTTGACGGACCGGCGTTGGCAGGCTTCAGGGCCGTCGAGCAGCTGACGCCGGAGGGTGCATGGGTGCCGCTGACATTCACTGGCGCTGTGTCCGTGGTCGCCTGGTCGGTCGTGGTGCTGCGGACCAGATAGGGCGCAAACGGGCAAAGGCTACTACTCATCTGCTCTGAAGGGTACAAGCGAAGGGAGCTGGATGGCAACTCAATTGCAGATAGGCATGATTGGGGTCAATGGTCGGGGTGGGCTATGGCGTCACTGGCACCAGCCGGACGGGCGGTCCGTGGTCGTGGCGGGAGCAGATATCCGCGAGGACTTCCTCGAGAATTTCCGGTCTGCGAATGGCGGAGAACCGTTCATCACCACAGACTATCGTGACATGCTCGCACGTGACGATGTGGATGCGGTGGCGGTCACCTCGCCGGACTACTGTCACGAGGAGCACGCGATTGCCGCGCTGGAGGCGGGAAAACATGTCTTCTGTGAGAAGCCCCTGGCCATCACGATCGAGGGATGCGACCGCATCCTCGACGCCTGGCAGCGCTCGGGCAAGCGCCTGATGGTTGGCTTCAACATGCGCTACATGAATATGTTTCGGGTGATGAAGGAGATCGTCGATTCCGGCGTGATCGGTGAGGTTCGGGCGGTCTGGGTGCGTCACTTTGTGGGAATGGGTGGGCCTTTCTACTACCACGATTGGCATGGCACGCGCGAGAACACAACCTCGCTGCTTTTGCAGAAGGGGTCACACGATATCGATGTCATTCACTGGATCACTGGGCGCTACACGCGGCGCACGTCGGCCTTCGGGAGCCTGGACTACTTCGGTGGTGACAAGCCCAACGATCTGACCTGCCCGGAGTGTGATGAGCGCGAGACGTGCCTCGAAGCCGTGACGCATGGGCGGCTGATCCAATGCGCCTTCCGGAAGGAGATCGACGTCGAGGACAACCAGATGATGATTATGGAGCTCGAGGGCGGTATCAAGGCGGCTTATCTCCAGTGTCACTTCACCCCCGACTACCACCGCAACTACACTTTCATCGGCACCGAGGGCCGCGTGGAGAACTCCGAGCCCGAGATGACGGTGCGCGTGAAGACCCGACAGAGCAACACTTGGCGCGAGCTGGCCGATCGGACCTACCAGGTCAAAGAGGCGAGGGGCGGACATGGGGGAGCAGATCCTGTGATCTGCAACGATTTCGTCGATATGTGCCTCGATGGAAAGGAGCCGGTGGCGACGCCACTGGCGGGCCGGATGAGCGTGGCTGCAGGCGTCTGCGCCGCGCAGTCGCTTCGCAACGGCGGGATGCCGGTGGATGTGCCACCGCCGCCCGTTGGGCTGTGGAAGGCTGGCGCCGGTTAGGCCTATCGCGGGTATACTCTTTTGGCCTGAAGGCCACAGGTGAGTGGAAATGGATGGATATCGGACGGCATGGCGGACCAAAACAGGAGGATAGGGATGGCGAAGCAGTGGTGGTTAAGGTATGGGTTAGCTGCATTGGTGATTGGGCTGGCGGTCTTCGCCGTGGGGTGTGGCGGGGACGAGGCGGCTGTTGACGGAGGTGCGGCTGGAGTCGACACACCCGCTGGGCAAGCGCTCCTGGAGGACCGTTGCACGCAGTGCCACACTCTGGACCGTGTCACGAGCGAGAGCAAGACCGCGGCGGAATGGCAGCAGATCGTTGGGAGCATGGTGTCAAAGGGCGCGCAACTGAGCAGCGCCGAGGTCGATACACTCGTCGCCTATTTGGCGGAGATGTACGGTCCTTAGTTCTAGAGTAGGTTTGGAGGGTATTTTGACTGATCTGTTCTCGCCCGGATCATTGGGCCGGCTCTCCCTGCCCAACCGCATTGTGCGCTCCGCCACGGCGGAGCGCATGGCCGATGATGAGGGTCGCCCGCGGCCTGCGCTGGCTCAGCTCTACCAAGCGCTCGCGAGCGGTGGCGTGGGCCTCATCATCTCGGGCCATCTGTATGTTGATCCCGGTGGCAAGTGCCATCCCGAGATGACCGGGATCTATGATGACAAGCTGATTGGTGATCTGTCAACGGTAGTGGACGCGGTGCACGCGGCTGGCGGGCGTGTCGCAGCCCAGATCAACCACGGCGGGGCGCAGTGCAGCTCTGAGACCGTGCCTGAGCCTGTCGCGCCGTCGGACATCACTGCGGACTATCTTCAGCAGCCCGCTCGCGGAATGACGGAAGCTGAGATTCTGCAGGTGATCCGCGCGTACGCTCACGCTGCTCGCCGAGCCAGGCAGGCAGGTTTTGACGCGGTGCAGCTCCACGGAGCCCACGGCTATCTCATCAACCAGTTCCTGTCGCCTTTCACCAACCGGCGTTCGGACAGTTGGGGCGGCGATCTGACTGGGCGTATGCGCTTCCTGCGCGAGATCTGCAGTGCAGTGCAGGATGCTACCGGACCGGATTACCCAGTCTTCATCAAGCTGGGAATGGTGGATGCGGTCAGAACCGCAGTCGCAACCGGCGTGGAGGATGGCCTCACGCTGGAGGAAAGCCAGTCGGTCGTGGCTGAGCTAGAGAGCATGGGGCTGTGCGGCGTCGAGGTGAGCGGCGGCATTGGCAATACCAGCAGCCGTATGCGCATACGGAATCCAGAGGATGAGGCCTACTTCCGCGACCTGGCCAGAGCAGCCCGCGAAGTGACGCGCCTGCCGATCATGCTGGTGGGCGGGTTGCGTTCGCGGCAGGTGATGGAGGACGTACTGGAGTCTGGCGATGCCGATTTCGTGTCCCTATGCCGGCCCCTGATCTCCGAGCCTGATTTGCCCCGACGCATGGAAGCGGGGCAGGAGCGCTCCGCGTGTATCTCGGCCAACCGCTGCTGGCCCCAGGCGCCGAACGAGGGTATCGCCTGCCGGTGCACCGTTCAGCGGAGTGGCTGAGAAGCCTGGGCTAACTGGGAGATGACCTGGCTCGTCAGGGTGCTCTACACCGCGACGCTGGCGGGGTTGGCGCTGTATGCCCTGCACGTGCTGGTGCTCATTGTGCTCTACCTGCGCCACCGCCGCGATGTGGGACCGCTGCTCCCCGCTGTAGTGGAGGAGCACCTACCCTATGTCACAGTGCAGATCCCGATGCGTAACGAGCACCACGTTGCGCATCGGGTCATCCGGGCCGTCGGTTCGCTGGACTGGCCTCAGGATAGGTTGGAGATCCAGATTCTCGATGATTCCGACGATGCGACGGTGTCTGTGGTGGATACCGAGGCGGCAACCCTACGACATCAGGGCGTGCGGGTCGAGGTCCTACGCCGCAGTGCGCCGCGCGGGTATAAGGCAGGGGCGTTAGCTGCGGGAACGGCTGTCGCGCGCGGGGAGTACCTGGCGATCTTTGACGCGGATTTCTGCCCACCGGCGAGCTTCCTGCGGCAGACGGTGCCCTATTTCATGGTTAGCTCTGACTTGGGCATGATCCAGGCGCGGTGGGGGCACTTGAATGCTGACTACTCGCTGATGACGCGCATTCAGGCACTGGTGCTGGATGCGCACTACTCGGTGGACCACATCGCGCGTGCTCAGTCTCGACTGCTCACGAACTTCAACGGCGCGGCGGGTGTGTGGCGGAAGGCGACCATCGTCGATGCCGGGGGGTGGCAGACCGACACGCTCACGGAGGATCTGGATCTGAGCTATCGGGCCCAGTTGCAGGGGTGGCGCGTCCTTTACATATCCGATGTCGTCGTTCCGGCAGAGGTGCCGCCACTGGTCACGGCCTTCAAGGCGCAGCAAGAGCGCTGGGCCAAGGGAGCCTTCCAATGCTTCCGCAAGCTTGCAGGTCCGATCGTGCGCTCCCGGCGACTGAGCTTGGTTCAGAAGGCCATGGGTCTATTGCATCTGAGCGGCTATGCCAACCAACCGCTACTGCTGGTGATGATCCTGCTGACGCTGCCGATGGTCCTGACGAATCCGAAATTCGCCGACTACACGATCTGGTTGGGTGCGCTGGCCTCAGTCCCCTCACTGCTCTACGTCCTGGGCCAGATGCATTTCCACCGCGACTGGCTGCGGCGCGTCGTTGCCTATCCGGCGCTGCTGCTCGTGTGGATGGGCCTGGCCTGGAGCCTGACCTTGGCGGTCTTCCAGGGACTCACCCATTGGGGTGGGACCTTCGTGCGTACGCCGAAGTTTGAGATCACGGGCAGCTCTGGCGATTGGCGGAGATCCGCCTACCGACCCCGGATCAGTGCCACGTGGGTCGGCGAGTTGGTGCTTGGAGCCTACGCCTGCGTTGCAGTCTGGTATGCGGTCCGCCTCGAACACAGCCATCTGATTCCACTGGCGTTGGGATACGCTCTGGGCGAAATCACGGTTCTCGGCCTGACTGCCGCCGAGGCGCGGGGTCGTGCCGGCACTAACCGCCGGGCTGCAAATCGTCGGCGGACTGAGGGAGGGTGACATAGCGGTGTTTCTGGCGTTGCGTGCTGCAGTGACCACTCTCGGGAAGCCGAGTTGGCGCCCTATGCTGGCCTACGTTGCCGAGCTCCATGAGCGCTCGACTCATCAGCCTCAGGCTCCCTTCCCACACTCCTGGGAGGAGATCGGCCCGGGGTACTGCTACGGACCGGCGCTGGGGCATTGGGACCTTGTCCACGCGGCGCTTGACGTACTGCCCGACGAGCCCGAGCACGCCCGGAGACAACTCCTCAACGATCTTTCGGTGCAGGCTGCGAACGGCATGTTGCCCGGTGTCGTCTGGATGCCTCGCGCCGATGACCCGACGCGCGACAAGCCACGGTGGAGCAATCGGATCTCACACCCGCCTGTGTGGCCGATCGCTGTGCAGGAGCTCGCCGACGTGACGGGCGACACTGGGATCATCGCCCGGACCTACGATGCGCTCCTGCGCCAGATCCGCTGGTTCGAGACACATCGCAAGGCCAAGCCTGACGGCTTCTACTACTCGGACATCTTGACGTTCGACTGGGAGAGTGGTGTCGATGAGGGTATCCGCTTCGACCATGTTCAGCCCGGCCCTATGGCCTGCGTCGACGCGACGTCGCACCTCTACACGCTCTACGTCCTGGCAGATGCGTGGGGGACGCTTCTGGGCGTGGGCGCCCGTCAGAACGGCGGAGGGGCTTTAGCGCTTCGCGCACGGCGGCTGCGTGAGTTTATCCAGGGTCGTCTATTCTGCGAGGCGACGGGCTTCTTTCACGACATCTGGAGCGTTCAGGATCCTGCTGCGGAGGAGGGACGGCGCCCGCTGGCGTTCGATGGGATGTGGCCTCTCGCTGTAGGGGCGGCAACGGAGGCGCAGGCTGCCCGGGTGATCGACGAGAACCTGCTGAACCCGGAGCGTTTCTTCACGCCGCACCCGATCGCGACGGTTGGTGTGGTTGATCCGGCCTTCGAGCTGCGGATGTGGCGTGGTCCTACCTGGAACAGCATGACCTACTGGGCGGCGCGAGGCTGCCTCCGATATGGTCGCACGGATGCCGCACGCCTGCTGTTGGAACGGGCTCTGGACCAGGCTTCCGCGCAGTTCGAGCGCACCGGGACGATCTGGGAGTTCTACCATCCCCACGGGGGCGACCCGATGACCCTCCAGCGCAAGCCGCATACACCCTACAACACGCCCTGCCGCGACTATCTGGGCCACAATCCCCTGATCGCGATGGCGCGGCTCTGGGAAACCACCTCCGGGTAGTCGCTCTATAGGATTTGGTCGAGTGCCTCGATCAGACGCGCCACCTCGTCGTCATTGGTATAGTGCACGAACGACATGCGCAGGACGCCTGGGTCGAGGGGGATGCCCATTCCCATAAGCACGCGCGCTGCATAGTAGTGACCACTTCCAGCCATAATCCCGTGCTCTGCCAACTGTCGCGCTAGCCACGGGGCCGGATGGTTGCGTGAGGTGATGGCGACCGTCGGCATTCGCAAGATAGGGTCGGCGGGGCCGATGAGCCGCACGCCATCCCTGTGGCTGAGCCAATCCAGAAGCGGCGCGACGCGTGCCTGTTCGGCGGTGCGAAACAGTGTGTGGATCCGGCGACCCCGCTCGGCGGCGTCTGCGGCATCGACGAAGTGATGCGCGTATACGGCGTCGAGATAGTCGGCGATACCGGCGGCGGCGGCGATCTGCGCGTGGTCGGGGCCGGCCGGGATCAGCTTCTTGCGCGCGACTTCTGCGTTGAAGAAGTGGCCCTGATTCGGAAGCGCCTCGAGCAGCGGGGTGCGGACTACCATCAGCCCCTGATGCGGTCCGTAGGTCTTGTAGAGTGAGAACAGGTAGACGTCCGCGCCCAGCGCGCTGACATCGGGGAGGCCATGGGGCGCGGCCGCAACGCCATCCACGATCGCCCAAGCACCGAAAGCGTGCGCCCGTGCCACGATCTCAGCGACCGGATTTTCGTGAGCCACAACGTTGGAGGCGTGTGGGAATGCGACGAGGCGTGTCCTATCGGTCAAGAGCGCGTCCAGATCGTCAAGCTTGAGCATGCCCGTTTCCGGATCGATGCGCCACTCACGAACGACCACGCCCGTCGGCATGGGTGTGCGCAGACGCACCTCGGCGAGCCGGCGCCAACTGCCCGAGTTCGCCTCGTGGTCCTGGTTAGTGACGATGATCTCGTCACCTGCTGCTAGAATGCCTCGGAAGGCCTGCGCCAGTATGTAGGTGTTCTGCGACGTGGAAGGGCCGAAGTGCACTTCGTGTTCCCCGACGTTCAGATAGCCTGCGAGGCGCGAATAGGCTTCGTCCATCTCCGCACCTGCGCGCATGGATGCAGGATAGTTGCCGTAGGGCTGGACTTTCGTTTCCCTGTAATAGCGGTCGAGCCTCTCGATGACCGGGCCGCAGGCATAGGAGCCCCCCGCGTTCTCAAAGAAGGCCCATCCGTGGAGACTCGGTTCGGAGAAGGCCGGGAACTGACTGCGGACAAAGTCAAGATCAAGGGATTGGGTGCCCCTAGGTTCGGAGGCCGTGTGTTCGGAGGCCTGTGGTGGCATCGGATGTATCCTTCCTGCTTGGTTTGGGGACCAGCGGGAGCCCCAGCACCCCCGCAGTGCTGCCGGTATACTACACCAGGCCGTTATTACAACACCGGGTCGGCCGGCACCGCCAGGGCGCATTATACTACTTAGACTTGCCATGGGCACTGAGGCCCCCTATACTTGCTGGCGGACGTAAAAACTGAATGAACGCACCCAGGCGGGGGTGCCAATACCTTGGGAGGGGTTATGACGAGGCGAGGATTCGCGGGGTTGATTGCGGCGGTTAGCCTTGTGTCCTCGCTTGTTTCCGGATGTGGTGAGCTGGTTGCCACGCCTGATCCCGTGACGATCACGTTTGCGCATCCGCAAGATCCAACAGGCGCCTATGCGGAGTGGGCGCAGCAGTTCCACGATCTGAATCCACATATAACTGTGGAGCTGACCACCGATAGGCGGACTGAGGGTGTTGATGCATTCCTCGCATCGCAGTTTGACCTGCCTCAGGACGCGCAGGCTGGTGCATTCATCGACTTGTCCTCCTTCATCGAGCAGAGCGAAGACCTTGGCATAGGCGACTTCTACCCTTCTGCCCTGAATGTCTTCAGAAGCCAAGGTCGCCAGTGGGCGCTGCCGTTTGGCCTCGATATGATGATGATGTTCTACAACCAGGACCTCTTCGATCGCTATGGCGTTGCCTATCCGCAGATAGGGTGGACCTGGGGAGATTTTCTGGATCGCGCTCTGGACCTGACCGACCCAGAGGCCGGCGTCTACGGGTACGCCCTACAGTATGCGGATGACTTCGGCATCTACGAACCGGTGATGATGATCTACCAGCACGGCGGGCGCATCTTCGATAGCCTTGACGCGCCGTCTCGGGCGACGCTTGATGATCCATTGAACATCGAGGCGATGGAGTTCTACGCCAGTCTCATCCACGTCCATCACATCGCGCCAACCCAAGAAGAGGCCCAACGGTCCGGGCGTGCGTATCCCTGGGCCGGGATCTTCGACGAGCGCTTTGCGATGTGGTCGATGATGGTTTCGCAGCGCGGTGGTACCCAATGGCCGACGCCGTGGCGGATGAACTGGGGGATGGTGCCTATGCCGGCGGACGTGACGGCCGGCACGCTGGCTGTGGCCGATGGCCTTTTCATCGTGTCGGGGACCGAACATCCCGAAGAGGCGTGGCTGTGGATCAAGTTCCTAAGCGCACAGCAGCCGCCCTTCGCGATGCCGACCCGGATCTCGCTGGCTCAATCACAGCAGTTCGAGCAATCCGTGGGCATCGCCATCGCCGAAGCTTCGCGTGCTGCCGTGGCGGATGCGATCCTGGTGAATCCCGAATTGTTGGGGTTCGAAGCCGCGCTGGGTGCGTTCGCTGAAGCCCTGGCGCAGATCCGCAGCGGCGAGGCCACGCCGGAGATGGCCCTCACCGCTGCACAGACCAAGTCCGGTTACTGATCACTGCTCTAGGGATGCGGATGAACTGCAGTACGCGCGAAGGCTGGAGGATGACAACCATTCGGCAGACGCTGGCACTCGCGTGCTTGGTTGTGCTTGCGGCGGGCTGCAGCGACTTCTCGTTCATCGCTGCAAAGGAGCCTGTGACCCTGCGTTTCTTCTATCCGGGTGATCCAGGCTACTACGAACCGCTGGTAGAAGCATTCCAAAGGGAGAACAAGAACATCACCGTGGAGCTCGTTTCGCCGCAGGTGGTGGGATTCCAGCGCATTGGCGAGGCCGATGTGCTGGTCGTACCCCAGTTCTTTCTGACCAATCTTATCGAGCAGGGAATCCCGATCGACCTCAGTACATGGATTGCGGACGACCCCGATTTCTCACTGGATGCGTTCTATCCTGCCGGGGTAAACTTGCTGAGTACGGAGGGGAAGCGCTGGGCCATCCCGTATATGGCCGATATGCTTGTCATGGTCTACAACAGGGACTTGTTCGACGCATCTCAGGTGCCGTATCCCGACGCTGCTTGGACATGGGACGGGTTTCTGGATCGTGCCCTGCGCTTGACGCATGCTGCTGAGGGCGTGTTCGGATATGCCTACTATCAGACCGGGCAGCTCGCGATGTATGAGCCTATGGTCTTTATGTACCAGTATGGCGGGCGTCTCTTCGACAATCTTGAGGACCCTACCACACTGAAGATCAACGATCCCTACAATGTGACCGGCCTTCAACTGTACGCGGACCTGGTTCATCGCCACGGTGTTGCGCCCGGACCACGAGATAGGCCCGCTCCGTATCCCCAGAGTGGCATCGAGGCTGGTCGGTATGCGATGTGGATGGGATGGCTCTCAGAGGTGGAGGGCTGGCGTGAGGACCTGGATGTTGGCGTGGCGCCGATCCCGAACGGGCCTAATCCGGTGACGATCGGCACAGCCTACGGCATCGCGATCTCATCGCAGACGCTGCACCACGAGGCAGCTTGGGCGTGGGTTCGGTTCATCAGCCAGTATGCGCCGCCTATGTTGATACCCTTGCGACAGTCGTTGGCTGAGCTGAAGGGCGCCAGATCTGTTGATGCCGAGCTAAGCGAAGTCGGGCGGGTCTCGGTGCCGCGGATGATCGGGATGGGTCTCAATCCGGAAGGCCCCCTATGGTCCAAATGGGGCATAGCGATGCAGGCGTTCAGCGGTGCGATTTTCGCGATCCAGAACGGCGACCCCGTGGGGCCTGCGCTGGACGCGGCGCAGCGTAAGGTAGACTTCTAAGGAGATGATAGGATGCCATTGACGTTCGATTACCCACTCGAGAAGCTCAAGACGTACACCGGCATGAACCCGTGCCCAGCGGACTTCGATGCTTTCTGGGACGGTAGCCTTGCCGAGATGCGGGCACTGAACCCCGCCGTTGAGTTGGTGCCTGCGCACTATCAGACCAGCTTTGCCGAGTGCTTCCATTTGTACTTCACCGGTGTAGGCGGTGCGCGTGTCCACGCCAAGCTGCTACGCCCGCGGAAGCTGACGGGACCCGCGCCCGCAGTGCTGATGTTTCACGGCTATTCTGGCGACTCTGGCGATTGGACCGACAAGCTGGGTTATGCCGCAGAGGGCTATGTGGTCGCTGCGCTGGATTGCCGCGGGCAGGGTGGGCTCTCTCAAGACGTTGGAGGGACCCAGGGTTGGACGCTACGAGGGCACATCATCCGCGGGCTTGACGACGCCCTTGCTGGCAACCCCGAGAAGCTGCTTTTCCGCGATATCTTCCTGGACACTGCCGAGCTGGCGAAGATCATTATGGAGCTGGATGAAGTGGACCCAACGCGAGTCGGGGCTACGGGGGGCAGTCAGGGCGGCGCGTTGACGGTTGCATGTATGTCACTGGAGCCGCGGATCAAGCGGGCGGCGCCGGTGTTTCCTTTCCTGAGCGACTACAAGCGAGTCTGGGACATGGACCAGGACAAGGACGCCTATGCTGAGCTGCGGGAGTACTTCCGCAAGTTCGATCCCACCCACTCGCGCGAGGACGAGATCTTCACGGCACTGGGCTATATCGACGTCCATCATCTTGCATCGCGGACCCAGGCTGAGGTGCTCTGGTTTACGGGACTGATGGACACGATCTGCCCACCCTCGACCCAGTTTGCGGCCTACAACGCGGTGACGTCCAGCAAGTCCATGGTCGTCTACCCGGACTTCGGCCATGAAGGCCTGCCCGGCAGCAGTGATCGTATCTTCCAGTTCCTGAAGGGAATGTAGGCAGAAACCAGGCCAACACCAGAGGAGGCATACCTAATGACACAACCGAAGCGTGGGGAACTGCTAGCATTGTACTCGGACCTGCGCGTCGCCGATGTGCGCGATGGAATGGACTGGATGATGCGCCATAGCTATGGGTCGATGATTCCGGAGATCCGCCCATTATGGCGTACGCGGGCCGTGGGTATCGCTCATACCGCACGCTACTTGCCCTATCGCGGCGAGGTGCCCAAGATGACGCCCGACGAGTACACAGCATGGTCGGGCTGGTATTACGGCAACGTCTGTACGTACCCATGGATCGCGGCAATCGAAAAGGGTGACTTCTGTGTCATCGACCAGAGCGGTGTGAACGCCGGGCTGATGGGATCAAATAACGGCATGGACGGTATCATCAAAGGCGCTGCAGGTTTCGTCAGCAACGGCGGTGTGCGCGATACTGATGAGCTGATCTTGCAGAAGGTGCCGTTCTGGTCCCGAATGGTCTCACAGGGCATGGTCCAGGGACGGCTGCAGTTTGACGCCTTTGACATTCCGGTTGAGGTCGGCGGCGTTCTGGTCTACCCCGGCGACGTCGTCGTGGCTGATGGGGATGGTGTGATTGTTGTGCCCCAGGACATTGCGGTCGACGTCGCGACCTATGCCCACCGTGAGCTGCGCAGCGATAAGGCGTCTCGCCGGCGGAAGTACGAGGCGCTGGGCTTGGAGCTCGACGATACGGTCAGATAGGAGGGAAGGCTATGTTCACGAAGTCGTATACAGGCGACCTCGAAGTGGTCGCTGTCGGCATTGCGCCGGGCGAGTTGCTGCTAGAAACGGTCGAGGCAGCGATAAAGGAGCACGGCATTAGGAATGGCGCGGTAGTCTCTGGGATCGGGACTCTAAAGGTTGCTCGCATGCACCACATCGAGCACGACCACTTCCCGCCCGACGATCGTATCTTCACGATCGAGAAGCCGCTGGAGGTCTCGAGCATCAGCGGGATCATCGCCAATGGCAAGGCTCACCTGCATATGACCGTGGGCTACCGCGATGAGTGGTCGATTGCGGGGCACCTCGAACCTGGATCCGAGGTGCTCTACCTGGCCGAAGTCGTCATTCTGCGGTTCGATGCGCTCAAGCTCGATCGACACTTCGACGCCGAGCGCCGAATCAACCTCTTGGGCGATGGTCCGGCGGATCACTGATCCGCCGGGAACTCCCTCGGAGTAGCGGGAAGGGATAGGGCGGAGACTATGCGGATTGCGGTTACAGGTGGGATTGGTAGTATCGGACGGACGACGGTGGCGCAGTTGCTTGCCCACGGACACGACGTGCGTGTGTTGGATCGTGTACCCGAGGCCGACATTGCGCCCGATGTTGCGGAGAAGATCCGCGGCGCGGAGTACCGTCAGGTCGAGATCACGGATTTCCACAGCCTCAAGGGCGCGTTCGATGAGTTCGACGCCGTGGTGCACCTCGCTGCTCTGGCGTCACCTGCAATGGGACCTGAGCACGTTATCTTCGAGATCAACTGCGGCGGCAGCTTCAACGTTTACCGATCGGCTGCGGACGCGGGGATCAGGCGAGTAGTCAGTGCCAGCTCGATCAACGCGCTGGGCCACAACTACGGTATCAAGTCTTTTCCCATCCGCTATTTCCCTATCGATGAGGAGCACCCTGACTACACTACAGACCCGTACTCATTCTCCAAACGCGTGCTGGAGGAGACGGGCGCTTACTTCTGGCGGCGTGAGGGAATCTCCGGTGTGGCGTTGCGCTTCCCGGCTGTCTATGATCTGTCCGGCGAACGCGGATCGTGGTGGATCCGGGGCGCCGAGCGCCGCCGGGAGGCGCTGGCGCTGCTCGAGCAGCTTCCCGAGGAGGAGCGTATGAGCCGCGTGCGGCACGTTATCGAGCGCCAGGACGCGATGCGCGCGGAGCGTCTGCAGGAGCAACCGTGGGAGCAACAGCGGGAGCGTTGGGAGAAGATGCGCCGTGAAGGTCCCCCGCCGCCCGAGATGATGCTCTGCTTTGGGCGCAACGACTTCTGGGCCAGCCTGAACGTGTTGGATGCTGCCCAGGCGATCGAGAAGGGCCTGATGGCTGACTATGAGGGTAGCCACCCGCTCTTTGTCAACGACAGCCACAACTCCGTCGGCGTGGACAGCGCGAAACTGGTGGCCTACTGCTTCCCGGGGGTAACGGTCTGGAAGCGTCCCGTCGTCGGCACCGAGACCCTGGTGAGCTATGACAAGGCGCGAACCTTGATCGGGTTCGAGCCTGAGCATTCGATCGGCCATGTGCACGTGACAGGGGAATAGGGAGTGGGGATCAGATGTTAGTTCGGGAAGGGTGGTAGATGCTACTACAGCAGTTTTTCGTTGAGAAGATCGCACACAGCTCCTACTTACTGGCTGGAAAAGCCACGTGCGCGGTGATTGATCCACAGCGCGATGTCGATGGGTACATTCAGGCGGCGCGCGACCTGGGTGTGGAGATCACGCACATCCTGCAGACGCATCTGCACGCCGATTTTGTCTCCGGGCATATGGACCTGGCCAGGAAGACCGGGGCCAAGATCTATGCGTCCAAATCCTCGGAGTGTGCGTTCGATCACGTCGCGGTTAGCGAGGGCGACACGATTGAGCTGGAGGACATGTCACTTTCCGTGCTGGAGACGCCGGGGCACACGCCGGAGCACGTCGTCTACGTCGTTACCGACCGGTCTCGTGGGGATGCACCTATCGGCGCCTTTGTGGGCGACGTTCTCTTCGTGGGCGATGTGGGTAGACCGGACCTCTTCCCTGATCGCGCCGCTGAACTGGCAGGCAAGTTGTACCATAGCCTCCACGACAAGGTGCAGCGACTCCCGGACTACTGCGAGGTCTATCCGGCCCACGGCGCGGGATCCCTATGCGGGCGCTCAATGGGAGCCAAGCGCTCGACGACGATCGGCTATGAGCGGCTCAACAATACGGCCCTGCAGATTCCGGATGCACCCGCATTCATCCGTTCCCTCACGACCGAAATGCCACCCGCGCCGGATCACTTCAGCCGCTGCAGCGACGTCAACCGCCAGGGACCGGTTTTGGTCGCCGAATTGCCCCCTCTGGAGGAGTTGCGCCCATCCGAGTTCAAGGTGCGCCTGGAGAGCTCTGCATCTATCGTCGTCGACGTTCGCGGGTATGCTGCCTTCGCCGGGCTGCACGTTCCCGGCGCGTGGCACATTGACCTCAACGGCAACTTCCCAACGTTTGCTGGCTGGGTACTTCCGACCGACAAGGACATTCTGCTCGTTGCGGACAGCTATGCAGATGCCGCCTCCGCGTCAATGTGGGCTCGCCGTGTGGGCATAGATCGCGTCGTAGGCTATCTGCGCGGCGGCATGCCCGCGTGGGTGACCGCCGGACTGGAAATTGAGGATATCCACCTCGTATCGGCGGAGGACCTGCACGATAGAGTCACCGGCACCCAAGGCCTGGTTCTGGTCGATGTGCGCGCTCCGCTTGAGTTCGAAGATGGCCACATCGAGGGTGCTATCAATATTCCCGCCCCCGACGTGCGCTGGCGCTACGACGAACTGCATCGTGATGATCCCGTTTACCTGGTCTGCAGCTCCGGCAACCGCTCCAGCCTGGCCGCTAGCATCCTTAAGCAGCACGGTTTCACGGAAGTCCACAATGTGGCAGGCGGTATGTCGGGTTACAGCGCGGCAGGTTATGCCAGGCATTGTGCAGTCTGTGTGAACCCGCACGGCTCGCGCTATTACAGCGTTTTTGTTGAGTGACCCACAGAGGTGCCTGACATGAACTGGTTGACGTCTCCGCGTTGGTCTCCCTATGCTGTGGGCATCGCCATCGGTGTCCTGAGTTGGTTCACACTGCTCATCTCCCAGAAACCGTTGGGGTGTTCGACGACCTTCGCCCGCACTGCGGGAATGATCGAGAAGATGATCCGGGGTGACAAGGTGCTGCTCAGGCCCTACTACCAGAAGACCAAGCCTGTCATCGACTGGCAATGGATGCTCGTGGTCGGTATGGTGATCGGCTCCTTCATCGCCACCGTTCTCTCCGGCAGCTTCAGCCTGCAGTGGGTGCCGGCGCGGTGGGCGACAGCCTTTGGCGACGCCGCAATCCCACGGCTCCTCGTCGCGGTTTTGGGTGGTGCGCTCCTTGGATTTGGTGCCCGATGGGCCGATGGCTGTACCAGCGGCCATGGCATCAGCGGCACGATGCAGCTTGCGGTATCGGGGTGGATCTCCGCTATCTTCTTCTTCATCGGCGGGATCATCATGGCGTCCATCCTCTATGGCTGGTTGGCGTGAGGTGGGGCTATGAAGACAACACGATCTGACCTGATCTGGGGCCTGGTCTTCGGTATTTTGTTTGGCTTCTTTTTGCAGAAGGGCGGTGTCACCCAGTACGATGTCATCATCGGGCAACTCCTTCTGGAGGATTTCACCGTCATCAAGGTCATGCTCTCCGCTGTCGTGACGGGCATGGTTGGCATCCACCTGATGAAGCGCCTGGGATGGGTGCGGATCAACCCCAAGGCAGGGTCCTGGGGGCAGAATGCGGTGGGTGGGCTGATCTTTGGCCTGGGCTTCGCGCTGCTTGGGTATTGCCCGGGTACGGTGGCGGGCGCTGTCGGCAATGGCTATCTGGATGCTGCCATCGGTGGCCTCGCCGGGATCCTGCTAGGTTCTGGCCTCCTCGCCGTCGTCTACCCAAGACTGTCGGGTGGTATCTTGACCAAAGGCGGCTACGGCGATCTTACGCTCCCGCAGCTCCTCAAGGTCAACGAATGGGTTGTCATCGTTCCCCTGTGTCTGCTGATTGTGTTGGTGCTGTATCTGTTGCCCTGAAGCTGGGACCCGGAAGCTAGGTGCCAGATGCCTGGGGTTCGCTCACTTGAAGATTCCCATTGCCTGAAAGGAGGCAAACCCGATGTCCATCATTCGACTCGGCGCGGATCTGAAGGACAAGCCGATTGTCAGCGCGACCGATGGCAAGATCATTGCTAAGGTCAAGGATCTGCTGATCGATCCGACAACGCGCACCGTCAGCGCGATCCTGTTCGAGGAAGGCGGCATCTTGAGCCGCCAAACCAGGATCATTCCGGCAGGAGCGGTCCAGGTATGGGGTGTCGACGTGGTCCTGATTGCCTCGGCCGATGCGGCGGTGCCCAGGGAACAGCTGGCTTGTCACGAGCAGTGCCTGAGCGTAAGCGGTCAACTCAAGGGACGCAGCATTGTGAGCCAGGACGGGACGCGGATTGGCGAGCTCAACGATGTGGTGATCGATAACAACGGCGTCGTGGTCGGGTATGACCTGGGAAAAGTCTTCATTGAGGGCCCGGTTGCCAAGAGTAAGCGCATCGGTGTCGAGGCGACGCACGCGCTGGGTGCGGACGTCCTCGTGATCGACAAGACTCGATTGCCGCAGTAGCCGACGTGCTCGTGTCTGGATGCTGCGCCAGCTGTGCCGTTGAGCGCAGTTAGCCGGTGTGTGCTATCAATAGGAGTCCTAGCATGCCTGCTATTCTCGAAGTCGACAACCTCGTCAAGAAGTTCGGTGAGTTTGAGGCCGTCAAGGGCGTCAGCTTCCAGGTGGAGGAAGGCGAGGTCTTCGGCCTTCTGGGCCCCAATGGCGCGGGGAAAACCACTACGATCTCCATGCTCACCGGCATCCTCGCGCCCACAGCCGGGACAGCCCGGATCGGTGGCTACGACGTACGCACCCAGATGGCGCAGGCCAAGACGCTGAATGGCCTTGTGCCGCAGGACCTGGCACTATACCCTACTCTGAGCGCCCGCGCTAACCTGGAGTTCTTTGGGCGGGTCTACGGGCTGAAGGGGCGCGACCTCAAGGAACGTGTGGCAGATGTGCTGCGCGTCGTCTCTTTGACCGAACGTGCCGATCAGGCTATCGAGACCTTCTCCGGAGGTATGAAGCGGCGGGTTAACATTGCTGCCGGGCTTGTCCACCAGCCCCGCCTTCTGTTCCTCGATGAGCCCACCGTCGGCGTCGATCCCCAGAGCCGTAACCACATCTTCGAGAGCGTTCTGCGGCTCAATCGCGAGCGGGGGATGAGCATCATCTACACTAGCCACTACATGGAGGAGGTAGAGCTGCTGTGTAGCCGCGCCGCGATCATCGATGAAGGGCGCATCATCGCACTGGACACGATCAAGAACCTCATCGCGATGCTTGGCGGTGGTGTGATCCATGTTGGCGTCGAGCGGGCCGATCCAACCACGCGGGACGCCATCGCTGCGTTACCGATGGTCAAAGAGGCGGTTCTGTTGGCCCCGTCGGTTGCTGCACCTCCGGCGCCCGGTGCCGAGGCGGACCTGCACGAACGCGCTCCTCTTGCCACGGGCAGCGTGATCAAAATCGTCACTGAGCACAGCCAACAGGCCGTGGTCAGCGTGATTGGTTACCTAAACACCCACGACATCATGCTGACCTCGTTGGAGATCCTGGAACCCAACCTGGAGAGCGTTTTCCTTCACCTGACCGGCAAGAAACTGCGGGACTAGTCTGGAGCCCACGCGGGTCGGAACCCGTTGAGAGGTGCTGAGATGAACGTGCTGCACATCGCTGTGAAGGACTTGGGCATTCTCTTTCGGGATCGGGGTGTCTTCATCCAGCTCCTGGGTTTGCCGCTGATTTTCATCCTGGTGTTCAGCGGGGCGATGCAGGCAGCGGTGGGGGGACAGCAGGATACCCGGATGCCATTGCCGGTGGTCGATCAGGACCGCGGCCCTGGTGCCCGGGCGTTGCGCGAAGGCATCGAGTCCGCTGGTGGCGTTCGTATTGATCTCATCGACCAAGCCGTGGCCGACGAAGCGCTCGACAAGGGGACAATGGCGCGGGCGCTGTATATACCGGCCAACTTCAGTGATGACGTTGCGGCCGGACGTCAGGCAACGCTGCATCTGGTGAGTCGGCCTGACGCAGACATCCCGCGAACTGAAGCGTTGCGGCTCGTGATTGAAGGGGTCGCACGTGACATGGCCCTGGAAGGCCAGATTGTCACCAGCCTGCGCCAGATGGGCGAGATGATGGCCAACGTGCCCGATGCCTTTGCGGCGTTGGCGGTCGAGCAAGGACCCGCGCAGGCCCGGGAGCAGTTTGAGCTCTCGCGAAATCGACCCCTCGTATCTCTCGTCACACGCGTTCCTCAGCGCGCTGTGACTGTTGAAGAGGAGGCCACCGCGGCGCAGTTAGCCGTGCCGGGTTTCACCGTGCTTTTTGTCTTCCTCACGTCGCAAGCCACAGCCCGTTCGATCTACGACGAGAAGAAAGTGGGGTCCTTTCGTAGGCTGCTGGCTTCGCCTATCTCCAAGGTCGAGCTGCTGGTGGGCAAGATGTTGCCCAATGTGGTCGCGTCCCTCATCCAGGTAGTGGTCATCTTCGGTTTCGGCGTGCTGGTTCTGCCTCTCTTGGGTCAGGCGCCCCTGAGTCTCGGGAATGCGCCGCTCGCCGTGGTGCTGGTCGCCGTGCTGATGGCATTGTGCTCCTCCGGTCTGGGTATGCTGATCGCCGCTCTGGCGCGCACCGAGAACCAGATCGGTGGGCTCAGCGGCGTAATTCTCTGGGCGATGGGTATCCTTGGTGGTAGCTTCATCCCCGTATTCTTCCTGGAACGGTTCCTTGGTCCGGTCATGCGCCTTGTGCCTCACTACTGGGCCAACAGTGCGTTCACTGATCTGCTTGTGCGCGGTGCCAGCCTGGCCGATGTCGTACCGCAGATGGTCGCACTGCTGGTCTTCACCGCGGCCTTTTTCACTGTGGGTCTCTGGCGCTTTGACTTCGACTAGGCTCTCATGAGCTCAACCTGAATCAGAGAATGGAGAATGAGAGAATGCGGAACGCGGGAGTTCGCCAAATGCTGATCGTGACCGGCAAGGAGATTCAGGTGCTGGTCCGCGAGCGAGGCGCCCTGGCAGTGCTCTTTCTACTGCCGCTGCTGGTCGGTTCGCTCTATGGCACGATGCAGACACAGATGGCCCGCGACAGTGAGGCCAACCCCATCTTTCTGACCGTTGCGCTGGCGAATCTGGATGCCGGCACCTTCGGTGTGGAGCTCAGTAAGGCGCTCCACGGCATCTCTATCCTTGAGGTCGTCGAGCCTGAGACGCCGGAAGAGGCTGAAGCGATAGTTGCAGAGGGGCGGGCGACTGCCGCCATCGTGATCCCTGCCGATTTCACGGCACAGGTCGATGCTTACGAGCCCACGCAGATCACCGTGATCCTCGACCCTGCGGACCCGCAGCGCGCGGAGATCGTGAACGGCATCATGAAGGCGGCGGTCTCGGAGGTCACGATCTGGGGCGAGGTGCAGTACGGCGTGCGCACGGTGTTGCGCGACTCCGGCCTGCTCGACGACGCTGACCCTGAGGCCCAGCGTGCGGCTGCTGCACAGAGCTTGGGTGTCATCATGACGCGCATCAACGAGCTGCGCAGTGACCCACCCATCCGCGTATCCAGTGAAGACCTCCAGGGAGCTACCGTAGAAGGGGGCATCACTGTGTTCCTGGCGCATATGTTCCCGGGCATCACAGTCATGTTCGTCTTCTTTGTGGTGGGCGTGGCGGGCGAATCGCTGTTGCACGAGCGCGAGGTGGGTACGCTGCGCCGCCTCCTAGCCTCGCCGATCCCCAAGGCCGCAGTGATAGCCGGTAAGGTGCTTGCCTTCACCCTTCTCGTCTGTCTGCAGGTCGTTGTGCTCTTCGGCACCGCCAATATTGCCTTTAGGATGCCGCTGGGCCGGGCGCCGTTGGCGCTGATCCTATTGACGGTCATCCTGGGTTTGGTCGCCAGTGCTTTGGGTATGCTGGTTGCCAGCTTCTCGAAAAGCGCCAAGCAGGCCGATAGCGCGGGCATGATTCTCAGCTTTGTGCTCGCAGGCCTGGGCGGCGCGATTGCCATCAGCCAGTTCCCGCTAGCCCGGTCCGGCGGCCCGATGGCTACCGTCGCTCAGCTCACACCCCACGCCCACGCGATCGAAGCCTACTACCGCCTGATGGCTGAGAAAGGGACCCTTGTTGACATCCTGCCACAGCTCGCCGTCCTGCTGGGTATGGCGCTTCTCTTTGGCGCCATCGCGGCCCGGCGCTTCCGCTTCGAATGATCTATCCGCACTCTCCGCGCCCAGGTGCCTTCACCGACCCTTGGGCGCGGAGCGGGGGCCGCTTGACAGCTGCGGCGTCGGGTCTACAATGGCTGCATATCTTACAGGGAGGCGCACTATGTCGATGAGCATAATACACGCTGTTGTCGTCAATGACCACCAAGTGCGCCTGTACCCCGTAGACTAGCCGCTATCGACTGATTCGGCTTTCCACAAAGCCACGGGCTCACTTGGGTCCGTGGCTTTGTCACGTCCTGATTCTGCATCAGGATGAATGCGTTGTGCGAAACCACGGACCATCAGGGGTGCATCTCACCCGGGGTCGCGTGGTTTTTCTTTTTCTCAAGAGGAGGTGTGTGATGCTCGAACAGGTGACTCGTCCGCTGAGGTGCGCGATGGTCCACGAAGCTGACCGGTACTCCGCTCGGGAGTCCGGCTATTTGAAGAGAAGGGCTACGCAAGGAGAGCGCAAATGTCTGCTGTTGTAGAAGACACGCTACAGGTTGGTCTCGACGGTGGCCTGATCGCTGAGGGCGATCAGGCTTCCGCAGTGATGCTGAGTCAGGGTCTTGTCACTCGTAAGGACCGCGGTCGGTATATGGTCCGGACTGGCGAGAAAGCTGTGCCCTGCACGATCTCGGCTATGCTCAGGAAACGTCTGCTGTACCCGTTGCGTGACCCTGCGTCGCTCGGTCACTACGAAGTGCAGCGGGTAGAGGATATCGAGGTAGTCGACCCAGTTGCCATCGGTGATCAGGTCGCATTCGTGGCAGCCGGCGATGGTACTGGCATGATCAAGGAGGTCCTTCCCCGGAAAAGCCAGTTGTCAAGGCGCGATCCTGGGCCGATCCCACTGGAGCAGGTGCTGGTGGCCAACGTTGATCAGATGGTGGCGGTGTTCGCTGCGGCACGCCCTCAGCCAAAGTGGCACCTCCTGGACCGGTACCTGGTCATAGCTGAGGCCGCAGGGATCCCTGCGCGGATCTGTATCACCAAGATGGATCTTGTCGACGCCGGTGCTGTGGATGATATGCTCGGGTTGTACCAGGATCTGGGCTACCCTGTGACATTGACCAGCACTGTAGGCGGCCAGGGGCTCACGGCGTTCCGCGATGATCTTCGCGGCCGTATCTCGGTGCTCCTTGGCAAGTCCGGTGTAGGCAAGACAAGCCTGCTTAACGCGATCGAACCGGGCCTGGGGCTGAAGGTGAACGCGGTGAGCACAGGGAAGATCGGGAAAGGGCGTCACACAACAACGCACTTGGAGTTGGTCCCGCTGTCTGTAGGAGGCGGAGTGGTCGATACACCTGGAATGCGTGAGCTGGCGCTGTGGCACACAGATCGTCAGGAGCTTGGTGCATGCTTTCCGGAGCTCAGGCCATACCTGGGCGCGTGCAAGTTCGGACTCAGCTGCCACCACGACGGTGAGCCCGGTTGCGTCGTCCGCGAGGCTGTCGATAATGGTGACATCTCAAGGGCCCGTTACGAAAGCTATCTGCGAATCGCTCAGGACGCCGACGCGTAATTGGTGCGTCGAGGCAGTCTGCCATGGCTGCCTCGACGCATTCAACTGAGATGAAGTGACGTTGCGATACTTCGTAGCCGGCCGTACGAACGGAGCGCCCTATGCCCAAGCTTCAGCACAGGAACGCAATCTGGATATTCGGAGACCAGCACCGAGCGCAAGCGCTGAGCTGTAACGGCGACCCAAATCTCAACACTCCGAACCTGGACCGGCTTTCCACGGAGGGGCAGAATTACGAGCGTGCCGTGTCCGGCTTTCCGCTCTGCTGTCCCTATCGCGGGTCGCTGCTCACTAGTCGGTATCCTCACGAGTGTGTGCCGGGCCACGAATACCCGCTCCCGCCCGACATGCCCACGATTGCGGATGTGTTCAACGAGCATGGGTTCGATACGGCGTATTTCGGCAAATGGCACCTCGGCGGCTTCAAAGAGCGCAACGGTCGTGCAGCGAACTACATTGTTCCTCCAGAGCGACGCGGCCATTTTCGCTCCTGGGTGGGGTATGAGAATAACAACAGCCAATGGGACTGTTGGGTCCATGGTGGCGAAGGCGACGGGGCTTTTCACTATCGGCTCCCAGGGTACGAGACCGATGCACTCACTGACCTGCTGATCAGCTATATCCGCGAACGAGGCGATGATCGAAAAGCAGGCAACGCCAGGCCGTTCTTCGCTGTGCTCTCCGTGCAGCCACCGCATAATCCGTATCTGGCACCGCCCGAATGGATGGTCCATCACACGCCGGGCCAAGTCGAACTCCGCCCCAACGTGCCGCCGGTCGCGTGGGTTCAGGCTCGTGCCCGGCGCGAGTTAGCCGGCGCCTATGCACAGATCGAGAACCTCGACTGGAATCTCGGACGGATCCGCCAGGTCTTGGTCGATGCTGAGCTGGACCTGGATACGCACATTGTCTTCTTCTCCGACCACGGCGATAGCCATGGGTCGCATGGCCAGTTTCTCAAGACTGCTCCCTGGGAGGAATCGATCCGCGTACCGTTTGTCCTGGGCGGTCTTCACCCCCAGTACGAGGCTCGTTCCGGCCGCCCGGATGCACTGATCAACCACGTGGACGTCGCACCGACGACCCTTGGCCTCTGTGGAATCGACAAGCCTACGTGGATGCGCGGTCACGATTACTCAGGACTTCGGCTCCCCGCCCGTCCGCAGGTCGAGCTGCCCGACTCAGCATTCATCCAGTCTGTAATCCCGACGGGACATGGCGATAGTGTGGATCGGCCGTGGCGCGCTGTGGTCACCGGTGATGGCTGGAAGTACGTCGTTCTGGAGGGTCAGCCGTGGTTGTTGTTTGACCTGAACACGGACCCCTTTGAGATGGTCAACCTGGCTCATAACACCAGGTTCAGCGCGGAGCGCAAGCAGCTTCAAGCGCGCCTGGCGCAGTGGATCGCCGACACTGGCGACGTGTTTAGCCTGCCCGACATCTGAGATCGTACGGATATGATGAGGTGGCCATGCAATGGGAGAACCTGACGTCTCTGGATTTTGTGAAGGCTGTCGCGGAATGTGATGGAGTGGGGATCCTGCCTATCGCCGTCATCGAGCCGCACGGTCCGCATCTCCCCCTCGGAACCGATATGTTCGAGGCGCACGCGACGGCCTGTAGAGCGGCAGAGCGTGAGCCTGCCATTGTCTTCCCGACCTATCCCTATGGGATCAACCACGAATCCGCGCACCTGCCAGGATCGCTCGTCATACGGCGCGATCTGGTCCTCGCCCTGCTCGAAGCCGTCTGTGATGAGATGGCTCGCCACGGGCTGACAAAGATCATTCTGCTCAGCGGTCACGGCGGGAACCGCCACATGTTGCCCCTATTCGTGCAGACGCTGGTGGAGAAGGACAAACCTTACATCGTGTACGATGCGAATCCCGCCGGCATGCCAGACGTCGACACACTCCTCGAGTCAGAGGAATGGGGCCATGCCTGTGAAGTGGAGACGAGCTTTGGCCTGCATCTCTTTCCTGACCTTGTGAAGATGGACCAGGTGCCGCCCAGATCTTTCACCAACCTACAGCGCAACAAGGCGCTGCAGGAGGTGGGCGTCTACACGTCGATGGACTGGTACGCGATGTACCCGGCGATGTATGTGGGCGATCCGGGGAAGGCAACTGCCGCTAAGGGCGAGGTCATGGTCGCGTACAGGGTCGATGCCGTCGTGGAGATCATCCGGCGTGTTAAGGCCGACACGATTACGCCGGCGCTCAAACGCGAGTTTCTGCAACGCACCATCCGACCCATTGCGCCCGAGGTGTGGACGAAGGGATAAGCTCTAGATCACGCCAACATCACAGTCGGTGTCGGTCTAGTCGTCGTCAAGCAGATTGCCGATGGCTTTGCCCCACACGTCGCTGAGCGGGGGCACAAATGGCTTGGCGCTGAAGTCGTCGGACACCTCTTCCAGATAGGCGCGGACGTCGAGATCGGGCATCTGTTCGTCGAGCTCCTCGATCTTGGCGTCCATCGACACCATTAGGTCGTAGCTCTGTTCTTCTAGCTCCGACAGGTCAATCCCGAGTTCGGCCATATGGTTCAGCCGGCGCATGACATCGTACCAAGCTTTGAAGTCGTGTTCGATGCTGAGACCCTGGACTACCTCCGACACGTCGGAGAAGCTATACGCCGGGACGAACGCGTAGAATACGAAGAACTCGATGCCCCGTTGCTCCGCAGCGTCGACGAGATACGTTCCGATCGTGGCGCCCCCTTCGTAGTTGGAGAATCGAACTGCATAGCGACTGAGCTCGTCCTGCATCGATGGGAGGCTGTATACACACGATACCTCACGGTCCTGATCGTACGGGATGGCACCATAGACGCCACCCACTGCGCTGACACGTTTGACGCCCAGTGCCTGGACTGCATCGAGCAGCACCTCAGCATAGCGGTCGACACGCATATGCGGTTCCTCGCCGACGAAGATCACGAGCCCCTTCTTGTCGTCTCCAACGTAGTAGAATTCGTTGGTTGGTTTCTTGAGCGACTTCCGGTGGCCATCTTCGAGGTGAATCTCAGGCCTCAGGAAGTGATGGGCACCAGGGATCTGGAAAAGGTAGAAGCCGTCATCCTTGATCTCGCCAATCTTGCGGGCATTGGTCTTGTGGACCAGGTAGAGCGGCAGACCGGAGGAGATCGCGCCGGCATCCGCCCATTGGTGCCAGCCCGCGATCATGAAGATCTCCTTCGCTTTGGGGATTTCCCACAATGTTAGCAGTTCATCGTCCATCTTCAGGTCCCTTCACAGCTTGCGCCGCACGGGTCGTACCCCAACCTTGGGAGGTGCGCAGCACCATTATACCGGACTTGCCCACTACAGAGCTATGACGCGAGCGTCGGTCTCTCGGTCTATGGCGAAGGAGTTCCGCAGGGGGTGACCAAACTCCTCAGCTTCGATCTCCATAATATCGCCCGGCATCAGGCTAACTCCATCGGAGAAGCTCAGGGTCGCCGTGCCGAAGAAGTGAACGTGAACATCGCCCGGGCGGCGGAATTGGGCGTACTTGAAGTGGTGCGCCTCGAGGTTGCTGAGTGCGTGTGACATGTTGGCCTCGCCGCTGAGGAACTCGCGTTCCCAGTGCGTCGCCCCCCGTCGCAAGATGCGGACCACGCCCCGGACGTCTTCGGGGAGCGTACCCAACCGTAACTCCGGGCCAAAGGCACAGGGGCGCAGTTTCGAGTGCGCCAAATACAGGTAGTTCCGTTTTTCCATCACGTGATCCGAGAACTCGTTACCCAGAGCGTAGCCAAGCCGGTAAGGGATACTGTTCGGCCCGATGATGTAGAGTCCGACGATCTCCGGCTCCTCACCGCCATCCAGTGCAAACGCCGGGCTGATGATCGGCGCGTATGGGGCAACGATGATGCTGCCGTCGCCTTTGTAGAACCATTCGGGCTGGACGCCGGCTGTCGGAGCGGCTGCTGCCTCACCCGTTCTGGGTTTGCCGCCCTCCAATCCCATCTGGAACATGCGCATGCTGTCGGTAAGCGCAGATGTGGCTGCCTTGTGCATTCGATCGCGGGCGTCCGCGCTGCCCAGATGGGTAAGCCCGGTGCCTGAGACTACCATATGCGCGGGGTCTGGGTGATCTAGAGGGGGGAGGATGCACTGTCTTTCGACCAGCATTTGGTATTCCTCGTGCCGTTCGATCGGCTGGTCTGACAGGACCTGAGTAAGTGAACACTGACGCCGTATAGCATCCAGAGCCAGTGCATAGACTGTCTGCTCACCACTAAGGGTGGCGATCGCCTCTCCCCCATACACGACACCCACCCGCCGAACGCCGCGTTCGTCTCGATATTGTAGAATGCGCATAGGGATGCCCTCACGCATTGGAGCCGGTCCGAACTGGGTACTCATACCGCTACAACCATCTGTCGGCGAAGTTGAGATACTGCTCCCAGTCATAGGAAGTCACGTTGTGGCCTCCGGACCTGACATGGTAGGCGACGCGAGTGTGTATAGGCGTTTCGACTGCGGGCATCTCGCGACCAAGTAGGTTCTGCATACCCATAAGCCGATAGACCGGACTGGCCGCCACGGCTGCAAGGAACTCCCCGCGCGGGTCGGCCCAAAGGTCGTCGGCAGCGCTGGCAATGTAGACCGGGCGAGGTGCAACGAGGGCGATGAGCTGGTGTTGGTCCACGGGCAATGTTGCCACGCGATCATTGTACGCCCTGAAGTTCGTGCAGAACCAGTGGGGGAAAACCGTGTTGATCCGTTTGACGGTCTCGCCAAACTCGCGCCGCGAGAGCGCTGCTCCGCCGCAGCCGGAGTCGTTCGAGATGACGAGTGCGAAGCGCGGATCAGTCGCACCGGCCCAGAGGGCAGTCTTTCCCAGGCGCGAATGGCCCATCACGGCAACACGTGAAGCATCAATGGAGTCGTCCTGTTCGAGGTAATCGAGGGCGCGGCTAAGCCCCCAGGCCCATCCGCTGATCGTACCCCAGGCATCCCCGTGGGCATCATCGCGTGCGAAGAGTCCGTGGACGCCGTTGTTGAAGCCATCGTCGAAGTCTGGGTCGATGTCGCCACAGTAGATGGTCGCTAACCCATAGCCGCGTCGGAGGATCGCCTCCACAGCCCAGCGCGAGCTGGCTGCGCCTCGCGAAGCCGGCGTCGCGCGGTGATCCTCGATGCCCAGTTGGAGTGTGTTGGGCACCCACGAGGTCGGCACGGTGATCCCGGGGTCCGCGTGGATGGTGTGGTTGCCGGCGAAGTTCAGGCCAATGAAGAGGGGCACGGCGCCCTTACGAGCCTGGGGTAAGTAAACGAGGATGTTGATATCCAGGTGTGACGAGGCCCCGGCCAGACGGAGGGTGATCTCCTTGCGCGTCGCCAATCCGTCCAGAGCCCCCGCCACTAGCGAGGTTGAGTCGACGGACACAGTCACAGGCTCAGCCGGGGCGCGTCCGTACACGTGCTCCTCGAAGAGCGCCAGGATCTCCGGCCGGCGGCGTACAAGCCAGGCACCGGCATCGACCACCGGACTTCCATCCTCAAAGACCAATGGATCCGGAAGTGTGTAGTCAGGGACCTTCGATTCGTCGTAGTTGAAGACGCTGTCGTCCATCTCTCATCTCCTCTTTGCCTGGGTGCCCCAGCGGTGAAAGCCAGTATACCGTCAACGCGGCTTAGGCGAAACCCGGACTTGGTGCTATGATGGGGGCCTGTTTCCCATCGTGACAGGCTTCCGGAACTCTCAGGGATATGGTTCCAGTCGCGATGGGACTGCGTAGTTTTCGGAGGATCCACTGAAGGAGGCCTTTATGCGCGCCATCATGGTGATGTTCGATTCCCTTAACCGGCACATGCTGCCCCCGTACGGCTGCGACTGGGTTCATGCGCCGAACTTCCGACGCCTCGCTGACCGAACCGTGGCCTTCGACAACAGCTACGTGGGCAGCATGCCGTGCATGCCCTGCCGTCGCGAGTTCCATACAGGGCGCTACAACTTCCTCCACCGGAGCTGGGGCCCGCTGGAACCCTTCGATGATTCGGTTCCCCAGATCCTGCAGGCACATGGCATCTACACCCACTTGGCGAGCGACCATTATCACTACTGGGAAGACGGTGGGGCCACCTACCACACCCGGTACAGCAGTTGGGAGATTGCCCGCGGGCAGGAGGGCGATCCTTGGAAGGGGCAGGTAGCTGAACCGGAGATCCCCGAGTGCGTCGCCGGGCGTGAGGGCAAGATGTGGCGTCAGGATTGGGTGAACCGCGCGTATATGCGAGAGGAGTGCCTTCAGCCCCAGGCCAAGACCTTCGCGATGGGCACGGAGTTCATGCGCACCAATGCTGGCGAGGACAACTGGTTCCTCCAGATTGAGACCTTCGATCCCCACGAGCCCTATTTCACCCAGCAGCAGTACAAGGATCTCTATCCCCACGCCTACGAGGGCCCCCACTTCGACTGGCCTCCTTATCGTGAGGTCCTTGAGACGCCTGAGCAGGTTGAACACGTTCGCTATGAGAATGCCGCGCTCATCAGTATGTGCGACACCTACCTGGGAAAAGTCCTGGATCTTATGGACGAGTTGGACATGTGGAAGGATACGCTGCTGCTGGTCTGCACGGACCATGGTTTCCTGCTGGGCGAGCATGATTGGTGGGCAAAGGTCGTTCAGCCCTTCTGGAACGAAATCGCGCGCACGCCGCTCTTCCTATGGGACCCCCGCACAGGCCGGAAGGGCGAGCGGTGCCAGGCGTTGGTTCAGAACATCGACTGGGGTCCCACGCTTCTGGAGTTCTTCGGTGTGGCGCCGACCAAAGATATGCAGGGAATCCCGCTCACGCAGGCGATCGCGGCGGAGCGTCCACTGCGCGATGCAGTCCTCTTTGGCATCCATGGTGGGCACGTCAACGTCACCGACGGGCGCTACGTCTATATGCGGGCGCCCGTCGAGCCCACAAACACACCCCTTCACGAGTACACGCTGATGCCAACTCACATGCGCCACAGCTTCGAGGTGGCGGAGCTACAGGAGACCGTGATGGCACCGCCCTTCGATTTCACCAAGGGGTGCCCGGTGATGAAGATTGCCGCGCGCGGGGGCGCCTGGCATCGGTTTGGCAACCTGCTCTATGATCAGAATGCCGATCCTGGACAGCAACACCCGTTGGCCGACATCGCACTTGAGGTGCGGATGATCGAGCTCTTGGTGTCGTTGATGCGTGCGAACGATGCGCCGGAGGAGCAGTTCGAGCGGCTCGGGCTGGAATACTAGGGCAGCTTGCTGTGACTGGTTGGCGCTCTAACCATATGCCGCGCTATCTCGGGTGGTTTCTGATCCACCATGGGCTGAACGCGGTCTTCTTCATGCTGACGTTTGGGTCGGCGGTCTTTGTGTTGTTCCTGGATGATCTGGGGTTGAGCAAAGACCGGATCGGCCTTGTGCTGTCGCTCTTTCCGTTCTGCGGCCTCGTCGCGCCGTTGGTTTCCGGCGCGGTGACCAAGTTCGGCCTGAAGCGGACCTATATCGCTTTCTACGGCATTCGCAAAGGCGTGATGCTGCTGATGCTGCTGGCGCCCTGGGTCTTGCGCCGGTTTGGGGCCGAGATCCTCTTCGCCTACATTACGATTGTGCTGCTTGTCTTCGCGCTCTGCCGTGCCACCGCGGAGACGGCTTACTATCCCTGGAGTCGCGAGTTTATCCCCGATGCCGTACGGGGATGGGTCGGCGGTCAGACAAATGTCGTCGTAGGCTTGGCCTCAGCACTGGCGATGCTTCTGGCTAGCGTAGTGATGGCGCGAGGAAGCGGGTACGCGCGCTACCAGCTGTTGATCGGCATCGCCAGCTCCCTTGGTGTCATTTCCGTGCTAGCGATGGTGCGAGTGCCGTCGGAATCCCCCTCAGCTGTCGCTACTAGCCGTCCGGATTGGCACGCTATGCGGTGCTCGCTCCGCGACTCGCGTTACCGGGGATTCCTGGCGGGCGTGATGCTCTCGGTCGTGGGACTGGCTAGCTACCCCTTCATCCCACTTCTGGCCCGTGAACGCCTCCTGATCCCGGAGGCGCGGATTGTGCTCTTTGACGTTGCGAACACAGTTGGGGCGCTGATCTCTAGCCTCTATTGGGGATGGGCCGCTGATCGTTACGGAGGGAAGCCGTTGACGCTTGTCACACTGGCCCTGGCGTGTATTCTGCCGTGGATTTGGTTGGTGTTACCTTCAGGGCGCATGGTTGCCTTCGTCGGTGGGCTGGCGCTTGCTGCTGCCTATGGTGTAGCTAGCATAGGCATGGGCATCGCGAGCTTCCGTTGGTTTCTCAACGATATCGTTCCCATGGAAGGCCGAACCGCCTACACGTCTATCTGGTATGCCGGGTCGGGGCTTGCGGGTGGGCTGGCGCCCTTCGCCGCCGGGTGGATTCTGAGAGGCTTTGCGGGGCTTTCCTGGCGCTGCGGCGGAGTAGAGGTCCACGCGTTCACGATCCTGTTTGCCGTGACCTCGAGCCTGACACTAGCTGCCCTGTTGCGGTACCGAAAAGTGCCTGCTGAGGCGGACTACCGGGTGCGCGACTATGTGCGCGCAACCTGCCGCGATCTCAGGTCCTTGATCGCGTACGGCAAGTAGAGCAGTCCGATCATCAGCAGTGCGAGCAACTCCAGGATTGGCAAGTACCAGGGCCAGGACGGCAGGACATCAAGCAAGCTCGCCGTCTCGGGTTTACGGGCGATGAAGAGGTAGTTGCTTCCGATCAGGACGTTCACACCATACACGGCGAGCGCATAGAGATTCCCTCGCACCAGGACGCGCTTGATCGACTGTACGGTAGGGCGAAAGCCCTCGACCGCGGCCATGTAGACCGCGGCGGTCACGATCGAACCGTGGGACACGATCACCTGGAAGAAGCGGAGGTGCGGAAACCCGTAGCGTCCAGCGTCTGGTGTGAGCAACGCCTGCAGCGCGCCCGCGATGCCCAACAGATAGGCGAACTCGAAGAGCGGATAGCTCTTGGTGGCCAACATGATTGCGCTCAGGAAGACCATGACGCTGCAGAGATGGAGCGGGAGCGTCGTCTGGATGGACCACTGGCCTGTGGTGATATTCCACAGGTGCCATACGGCTTCGTCCACGATCAGGAGCGCCGCCAGGCCGAAGCGGATGCGCAGTCGCCAAGGCTCAGGAGTCCGCCTGCCGAAAGCAAGGACGGCGATATTGATGAGGGCTACGATCGCCAGGGCAACGAGATGGGGAGCGCCGAAAAGCTCGAATGGCGCGCCCGCATAGTCGCCCGCGAAGAATTGGGTCATTGGGCTTGCTCCTGGATAGTCAGTTTGGAGTCGTGGTCGTAACTGGCGGTGGTATATGGCGGTCGTAACCGATTGTAGTCCTGATCGGATGTCTGCATAGCGGAATACTCGGCGGACTCTCCAGCCGCCTGGAGTTGGAGGACGATGGAAGTGGGTGTCTTCGCTAGAGGGGTGATCATCGGGCTGTCCATTGCCGCACCGGTTGGCCCGATCGGTGTGATCTGTATACGCCGCACATTGCGTGATGGTCGATGGATGGGGCTGGCCTCGGGGCTGGGTGCGGCGACTGCCGATGCTGTATATGGGTCCATTGCTGCCTTTGGCCTGGCGCTGGTAGCGAGTGCGCTGACGACCCAGCAGTTCTTGCTGCGGCTGATCGGCGGCGCCTTCCTCTGCTATCTCGGTATCAGGGCGTACCGTGACCGACCGGATGCTCCCGGCGGCCCAGATACTGCGTTGCCGGCAGATGCATCTGCGCGCGCGCCAAGGCGCCAAGGGTTGGTCGGCGCATATGCATCGACGTTCGCCCTGACGCTGACGAATCCGGTGACGATCCTATCATTTGTGGCGATCTATGCGGGGTTGGGCCTCGCCACCGGCCAGGCCGGCGCCTTCACTCCCGCGCTGATGGTGCTGGGGGTCTTCTCGGGCTCTGTCCTCTGGTGGTTCATCCTGAGCACCGGAGCGAATCTCCTGAGGGCTCGGATGACGCTCGCGAGCCTGCGCTGGGTCAACCGGGTTTCGGGCGTCACCATCTCACTGTTTGGCCTTGTCACGCTTTGGTCGGCGATCTGGGGATGAAATGAAGCGATTGTACGTCATCGGCGATAGCATTTCCATACGCTACGGACCGTATCTGGCACAGTACCTCAAGGGTACGATGATCTACGCCCGCAAGACAGCAGAGGAGGCAGCGGCACTCGCTCTGGATCCGCCACAAGGTGCGAATGGAGGCGACTCTTCCATGGCGCTGGCCTTCCTGGAGGCCAGGATCGCCTCGGGCGGAATCGATGCGGATCTGCTGTTGCTCAACTGCGGGCTATGGGACATACGGAGCGATCCGCTGACCGGACGAAAGCAGATACCGCTCGCGCAGTACTCCGAGAACTTGCACGCCTTGGTCGCTCTGGTCCAGGGTGCAGGTCCCCAGCTCGTCTGGGTCCGCACGACGCCGGTGGACGAGCGAGTGCATAACACGCGGGAGGGCGGCTTCTATCGATTTGCCGCCGACTGCGACGCGTACAACCAAACTGCCGACGAGGTCATGCGCGCGCACCGCGTCCCGATCATCGATCTCTACACATTCACACGCAACTTAGGTGAAGACCTCTACGCCGACCATGTGCACTTCCACGAACACGTGAGAGAGAAACAAGGGGCTTTCATAGCTGACGGATCAAGGAGGGCGTAATGGATTACCGGGCGTCGTGGGATTCTGCTACACCGGCTATCACTCATGAGGTCGTCGCTTACTACGAGCACGGGGGCGAAGCGCCGCGTCTGCTGAACGGTACGGGACTGCTTGAGTTCGCCCGGACGCAGGAGATTGTGTTGCGCCACTTGCCGGAGCCGCCAGCGGTAATCTATGATGTCGGCGGTGGTCCAGGTCTGTATGCCTGCTGGCTGGCGAGGCTAGGATACGGGGTGCACCTCGTGGATGTCACGCCCTTGCACGTCGAGCAGGCATTGGCGGCCTCTAGCCGGCAGCCCGCGCATCCGCTGGTCAGCGCTGCTGTGGGTGATGCCCGCCAACTGAGCTTCGACAGCGCTAGCGCAGATGCTGTATTACT
>JALOOJ010000291.1 GCA_025454475.1 Anaerolineae bacterium
GATCTTCGGTATCCGGGCGATTGCCTTCAGCCAGGTACTCAATGGCGTCGAGCCAACGTACGAGAAGCAGAAGCCGTATATCGCTGAGGTGATCCGGATCCTGATAGACGGGAACCAGCCGAGGCTGGTCAATGTGAATCTGCCCAATGAGCCGGTCGGCCTCCGTTGGACTCACCAGTCGATCCGCCAGTACAACGGTAAGGTGGTGAAGGGAGAGGACCCCAATGGACGCCAGCACTGCTGGTTCTCCGCAACACCTCTGACCACACCGGATGAGGGCAGTGACCGCTGGGCAATCGATCGCGGATTGGTCTCCCTCACGCCGCTACGGCTGGGCCTGACCGATGAGAGTTGGCTGGAGAAGCTATCCGGCGTGCAGGCCGGGATCACTTAGGCCGAGGAACCGCCTCCTTGTTGAGGGGACACACCCAAGTGTCCCTTGTGCAGGCGCCCAATCGGGAGTAGGATAGTGCGTAAGGTGTTAGCGCTGTTCGGTTGGCGCTCCGAGCTCCCCTCCCGTAGACCCGTCGCCCCGAACAGAGAACCGTGTGAAGTCTATCTCCATCGGAGCTGAGGTGAGCCAATGAGCCCGATCGTGAAGGTGGATGGGCTGCACAAGAGCTACGGCAAGACCATTGCAGTTGATGGCATCTCCTTTGAAGTGCTCGAAGGCGAGATCTTCGGAATGGTCGGCCCCAACGGGGCAGGCAAGACCACGACCATCGAGTGCCTGGAAGGCCTGCGCAAGCCGGACAGCGGATCAGTCTCCGTCCTGGGTGTCGATCCGCAGCGCGACGGCCAGTACCTCCGCACGCACACCGGGATGCAGCTGCAGCAGTCAGCCCTGCCGGACCGGATCAAGGTCTGGGAGGCGCTCGACCTCTACAGCACGTTCTACCCTGACCCGGCGGATTGGGAGGAGCTGCTCGAGCATCTGGGGCTGCAGGAAAAGCGCGGCACCCCCTTCGCCAAACTGTCCGGCGGTCAGAAACAGCGTCTCTTCGTCGCGCTGGCCCTGCTCCCGAAGCCGAGGCTCGTCTTCCTAGACGAGCTCACCACGGGCCTGGATCCGCAGGCGCGCCACGCTGTCTGGGACCTGATCCGCGATGTGCGCGCCAACGGCGCGACCCTCATCCTGACCACGCACCTGATGGAGGAGGCGGACGAGCTCTGTGACCGGGTGGCGATCCTCGACCGCGGCGCGATCGTGGCATCCGGCTCCCCCGCGGACCTGATCCGCGATCTGGGCGGCGAGGAGCGCGTGACGCTGAGCGTCGATGGGGGCCTTCCGCCGGCCGTTGCGGGCGCCGTGCCGGCGACCTGGCGGATCGAGGTGCAGGGGGAGCGCGTCAGCGTGGCCGGGCCCTCCGGCAACACTCCCCTGGTCGTGGAGGTGGCCAATCTCCTGGCAAGCCACCGGATCCGGTTCCGCGACCTGCGGACCGAACCGGCGACGCTGGAAGACGTCTTCCTCAAGCTGACCGGCCGGCAGATGAGAGAGTGAGGTGGGCGATGCGGACCCTATCAAAGATGACCTGGGTGGAAGCCAAGCTGTTCTTGCGCGAGCCCATGGGCGCCTTCTTCACGCTGGCGTTTCCCCTAATGCTGCTCTTTCTGTTCGGCGGCATCTACGGCAACAAGCCGGTCGAGGCCTTCGGCGGCTACGGGACGATCGACGTCTCCATCCCCTCCTACACAGCAATGATCATCGCCACAACCGGGCTCGTAGGTCTGACCATCACGATGTCCACCTATCGCGAGAACGGCATCCTGCGCCGGCTGCGCACGACCCCCATCAATCCCCTGTACATCCTGACGGCGCAAGTCATCGTCCTGCTCCTCGCGGCGGCACTGGGGATGGTTCTGTTGATCATCGCCGGGAAGCTGGTCTATAGCCTGCGCTTTGACGGCAACGCCCTGAGCTTTGCCGCGGGCTTCGTCCTGTGCGGCGTGAGCTTCATGGCCTTCGGCTTCATCCTGGCGGGCCTGATGCCCACAGCCCGCACCGCGCAGATCGTGGCGCTGGGCGCCGGCTACCCGCGCGAGCTCCTCCCGGAGAATATCCGCAAGTTCGCCAATTACCTGCCGCTGACCTACGTGGTCAATCTGCTGCGGGGCTCTGGATCGGGGAATCCTGGGGCCTGCACACGAGGGACATCGCGGTTCTGCTGGGCATGCTGGTGCTAGGCGTGATCGTCGCCGCCAGGACCTTCAGGTGGGAGTAAGGGAGCCCGGTTACCGCCAGTCGTTCAGCCAACGCACCTGGCCGGGCCAATCGTCGGCATTGGTCTCACACAGCACACGGTCGAGAGCGGCAATGAGCGCGGCTAAGGTCCAGCTTGCCTGCGCCGCCACGATGATCCCCGCGTGGCGCGGGTAGCGCTGGGCAAGCGCAACGAAGTCGCGGATGTTGAAGGTGAAGATGCAGCGCCCCTGCGCCAACGATCCCAGGAGCTGGATCTCATCACTTGCGTCAAGCGGCATCCAGTCGTTCGGCGTCCGAGTCACATCGTGTCCGCGGCTGACCAACGCCGACTGAAGTGCCTTGATCGAGGCATCGGCGTCCAGGTGCAAGCACGGTTCAGCCACGTGTGCGCTCCAATGCGCCCTCCGCCTGGATCGCCTGGTCGATCTCCTCCGTGTGCGTCGCATAGAAGTCCAGCGCCTCGGACACTTGCGCCTCCGAAAGCTCGTACTCCGCCGCGATCTGTGCCGCCGTCATCTCCCACTGCTTGGCTGCTGTGACGATCGTCTGCACACGGATCCCCGTGCCCCTGATCACCGGCGTTGGCACACCGGCGGCGCCGCGGCGGTATGTGATCTGCGGAAATCCCGGATCATCCAGATTGCTCCGCAGCTCCCCCACCTTCTCAGCAACAGCCCACATAATGAACTGATTCAGCGAGACACCCTGCGCCGCAGCCCATACCTCAGCCTCGCGCTTCAACTGCGCGGGCAAGCCCAATGGATAGCGTCCCATACATCACCCCCGTTCGTTCGCTTTAGTGATATCATATATGATATCACTGGTGATGTCAATGGCGGATCGCGTACCGGCTGCCGCGTTATCCTGTCATGTGCCCTACATGCGCGTGGATTTCCCCGCGCCCTACCGCTCCTCGGGCTTCCCCGCCAGCTCGGGTGCCCGGCGCAGGATCTCGGGGATCAGCTCATCCTCCGGCATCCGCCCCCGACCCTCGATGCCCAGCCGGGCCGCGATCTTCTGCACCTCGCTGTGTGAATGAGACTTCTTGAACATCCGCACCGGGTCATAGTAGATCGCGTGCCATTCTTGCGGGGATGACAGCCCCTGCGCGCTGCCCGGGCCGTAGGCAAGCGTCTCGATCAGCTCGCGCACCTGGTCGGCCGTCCCCTGGATGACGTTCTGGCCAACCGGCTTGCCCGCCACACCCTGCATGACGTGGAACTGGTGGATCAGCCAGTCGATGAGCAAGAGCTTCTCGGCAGGGCGCCTGGCTTGCGGAAAGCGCTCCAGGTAGCTCTCGAAGAGGTCGGTCACTGAGCCGGGGAGCATACTCTTGCCCGTGTAGCTGTCGTAGAACTCGCCGCAGGTGACAACCCAGCCGCAGGACTCGCATTTCAGGACCTGGCTCTTGGCGCGTGTGCCCATCCGGTAGGGCTTCGGGAGCGGCGCGCGGCAGCTGCGGCACGTGACCCGCCCGGTCTGCTGCGCCTCCCTGACCTCCATCATATCGCAAACCCGCGCATAGATCCCGTAGTGGACTTCATCGAGCAGGTCCACATCGAGCATACCTTGTGCGTCGCTTTCGTACAGCCGCCGGATATCCCTGCGGGACACGCGCTCGGCCCAGTGGAACGGATCAGACATAGAGACCTCCGAGGTAAGGGTGTGGCGGCACAGGTGCCACAGGGCGTATAGTAACCCATCGTTGAGCAAAGGCCCATGGCCACGAACTAGGCTACCACCGGGCGCGGTGCTCCTCGGCGAAGCCGATCAGGTCGACGATCTCGAGCGTCTCACCCTCATCGGTGACCACTGTCCCGTTGTAGCGCCCGAACATCTGGTGCACCTCGCTGTCGATGATGCCGAGTTTGGTCGTCGCGATCCGCTCCTTGAAAGGCGTAAAAGCAAGGCGCAGACGTCCTTCCGTGTCGGCAAAGGTCCAGGGCTGCATGTAGTCGCCCGAAACGTAGCCGAACGTGACCTCCTCCAACTTGTGGATGCGGTTCTCAAGGACCAGCGCGTTCTCCCCAGCCTTCGAGAGGTCGCCAAAGCCCCGGCCCAGGTTGAGGCCCACGGTCCGCCCATCGGGGAGGTACCCCGACGCGCTCGCCCAATTCCAATAGGATCGATACTCCCACACGCCCCGGCCCCAGTCGAGCGAGCCCAGGCACGTCGCCGGGTCGAGCGTATCGGTCATGTCGCCATACCGGACGGTGCCGGTCGCAGGCAGACAGTTGATCTTGCGGTTGTAGTAGAACCGCCTCGCCCCGATCGGGATGACGATGGCCATCGACTCGTCATCCGGCTTGACCGCTGGAAAGCGGGCCACGAGACCGAGAGGTGCCGGCGTCCCGGGTGCAGCGTGAAGGCGAGCTTGAGGCGCCTGTCCTCAAACCGGCTGTCGCCGCTGTCGCTGTTGCGCGGGAGCTCGACCCCCTTCCCCAACGGCACCACGAGGCCCTCCTCGTGCAGGTCGCCCGTCGCGAAGTCCATCGTGTAGACGAAGAGGTTGCCCGCGTAGCCGAGATCGGCGATCGTGGCGGAGAAAAAGCGCCGCGGGCTGAAGACCGCGTAATAGTCCCAGCGCTTGATGCGGAAGCGCTGGAAGGGGCGGAGGGCGTAGAAACGCGCGGCCTCGAGGTTGCAGTCCAGCAAGGGCCGGCGCGACCATCCGCATCGGTCATTCTATACCCTGAGCCGCGGGTCGCCAGCATAGGCCAATGGGCGTATACTCCGGTACGCTGGCGTGATTGTCATGGAGCGATAGGCATGGACGCACCGATCGAGTGGTTACTGGCGGGCCCTCCCTGGGTCGAATACCGAACAAGGCTCGCCTTGCTGGAACAGCAGGAAAGCGATCCGCTTGTCGTGGCGGCGCGCCAGGCCATGCTGGACGACCCGCAAGTGCATGCCCTCGTCACCGAGCTGACCGGATGGCCCGGCGCGGTCATCGCCAGCCACAAGAGCGCCGGTCAGCCCTTCCACAAGCTGACGTTCCTCGCGGACCTGGGGATCAAGGCCGACGACCCGCAGATGGACCTGATCATCGCCCGCATCCTGGCACACCAGTCACCGGAGGGACCCTTCCAACTCCCGGTCAACATCCCGGTTCACTATGGCGGTACGGGCCAGGAGGCGTGGGGCTGGGCCTTGTGCGATGCGCCGTTAATCGTCTATGCCCTGGCCAGGTTCGGCTTGAGCCGGGAGCCTACCGTGCAGCGCGCCGCGCACCACCTGGCAGGATTGGCCAGGGACAACGGCTGGCCCTGCGTCGTGTCAGTGGAGTTGGGCAACTGGCGCGGGCCTGGGCGAAAGGACGACCCCTGCCCGTTCGCGACGCTGGCGATGCTCAAGGCGCTCTCGGCCTTTCCCGAATGGAGCGAGAGCGATGCCTGTCACGCAGGCGTCGAAAGCCTGCTCACCCTCTGGGACGAGAGCCTGACGCGCCACCCCTATATGTTCTATATGGGCACCGATTTCCGCAAGCTCAAGGTGCCGTTCGTCTGGTATGACCTCGTCCACGTGCTCGAGGTGTTGTCCGCCTTCCCCTGGATCAGAAAGGACGCGCGACTGCGCGACATGCTGGGTGTGTTGGAGGCCAGGCCCAATCTGGAGGGGCGCTTCACCCTCGAGTCGGTCTGGACCGCGTGGAAAGACTGGGAGTTTGGACAGAAGAAGCAGCCGTCCCGTTGGCTGACGCTGGCCGCCTGGCGGATCATGGAGCGGATCGAGCTGGGCGTCTGCTAGGAAGGACTGGAGTGTCGTGTGTTTTCCGCCCCTGAGCAGGCGACTCCCGAGATGGCCCCTGTGGCCGCTGCCCTCATCGCCCTCACGATGGGGAGGTTGGCCGATCACCTATTCGGCTTGGACGATGCGCGGCGCGCGCGGGACCTGTTGAGCCGGCTGTTCCGGGCGAGGAATAACCGGTTCAGCCACCAGTTCGCGGAAGTTGCGGCTCAGTCAGGGGAGGTGATGGGCCTGGTGATTGCCTATTCCGGGCGGAGGCTGAAGTCGCTCGCACTTCCTACCGCATCGCACCTGATACGTGCAGGAGGTGCCGCGGCATTCCTACGCTTCCTCGCTAGAGCGCTGCCCCTATCAGGCGTCAGAGAAGCTCGGGACGATGAGTACTTCGTCAACACGATCGCTGTCTTGCCGCCCTATCAGGGGCAGGGGCTGGGAACGTATCTGCTGTCCCGGATCGAGAAGACGGCGCAAGAGCGGGGCTTTGGCAAGCTTTCTCTGAGCGTCGACGCGGAGAACCTGCGCGCGCTGTCGTTGTACAAGCGGGTCGGGTTCACCGTGGAGGAGACGGTATCGGTCCGAGCTTTGCAGAGGGCCATCGGCTGCCGTGGCTTCCACCGCATGGTCAAGGTTCTGGCCTAGCCGGCAGCCCTCCGAGGGGAGCGGCGCCGCACTTACCTGGTGCGGCTGGCCGTTGAGGTCCGACCCTAGCACGAGAGGTGGAGATGGACACCGCGCTGTGGATCGTCCAGGTCATCCTGAGCACCAAGCTGATAAGCTCGGCCTTCACGCACGGACTGCGGCAATCCAAGCCGGCGATGCAGGACGCGATTCGTAAGAGGGGGCCATCGTCTCCGAGGCTGCTCAGGGCCGTGGCGGGCTGTATGCTCATCGGGGCCTTGGCGCTGATCCTGCCGGGGACCTTCGGGGCAGCCGATTCTGTCACTGCTGCGGCAGCGGCGATCGTGGCGCTCCTGATGCTCTTCTCGATCCTCCTCCATGTCCGGTGTCGCGAGAAGCCGCTGATCATCGCCGACCTGGTCCTCTTCGTGCTTTCGGCCTTCGTCGCCTATGGACGTTGGACCAGCGTGCCCTGAGCAGCCCTATCGGTCTTAGCCGTATCATCCGTTTGAGGTAAGGCGCCATGCACACGAAGATTCGCGCGCGATATGCAGTCCGTGAGACGATGGGGCTGGTCTTTATGGGCGCGGCCCTGTTCTGGCCCGCCGGGAGGATCAACTGGTGGCAGGCCTGGGCGGCGCTCGCCGTGATGGCGGCCTGGATCATCGCGACCGCGGTGGTCATCCTCCGCAAAAACCCGGCGCTGCTGGCCGAGCGTCTCGGGCCGCGCAAGGGCGCCAAGTCCTGGGATACGGCGATCCTGAGCCTTGTGGGCCTGGTGCAGTTGGGGCGGTATATCGTCGCCGGGCTGGACCAACGATACGGCTGGACGGGGAACGTCCCCGCGGCACCCCAGATCGTGGCGTTGGTTCTGTGCGCCCTGGGTTATGCGCCGATGGTGTGGGCGACCGCCACCAACGCCTACTTCTCGCAAGTCGTGCGCATCCAGTCCGAGCGCGACCACGCGGTCGTGACGGACGGCCCCTACCGCTTCGTGCGCCACCCGGCCTATGCGGGTGCGATCCTCTACGAGCTGGCGGTGCCGGTCCTGCTCGGTTCCTGGTGGGCTGCGCTCCCGAGCGTTCTGGGCGCGGTCCTGCTGATCGTGCGCACCGTACTGGAGGATCGTACGCTGCAGGCTGAGCTGCCCGGCTACGCGGACTACGCGAGTAAGGTGCGCCACCGCCTGGTGCCGGGTGTGTGGTAGCCCGTCGTATCGTCACGCCCGTGTGACGGGCGTGACCTTCCGGCGCCTTTCTGGCCGCAAGCGACATCACCCGGACACCGACGAGTTTTCATTCTGTGCCAGCATGTATCATAGTAGCCGATCATGCTGAGAACGTACGCACCCGGACAGTGGAGGCCTCCCCATGCATTATGGCATCTACCTGGCAAACGTCGGCGAGACGAGCGACCCATTGCTTCTGGCAGGACTGGCCCACGAGGCTGAGGAGGAAGGATGGGACGGCGTCTTTGTCTGGGATCACATCGGCGGACCGCAGACCGCGGCGGACCCGTGGGTGGCGCTCACTGCGATGGCGATGCGCACGAAAGAGGTCAAACTCGGCCCTGTCGTCACTCCGGTGGCTCGCCGACGGCCATGGAAGCTCGCCAGGGAAACGGTCACGCTCGACCACCTCTCCGGCGGGCGGTTGATACTCGGAGTCGGCCTGGGATGGGGTGCTGAAGAGTTCGACACCTTTGGCGAGGAGGGCGATCCCCGCACGCGGGCCGAGAAGCTTGATGAGGGGCTCGCGGTGTTGGCCGGCCTGTGGAGTGGAGAGCATTTCAGCTACAGCGGCAAGCACTACCAGATCAAGGACGCGTGCTTTCTGCCGCGACCGGTGCAGTCGCCGCGCATCCCCATCTGGCCCTGCGGTGCATGGTCGAGTTTCCGGCGCGCGGCGCACTGGGACGGCGTCATTGCCATCGCCGACCCGAACGCGAACCGAGCGATTCTCCCCGATGAGGTTCGCGCCATCAGAACCACTATGCAGCGCCATCGTGCCGATGGCGCTCCTTTTGACGTGACCGTCATCCTCTGGTCAGAAGGCGATCGCTCGCTGAGTGAATCAGTGGAGACAGCGCGCTATGCCGAAGCCGGGGTCACATGGTGGCTCGAGGACCTATCCAGTGAGAGATTCCCGCTGGAAGAGGCCCGCAAGCGGCTTCACAAAGGACCGCCGGCTCACTGACCCAACACGAGAAGGACACATAGACGAAATGAAACCAACGATGCGGATGTGTAACGGCGATGAGGACTACTGGCGGATCCGCCCGTTCCTGCGCGAAGTCTTTCTGCTCAACGACCGGCGCCAGGTCACCTGGGAGGTGGCCCGGTGGGACTACTGGCGCTGGCCGGGCGTCGAGGGCTGGGGCGACGGCCCTCTGGAGGAGAAGGTCGCGCTCTGGGAGCTGCCCGATGGCAAGATCGTCGCCGTGCTCAACGCAGAGGGCAAGGGCGAGGCTTACCTGCAGGTGCACCCGCACTGGCGCACGCCGGAGCTCGAGGAGGAGATGATCGAGGCCGCTGAGACACATCTCACCCTGACCGGCGATGACGGCAGGTGCATGCTGGGCGTCTGGGTCCACGACCAGGATGCGCTTCGCCAGGGCATCCTGGCGCGGCGCGGCTACGCTCGCGATGGGACGGCGGAGCACCAGCACCGGCTGGACCTATCGGCGCCGGTCCCGGACCGCACGGTCTCGGACCGCACGGTCCCGGACCGTCCCGTCGCAGAGGGGTTCACGGTGCGCTCACTGGGCAATGTCGACGAGCTGCCGGCACGCGCCTGGTTCTCCTGGAAGGCGTTCAACCCCGACGAGCCCGAGGAGGCCTACAAGGCGCTGGGCTGGGAGTGGTACCTCGAGATCCAGCGCTGCCCGCTCTACCGGCGCGACCTGGACATCGTCGCCGTCGCGCCGAACGGCGACCTTGCAGCCTTCACCACCGTCTGGTTCGACGACGTGGCCCGTACCGCCTACTTCGAGCCGGTGGGCACCTACACGCCCTATCAGCGCCGCGGCCTGGCCAAGGCCGTGATGGCCGAAGGTCTGCGACGGGTCAAGCGGCTTGGGGCCACGCTCGCCTACGTGGCCGGCGAGTCGCCCGCGGCCAACGCGCTCTATGACGCGATGATGGGCCCGGCGTACATGCGGACCGAGCGCTGGGCAAAGGCCTGGTAATAGGACACGCTGCGGCGAGGATTGGGACCAGATGGAGATATGCTGTTGAAACCTGTAACGGCTGAGCACCAACGGTTGGTTGATTCCGAGGCACGGCGGGCCGACTGGAAGCAATGGGGCCCTTACGTCAGTGAACGGGCCTGGGGCACTGTCCGTGAGGACTACAGCGCCATCGGCGAGGCCTGGGACTACTTCCCCCACGACCACGCGCGTAGCCGCACCTACCGCTGGAACGAGGATGGGCTCGCCGGGATCAGCAACCGGTTCCAGAACCTGTGTCTGGCCGTGGCGCTCTGGAATGAGCGCGACCCCATCCTCAAGGAGCGGCTCTTTGGGCTCACGGGGAACGAAGGCAACCACGGCGAGGACGTGAAGGAGATCTACTACTACCTCGACAGCACCCCCACGCACTCGTACATGAAGATGCTTTACAAGTACCCGCAGGTCGCGTTCCCCTACGCGCAGCTTGTCGCGGGAAACCGCGCCCTGGACCGCGATGCGCCCGAGTATGAGCTCGTGGATGCGCTTCGTGACAGCCTCGCCGAAGGCCGATACTTTGACATCTTCATCGAGTACGCCAAGGCGGACCAGGAGGATATCCTCTGTCGCATCACCGTAATCAACCGAGGTCCGGAAACGGCACCGATCCACGTGCTGCCTCACCTCTGGTACCGGAACACCTGGTCATGGGGCCACGACCGGCCACGGCCCAGGCTGCGAGCCACGGGCCCAGGTACGGTCTACACCGAGGACCGTCACCTGGGCGCCCGCTGGTGGTATGTGGAAGGCGATGCGCCGCTGCTGTTCACCGAGAACGAGACCAACGCCAAGCGCCTATGGGGGTCTGCCAATCCCACACTCTACGTCAAGGACGGCATCAACGAGACCGTTGTCGGTGGTCATAGCGATCGCGTGAACCCGGAAGGCGTTGGCAGCAAGGTCGCGGCGCACTTTCAGGCCACGGTCGCGCCCGGGGCGTCATTCACTGTGCGCGTGCGGTTCACAGACCTGGCGAGCGAGGACCCTTTTGGCGACTTCGACGCAGTTTATGCACAGCGCATCCGCGAGGCCGACGCGTTCTACGCGACCCTAGAACGGCCGGGACTGAGCCACGATGAGGCCCAGGTGCAGCGACAGGCGCTGGCGGGGCTGTTGTGGAGCAAGCAGTTCTATCACTATAGCGTCGAGCTCTGGCTGAACGGCGATCCCGGCCAACCGCCTCCGCCCGAGGAACGCAAGCGCGGGCGCAATGCAGACTGGGCACACCTGTACAACCTGGATGTGCTCTCCATGCCCGACAAATGGGAGTACCCCTGGTACGCAGCATGGGATCTGGCCTTTCACACGCTGCCCATCGCCTTGGTCGATCCGGAATGGGCCAAGCGCCAACTGATCCTGCTGCTTCGCGAATGGTATATGCATCCCAATGGTCAGCTTCCGGCCTACGAGTGGGCGCTGGGTGACGTGAACCCTCCGGTGCACGCCTGGGCGGCCTTGCGTGTCTACGAGCTCACAGGACACAATGACACGGACTTTCTGGAGAAGGTCTTTCACAAGCTGCTGCTCAACTTCACCTGGTGGGTGAATCGCAAGGACACTCACGGCCACAATGTTTTCCAGGGCGGCTTTCTGGGACTCGACAATATCGGGGTCTTCGATCGCAGTGCCCCACTGCCCACCGGCGGGCACCTGGAGCAAGCCGACGGCACCGCCTGGATGGCGATGTATTGCCTCAACATGCTGGCGATGGCCCTGGAACTGGCTCGAACCAAACCGGCGTACGAGGATGTCGCCACGAAGTTCTTCGAGCATTTCATCTACATCGCAAATGCCTTCTATGACATTGGGGGGCACAAGGTGAGCCTCTGGGACGAGAAGGATGGCTTCTTCTACGACATCCTGCATACGCCGGAGGACGACTTCGTGCCCATGCGGGTGCGCTCCTTCGTCGGCCTGATCCCGCTCGT
>JALOOJ010000292.1 GCA_025454475.1 Anaerolineae bacterium
GGGCGCGTCAGCACGCCTTCGTCGGGGCTGAGGCCGCGGGTGCCGATGCCGAAGTCGATCAGGCAGCCTTCCGGCCGCGGGAACCACACCAGGCTCGTGCCGCCGTACGGTCCGCTGGGCGGGTTGTCGGGGTTGATGAACCCAGCGTAGGCGACGTGCTCCGACTCGCCGGTTCCGTAGGCGTTGCGGATGAACGGTGGCCGCTCGTGGTCGAGATGGCTGGCCGAACGCTTGTGGTAGCGTGCACCGAACAGGCCTTTCATGGCCTGCAGGATGTCGTCTGAGGAGGTTCCAGAGCCGGCAGCGATGGCATCAGCGAGGGTCTGCAGGGCGTCGGCCATTGGGACCTCGAGGGCAGGGACTAAGGGCCAGAACTACCTGGCCAGCGACCTATCGTAGCGGAAGCCGATGGCCGTGCCAGAGAAGTGCCTATCTGAGCCATCGCCAGCGCGATGGACTTCATCGATGGTCGCCCGCCCCTGGCCCGTCAGCAGGATCGGGGGACATCGCGCATCCGCTGACGCCCGGCTGATGGCGCCGCGTCTGGTCGACGACATCGGCATAGATACGCAGGAACTGCTCGCGCCGCTCTGGGGCGATCAGCGCACTCATCGGGAAGCTCGGGCGGCCGTTCAGGCGTTTGTCGAGCCTAAGGCCCTCAATCTCCGTGAGTCGGGTCCACAGTCGCTCGCGAGTCTCGACGGTGCTGTAGGGCGCGGTCATGTACTGGAACTGCACGATGACCTGACCCTCGCCGGTCAGGCTGAAGGTGTACTGCAGCTGGTCTGGCGACTTGAGATCGAGTTGCACCCAAAGCTCGGGCTTCGGGCCGGTCGAGGTCGGCAGGCGGTCCAGCGCGGCACCGCGACCGCGGCTCGCCTTGAGCTCCTCGTGCTTGCGCAGCGCCCACGCCACGAGGTCCTCGGCCACCACCGCGCTGTCCTGGCCACTCCTGGCTCCCACCTCCCGGATGAGCGAGTCCGGATCCCATGGCTGCCCCGCTTCCCGTCGCGGGATGTCGAAGTCCGCGATGATCGCCGCGTGGTCACTGAGCTGCTGCCCGACTACCTGACGCTCCACGCGCAGGCGGCTGCATCGGGCCGCCAGCTCGGGGGTGGCATATAGCCAGTCGAGCTGACCTCCTGGGTTCTCGCCGAAGGTGTGCAGGTGACGGCAGGCGGGTTGCCCGCAGAGACACCCTTCGGGCGGTGGCGGGCGCTCGGGGGCGACCTTGGCCAGGTTCACGAGGCCCAGCGACTCGACAGCCTGGAGGATCGCTCGGTAGCGCGGCAATTCGGGCGAGCTCGCTGGCACGGAGGTGCCGACGTTGAAGTCGCCACCCAGCACGACGCGCTCGCCATCGGGGGAGTCGAACAGCGGAATGAGGTCGGCGACGATCCGCAGCATCGTCGTCTGCGCGTAGACGTTGATGACGCCGTACACGCTCACGCAAGTCAGCGAACCAATCACCGGAATCTCGACTCGAGCCACGATGACGCTGCCCGGATGGGTACCCAGCATGCTGAAGCGGGTGGAGGCGTAGCGGGTGCGGACGGCACCGATCTCGCGGACCTCCAGGTCGTCTGCGAACACTGCCACCGCGGAGCCCCAGGGGCGGGAGCCGGCGATCTCACGATGGACCATCCGGTTGCGGCCGAGGTCGGAAGGCACCACGCACTCCTGCAGCAGCATCACGTCTGCGTGAGCGTCGGACTGGAGGTACGACCAGGCGTCGCGGCGCTGCTGCGGCGTCCGCTTCCAGTGGTCCATATTCCAGGTACCGATGGCGAGCGGCCGATGAAGCGGAGCCGTCGACGCGGTCGCGTCGGTTGAGGGTGAGTCGATCACACGGCCTCCTGAGCCGATGAGTGCGTGTTGGGAGCAGTGATCTCGGTAGTCAGCATACGATCGTGTCGCCCCATGCCATCGGGAAGACCCGCCACAGGCCTAGCGGCGTCCCAGTGGCGACCTGGGCCAAGGGGACGCACAGGGCTGGCTGGGGATCTTTGCGAAAGGGCCCGAAGTGCACTCCGCGCACGAGCAGGTTGCCGAAGACTTGGCGTGCTTGCGCTAGCCATGGGAAACGCACAGCTACCCCTTCTCGAGCTCGCGGACCATGCGCTCGAGCCGGGGTCGAAAGACGTTCACGAAGCGGTTCAGCCGGTCATGGAAGAACGCACGAATCTGGTCCATTACGGCAGGATCGCTAAGGTCTGTGTAGCTCATGCGGGTTGCGATGCTGAACTTGCCGTCCTTGTCCGACCATTCCGGCTGAAATTCGAGCTCTTTCTCAATCGTTTCCTTCTCCGCCACGAACGCATCGTAGGCTGCTTTGCCAAACGCCGAGTTGCGCTCGAAGCGCAGATAGACGCCAACCTGCTTCTTGCTCTGCGCAAAGTAGGCCGAAAGCCAGCCCTGGTTTCCGCAAGGCAGTGGGAAGTAGATGTTCGCCCAGCGCGTCGGCTTGGCCAGCGGCTGGGTCAGATCGTCGAACGTCAGCTCACCTAGAAAGCTGCTCCAGAATGCTTCATAGAATGCGTTGCGCTTGGCGGTTGCCGGATCGACGTCCTCGCTCGCTTCCTGTTGCGCGCCTTCTACCTCTAGCCTGCCGCCTGGTTGCTCGAAGACGACGACGGAGCGCCGAATCGTCATCGTCTTCGCCAGGATGCGCGGCTGGAGCAGCCGGCCGATCTGGGGAACATCGAACACACCGATCTCGACGAGACCAAAGGTGAAGTCGAGGGACCCGTAGCGGTCCAGGAACTCGGCCAGGGCTCCAACCCCTTCGCGGATACCGTCGCCCACGATGAGCAGCAAGAAACGGCCTGTCCGCAAAGTCCGCGAGACGTTGTCGACGAACCGCGCCTCATCGAGTCCCGGCTCGGCGGCCTTGACCAGATTCAGGAGTACATCCCCCGACCCTTTGGTGGCCTGAATGATCTCCCGCGACAGGTCTTCGTAGTCCCACTGCGCCAGCTCCTTCGCATAGTCGAGTATCTGCGCGATGACCTTGCGGCGAGCTTCGGGATTGCGCCAGAGCTTGGTCTCGGTCACGACGAGCCGGCCTTGTGGCGTGACATACAGCACGTCGATGGGGCCCGCCGGGGTGTTCAGCTCGCGGCAGACCGGCAGCAGCCGGCTGTAGGCAGGATCAATGTCCTCGACCGGGAGAAGTTCTGGGTGTTGAAACAGCTGCTCCTGAAGCCAGGCCTCCGTAAACGCGCCGCTCTCGGACGGCTGGTCCATCGGGATCTGGGAAAGGGCAACTACCTCACCCGCCGAGGTCAGCAGGACTGGCTGGGCATATTGGGACTGCGACACGGTTCCTCCTCACGGCGTCTGTCGCGCCGCAATTCCGCCGCGCGAGTATGCCTCACGAGGGGCGTCACTGAGCGCCGCGGGCGCGGATGGTGAGGGATCTTGGACTCGATCGGGTCTATCCCGTAGGCAAGTGTCCTCAGCGGACATCCCAGTACGGGACGAGCTTCTCGATATCCCACCATGCCGGGTTGAGCCGTGGGTCCTGGGCGTCGACGTAGGCTCGTGCCCAGGTCAGCCAATCGGTCAGCCTGAGCTCGTGAATCCTGACATTAGCCAGCGCCGTCGAATCAGCAGCGATGGTGTCGAGGAAGGCCCGCAGGTGATCGACGTCCTGGCATCGATCGGCGAGTACCCGAAAATGCTTCGCGCGTTGGGCGTTGCGCCGGCGACGCTCCTCCCGTTCCTCATGGCGGCGCCGCTCCTCGGCCCACTGGCGGGCACGCTCTTCGTCGGCC
>JALOOJ010000119.1 GCA_025454475.1 Anaerolineae bacterium
TATATGACCGGGCAAGCCATCAATGTGACGGGCGGCCAGCAGATGGACTGAGCGGATGAACGCAGAGGCGAAGGGGCGGAACAGTGGCCGGCGAGACCGGCTGAGGCCATACCATGAACATCCTTGGCATTGATTGGGGAGAGCACGACAGCGCAGCCAGCCTGTTACAGGACGGGCGACTGATCGCGGCGGTCGAAGAGGAACGACTCAGCCGCATCAAGCACGCGCCCTTTGCCTTTCCTTCCCGAGCAGCGCGATACTGCCTGCAAGCCGGCGGAATCACGCCGGATGACGTGGACATTGTCGCCTATTCCTTCTCGCCGTGGGTTGGCCTGGGTCGCGGCTTCTGGCACGCCATCCGGCACTTCCCCCGGGCCAACTTCATCGCGCTCGCCGAACTGGCGCGCCGCGTCTGGTACTTGGCTCCGCCTGCCTACGCCCGCTATGAGCTGAAGCTCCCTGCACGGACGCGCACGATCTTCGTGCCACACCACTTGGCTCACGCGGCGAGCGCCTTCTACCCATCGCCATTTGATGAGGCTGCCGTGCTCGTCGTGGATGCTATGGGCGAGTGGCCAGTCACGTCGCTGTACCGCGGCGTTGGCAATCGCCTGGAGCCGCTTGGGGCAGTGAGTTTCCCACACTCGTTGGGCTTCTACTACTCGGCATTCACGGAATACCTGGGCTTTGACCCCTTCGATGGCGAGTACAAGGTGATGGGTCTGGCCGCCTACGGCGAGCCATCCTACTACGAACGCCTCTGCGAGATCCTGCGTCTGCCCGATGGAGCGCAGCACCGACTCGATCTGCGCTACTTCAACTTCCACCACGACTATGGTCGAACCACGTGGTACAGCCCCTATATGGAGCAGGTGTTTGGTCCAGCATCGACTTCACCGGAGATGCCGGCCCAGTCCTATGTGGACCTTGCAGCCAGCGTCCAACTGCGTCTGGAGGATGCCCTCTTCCACCTGGTCGGCCACCTAAAGCAACGGACCCAGCTCCGCAACCTGTGTATGGCCGGCGGCGTAGCGCTGAACAGCGTTGCCAATGGCAAGATCGTGCAGCAGGGCGCGTTCGACCAGGTGTTCTTCCAGCCGGCGGCGAGTGACTCAGGCAGCGCGGTTGGCGCCGCACTCTACGCCCATCACGCAGTGCTCGGGGAAAAGGGGCGTGAGCCCTTGCAGCACGTCTACTTGGGGCCGGAGTACCACTCGCAGGAGATCGAGGCGCAACTGCGTCACAGTCGGATCGAGTACCAGGTCCTGGCAGACCCTGCGGCGACGGCGGCTGACTTGCTGGCACAGGGCCAGATCGTCGGGTGGTTTCAAGGACGGCTCGAGTTCGGCCCACGTGCACTGGGCAATCGCAGCATCTTGGCCGACCCCCGCCGCGCCGATATGAAGGAGCGCATCAATGCTGCGGTGAAATTCCGCGAGCCCTTCAGACCCTTCGCGCCCTCCGTGCCCGCGGAGCGTAGTGACGCCTACTTCCAGCCCGTGGGAGGCTCACCCTATATGCTCCGCGTGACACCGGTCCAGCCCGGCGTTGCCGATATCCTTCCCGCGGTGACCCACATCAACGGCACGGCACGCCTACATACAGTGACCCGTGAGAGCAACCCGTTGTACTATGACCTGCTGGTCCGCTTCGACGAGAGGACAGGGGTACCGGTGGTGCTCAACACCTCCTTCAATGTGCGAGGCGAGCCCATCGTCTGCTCACCCAAAGACGCGCTCGGGTGTTTCTACAACTCCGGGCTGGATGCTCTGGTACTGGACCGCTTCTTGGTGCGCAAGTCAGGCACGAGCCCCGGGAATCAGCCGCCAGTCGCCGCAGTTCCACACCGATGAGGGGAGGCTCAGAACGCAAGATGACAGACAGAACAGCAGTGATCGTATCGGACTTCGGAGCGCGCGGTGACGGGGTCGCCGACGACACACCTTCGTTCCAGGCTGCGCTGGACGCTGCGGCAGTCAGAGGCGAAAGGGTCCTTGTGCCGGCGGGCCAGTTCCGCATCTCGGGAACGCTCTCGATCCCACCAGGGGTGACGCTGGAGGGAGTATGGGCAGGTCCCCACACTTCGATGGTGGAACGGGGCACTGTGCTGCTCGCGTACGACGGACGCGACGACGAAACGTCCACGCCCTTCATCAGCCTCACACACAACAGCACGCTCAAGGGCGTGACGATCTACTACCCGGAGCAGCTACCCCAGGACATCCACCCCTACCCCTGGACCATCCAGGGCCGTGGCCAACACTATAATGTCATCGACGTGACGCTAGCGAACGCCTACAACGGCATCGACTGCGGGACGTACCACAACGAGGGCCATCACCTGCGCAACGTCCTGGCGTGCTGTCTGCGGCGCGGCGTGTTGGTGGACCAGTGCACTGACATTGGTCGGCTGGAAAACGTGCACATCCACAGCGTGTATTGGTGGCGGATCCACTATCCCGAACGAAGCCTGACCCGAGAGGAAGTCGACGCCGTGAACAACTACACGTTGGAGCATCTCGAGGGCTTCATCATCGGTCGGACTGACTGGGAGTACATCAGCAATTCCTTTGTTATCTGGGCAAAGGTGGGATTTCGGTTTGTGCACACGGACACGCCCGCAGGCGGCACGGGCAATGCCGTCATCACGCAGAGCGGCTCGGACATCGGACCGTTGGCCGTGCTGGTGGAGGAGGTGCAGTCGCACGCGGGTGTGGCCTTTGAGAACTGCCAGTTTATGTCGGGCTTCAACATTGCCCCCCAGAACCGAGGGCCGGTGAAGCTCAGCAACTGCGGGTTCTGGGGACGCGCTGGGGCGGGCTCACAGATGGTGCTGCGCGGAAGCGGAGCGGTGTTTCTGACGGCGACGCACTTTAGCGCTTGGGATCAGGCTCGGGAAGGGATGCCCTGTGTCGACGCCAGGGCAGGGAAGCTGTTCTTGAACGGCGTTGACTTCATGGATGTCCGTCCCACCGGTCCACACATCGCCCTGGGGTCTGACGTAACCTACGTCAGCATTGTCGGTGCGAGCGGCGCAGGCAACCCACTCCGCCTCGCAAATACAAGCGCTGCCGATATCCAGATCCTGGGACCCTGGGAGGACGTGGCAGAGCATCTGACCTGACCGACCTCCGTCAGACCTCAGTTGGCTGCGCCGGACTTCATATGTAACGCGACGGCCAGCATCATCAAGCAAGGTCGAGGCAGCACATAGATGTCGGCACTGCCGCGGCGCTAAGGCACCGCGGCAGTTGCCAGTATCGCCGTTCCGGCGAGCAGCAAACCCAACAAGCCGATTGTGAGCAGAAAGTACAGCACCTTCTGGATCTCCATAGCCATCGCCACCCCCTGTGCGCGTTAGAAATCCGTTAACCCACTCTCGCCTAGTATAACACACTTATGTCTGTTTTTGGTATAAATCCTGATACAGATTGGTTACGAACCACCTCACCCACAATCCTGTCACGATCTGACATAGTCTCGGCCTAGAATGAGAGCGCGATAGAAACTTTGTTCGATCGCTCTAGCCCGCGTCGCCCGTGGTATCATGGGTCGATTGCATGGTCTTAGCAGCGATACCGAGGGGGCATGGCCGAAGCATGGAACCGCAATACATCACGATTCGCGGAGCACAGCAGCACAACCTGAAGCACATTGACGTTGCCATCCCGCGGAATAAGCTCGTTGTCTTGACAGGCGTCAGTGGCAGTGGCAAATCGTCTCTGGCCTTCGACACGATCTACGCCGAAGGTCAGCGGCGCTACGTAGAGAGTCTGTCATCGTTCGTGCGCCAGTTTATGCGGCAAGCCGAGAAACCCAAGGTCGACTACATCGGCGGCCTTAGCCCCGCGATCGCGATCGAGCAGAAGGCCGTGAGCCGCAACCCGCGTTCCACTGTGGGCACGGTCACCGAAGTGATGGACTATCTGCGCATCCTGTTCGCGCGGATCGGGGAGATGCACTGTCCAACGTGCGGGCGGCGAGTGCAGCCGCAGAGCGCCCAACAGATCGCCGACCAGATCCGTGACTTGGAGCCGGGCTCCAGGCTGCAGGTCCTCGCCCCTGTCGCTAGACAGCGCAAGGGCACCCATCGCGACCTCCTCACGCAGTTGCGCCGTGATGGGTACGCGCGCGCGCGCGTCGACGGTGTGCCCGTCGAGCTCGATGCGGGCATCAAGCTCGAAAAGACCAAACAGCACACGATCGAGGTGGTCGTTGACCGCCTGGTTGTGCCAAACGAACCCGATGCCGACTTCGAGACCCGGCTGATGGACTCCGTGGAGACGGCCTTGAAGGCAGGTGACGGCAACCTGCTCGTGGAGATCGTCGGGAACGGGGAACTGCTCTTTAGCGAGCACAATGCCTGCGTCCACTGTGGCATCAGCTTGCCCGAGCTTTCACCGCAGCTCTTCAGCTTCAACTCACCCATCGGCATGTGCCCTGAGTGCAATGGCCTGGGCTCGAAGCTTGACGTGGATCCCGCGCTCATCATCCACGATCCCACGCTATCGGTGATGGATGGGGCGCTGCGGTGGTACGGCGACATTCGCAAGAAGAAGAGCAAGTGGCAGATCAGTCAGCTAACATCCATTGCCCACCACTACGGCGTGGACCTGGACCGCCCCTGGGAGGAGCTGCCCGAGCGCTTTCGCACGGTGCTGATCCACGGATCGGGGGAGGAGCGAGTCCACTTCGAGTACCACGCCGAGGGTGACGACAGCTCGTGGTCGGGAAAGAGCTATCGCCCGGTCCAAGGCATCGTGTACCACATCAACCGGCTCTTCCACCAGACGCAGTCAGAGTATACGCGCCGCTGGTACCAGAGCTTCATGAGCGAGCAACCGTGCTCGGTCTGCGGGGGCGCCCGGTTGCGGCTCGAGGCCCAGGGCGTGACGGTGGGGCACAGGACGCTCGTTCAGGTCGGTGCTATGACGATCCGTGACGCGCATTCGTGGGCGACGGGCCTCAACGCGGGCTTGGGCGCAGAGCAGCGCCAGATCGCCGAGGAAGTGCTTAAGGAGATCCGCGACCGCCTGCAGTTTATGCTCAATGTGGGTCTGCACTACCTGACGCTTGATCGGTCTGCACCCTCCCTATCGGGTGGCGAGTCGCAGCGCATCCGGCTTGCCAGCCAGATCGGCTGTGGTCTCGTGGGCGTCCTCTACATCCTGGACGAGCCATCCATTGGCCTACACGCTCGCGACAACCGTGCGCTGCTGGATACCTTGGTGGAACTCAGAGACATGGGCAACACCGTTCTCGTGGTGGAGCACGATGCTGAGACAATGGAGACGGCAGACTGGATCGTCGATCTCGGCCCAGGCGCAGGCGTCCTGGGCGGCGAGATTGTGGCAGAAGGGACGCCCGACGCGGTCCGCGCGAACCCGAGCTCACTGACCGGACAATACCTCAGTGGAACCCGGGCCGTGACGAACCCCACCGATGATCGGCGGCGCCCCCTCAACGGCAGCCTGGTCCTGCAGGGCGCGGGCATGCACAACCTTAAGCACGTCGACGCTCGCTTCCCTTTGGGCGTGTTGACGTGCGTCACCGGCGTGAGTGGGAGTGGCAAGAGCAGCCTGGTCGCGGAGACCCTTCACCCTGCGTTGGCGCGTGACCTCAACCACGCAGACGCGCGGCCTGGCCCATACGGGCGAATCGAAGGGCTGGACCACCTGGACAAGGTGATCATGATCACCCAAGACCCCATCGGGCGGACGCCGCGGTCGAATCCCGCGACCTACATAGAGCTGTTCAACGAGATCCGGGACGTCTTCGCCGCCACGCCTGAAGCGAAGATGCGCGGCTACGGCTCGGGGCGTTTCAGCTTCAACGTCAAGGGAGGGCGCTGCGAGGAATGCCGAGGGCACGGGAAGAAACGCGTCCAGATGCACTTTCTGCCCGATGTATGGGTCACCTGCAAGGAATGCGGGGGTGCTCGCTACAACCGGGAGACACTACAGATTCGCTTCAAAGGCAAATCCATCGCCGACGTACTCGATATGGACGTTCAGGAAGCACTTGTCTTCTTCGACGCTCATCCTAAGCTTCTGCGCAAGCTTCAGACGCTGCACGACGTAGGCCTCGACTACGTGAAGCTCGGGCAGAGCGCCACTACCCTGAGCGGCGGTGAGGCTCAGAGGGTGAAACTGGCCAAAGAGCTGAGCCGCGCCGCTACCGGGCGCACGCTCTACATCCTGGACGAGCCGACGACGGGCTTGCATTTCGCCGACATACAGAAGTTACTCGACGTCCTCCACCGGCTCACCGATGCCGGAAACACCGTCGTGGTCGTGGAGCACAACCTCGACGTCATCAAGACGGCAGACTGGATCATTGACCTGGGTCCGGAGGGCGGCGACGCCGGGGGATACATCATCGCCCAGGGCCCGCCCGAGGCCGTAGCTCAGTGTGAGGAGAGCTACACGGGGCAGGTTCTGCGGCCAGTGTTGGAGAAGGCGGGGGCCTACCCGACGACCATCGAAGCTGGAGTGCTGGTGACCAGCCCAGCCTGATCAGCGATCGCTACCCGGCGACGGCAAGGCACTATCGCGAGACGTTGGGTCGAGGCCTCAGGAGTCGGTCTAGCCTGGGTCGGCTCAGTGATGCTGCCACGCGGCCAACATCGCCGTAGGCTTGCCGCTCAGCCCAATAGACCTTTCGCTCGCCCCAGGCCTGCCATCTGCCCCTGAACGCGGATGTGTCTCCTCGCGCCAGTCGCGTTAGCCACGCAAGCGTGTCGACGAGAACCATCAGTGGGACCCAGGATGCCAGGCGTCGAAATGGGTAGTGTTTGTACAACGTGCGCCACTTGTTGCGACCGATGTGATATGCCTTGAAGCCCGATATCTGGTCTGCTGTCGCCGAATGCACGTGGCTTACACGAGCCGCAGGCGCATACAGACAGCGCCACCCGGAGCGCTGTGCTCGCCAGGCCAGGTCGACATCTTCATAATAGGCGAAGTAGCGTGCATCAAACGCGCCGATTTCGGCAAGCATACTGCGCCGGAGAAGCGCAGCTGCGCCTGACGGCCCAAAGACCTCAGTGACATCGCCGCCCTCAGAGACTGCGGGCACTCCAAGGTCGCGGTTCCACGCCATGCCCAAGGCGTCTACCTCAATACCAGCCGAATCTAGCGTGCCTGGGTCGTGGGCCAAGGTGATCTGAGACGCCACCATGCCCACACTGCGGTCGGACTCCGCGACAACCAGTAGCCCCTCAAGCCACCGCGGATCAGGGGTCGCGTCGTTGTTAAGCAGGGCGACATACTCGGACCGAGTTGCAGCAAGCGCTTGGTTGTTGGCTTGGGCGAAGCCAACATTCCTGGCGTTCGCGATCACCTGCACTCGCGGGTAAGCGCCACGTACCCACTCGGCGGTGCCATCTGTTGAGGCGTTGTCGACCAAGGTAATCCGCGTACCAGTCACGGTCTGGGACGCCATCGCGGCAAGGCACGTCTTGAGGTGCTGCAGTCCATTCCAGCTCACAATCACGACCGTTACGGATTCAGTCATCGCGTAAGCCTGCAGTGACCGTGATGCTGTCGACCAGGACCCCCAATCGCCGGCCATCAGCACTTACGCCGTGCTCACTAGGTACCCAGGTGTCGCTCACAAGTCTGATGCCATGCGCCGCCAGTTCGCCGGTGGGCACCACGTACTCAGCTATCTCGAAGCCATCGCTCACGGCGATGGGCTCCCACGCTGTCTCGCCAACCCACACCGTAACACTTGGCTGTTCTGCGCCGTCAGGCCGCGAGGCAGCCACGGTGATCGCCAACCTTAGGCTATCGCCAAGATTCGCAGGAACACAGGGCAGCTTGATCAGGCCATCTCCGTCCGTCCACCGGACCGTCCGTTGGCCAAGCCGCTCTTTGTCATAGTAGCCGGACACGACGTAGGTGGTGTCAAGCGTCCCAACGTCGATTGAGATCGGTGGGGAGCACGCATGCCCCTCTGACTCCGGGTGCAGCCGGTAGAACTCCAGAGCGACTTGGTAGGGAAGCCTGTCACGCGGGAGCTCATGGTAGCTCTGCTCCAGTTGCACAGTATCAAGCCACGTCCCAAACACGGGATCCGGCGACAGCGACTCCGGTGGCCCGAGCACGGGTCGCATGCCCACGACCCAGTAGACTGGCCGTCCTTCGGCAGTCCAGTCCACGACGGCACGTTCCAGCCCAGGAATGGAGAGCTCAGCCTCTTGTAGATCGTACGACGTGAAACCGTACTGATACTGAAGTGGCGTACCGATGGTAGAACCGATCCCCACAGTCGGTTCATCGTCAAAGAGCAGGACTGCCCCGGGCTCAAGCCTGGTCACCACCTGGCGGAGCTGTGACTGCAGTCCTTTGTACTCGACCAGCGTCCACACCGGTAATCCCCGGTAACCGAGCCACACGACCAGACAGGCTGTGCCGATGACAGCTAACCAACCTGTGATTCGCCACCTCGTTCGAAGCCTCCAGATACCCACCAGAGCATACGCCATGGCCATAACCAGGAACGGAACAACGACCGGCACGTATCGGCGCATCGCATAGACATGAAACGGGTTGTTGAGTATGTTGTAGAGGTAGAGAACGGTGAAGCTTAGCCCGACGCAGAGCACAGGCCATGCACGATGCAGAGGCTCGATGAGGACGACGCCAACCACGCCCGCCACGCCCAGCCAGATGCCGATCGGGGTCAGGTACCAGGCGAGGCGCACCATGTTTAGATGGTTCATCACCGGAATGCTGCTACTACCGTACCAGTACGTCACCCATTTCGTCTCACCAACCGCGGGCCACACGAAGTAGGCGTATAGCGCTGCAGCCAGCAGCGCTGCAGCGGTCACCCACTGAGCGAGGGATCCTACCTTCTTCCGCAACTCATTGGGTTGGTGCAGTAGCCACTGGTAGACCAGGACGCTCACGACACCCAGGCCGCCAACTGCGACGCCGTACGCGCGCAGAAGCCTTAGACCCAACGGCAACAGGTTGCCATAGATCTCCTGGGTGTAGGGCCAAGACAGCATGAGAGACTGGTAGACTGCCTGCAGTAACAGCGCCGTGAAGGGCAGCAGGAACCACAGGCCGCGAAGTCTCTGCGGGCGGCGTGACATCCGCACGAGGAAGATCGCCGGGACCAGTAGGATCGGAACTGCATCGATGCGGGCCAGGAAAACCTGTCCGAGCGCAAGGCCGGCGACTGCACCCCAGTAGCGCGACTCACCATCCTGAAAGCGTATGAGAGCGTACAGTCCGGCCCAGACGAGAGCCTGCGTGAGAGCTTCAGCCGTGGGATATCGGGCGAAGTAGATCTGGAGGGGGGTGATGAGGAGCAGAGCACCGCACAACGCACCGATGCCGTGCCCAAACAGCCTGCCCGTCACCAGGGCGACGAAAACCACGCCCACCAAGGCCCAGATCGGTGTGGTGAATAGGCTGGCCTCAGTCCCACCAAACCCGTTGACCAGAGCCATCCACACAGGATGCAGAGGAAAGAACTGAGGGACGACAAGTCCCTGCGCTGCGCTTTCCAGGTAGAACCCGGGCAAGCGGATTGCCTCTGCTACGTGGCCCAGCGGCGCCGGACGGAACAGACCTGAATGCAACTCGGCAGGCAGTGCCGCGAGTGTCTCCTCCAGGAGCCTGAAGGAACCCGATCGAGTCCATGCGCTGGACAAATTGACGTACACGCCAGCATCGCCGCCGCCGACAATGTACTCAGCCGGATGGAAGAACACGACCACTGCGACGACCACAAGCGCAGCCAGCGCCCACGTGGTTGCCGTGGGGCGTATCCGTGGACGCCACAGATGTCCTCGGTGCAAAGCACCCGCCACACCAAGCACCACAGCAGCGGAGAGAGAAAGAAACGTTGCGCGAGACGCTGAGAACTGCCCTATCTGAAGGAGCGTCACAGCAACCCAGCCGACAACGAGCGCTCCCAGCAACACAAGCGCGATCACGAACTCATACAGCTCGAAGGACGGCTGCTCATCGCTCTCGGCCAGTGCAGCCATCCCACAGAGGGTGCCATAGCCGACGGCAGCCACGATGAGGCACCATACGCCTGCGACAAGGACGCCCATTGCCATATGCTTCTGTGACCTCGCAGCCTCGAGTCATGCGCCGGACCGGGGCGCAGATCATCTCAGGGTTGTGTACCGTGGGGTCTTGCCCGCCTCTGGCCCCGCGACCGAGCTCACGCTCGACAGCTCACGACTGACATTGTACCACGATCGAGTCGCCGAGCTTCCGACGGGAGTCAGGCCGGTCCTTCCGCCTGCCCGTTTGGACCTGATTGCCGCAGTTCCTGCGCCCACGTTCTGGGCTGCCTAGCTCTTGACAAATGATGACACTTACGTTAGAATGTGGTTAACACTAGGTAACGTGGGAAGCAACAGGATCGTGGTATCATGGTGAGGGAATGACTAGGAGACATAGACCGGTCCGTGGGCTCATCTGGCTGACTGCGGTGATCGGGTTGGTGCTGACTACCCATACCGCAGGGACAGAGGCGCTCTATGTGCGTCGGGTCATCACTCTACCATCTGGCAGGGTGCATAGCGAGACAGCTCTTGGCGACGTGAACGGCGATGGCATCGATGATATTGTGGTTGGTAGCTTCGATGGCGTCGTCTCCGCGTACCGCGGAAATGGTACGATGCTGTGGAGTTACGACACGGGCAATGCTGCCATCGAGGGTAAAGCAGCCATCGGTGACATCAATCGAGATGGTCGCAACGAGGTCGTTGTCGGCTATGGCTCCACTTTTACGCCAGGCGCCCCTGGCGGAGTCGTCGCTCTGTCCCACGATGGTAAGCTCCTCTGGCGATATTCCTCCAAGGACTTCAACGGCGATAGTATACCTGATGGGGTCTATGCTAGCCCGGCATTGGCCGATGTGGACCTCAACGACGCTGGCAAGCTCGAGGTCATCTACGGAAGCTTTGACGGATATGTACGCGTGCTGAACCACGATGGTACCCTCTGCTGGGAGCGCTTCACACGTGACACGATCTGGTCCTCGCCCGCGGTAGGCGACATAGACCACGACGGAAGACCTGAGATTGTGATTGGCAACGACAGCCATCAAGAGGCCGCTTTCGGCACGATCGATGGTGGGCGGCTGTTGGCGCTGAACGCTGAAGATGGAACTGCCGTGCCTGGATTCCCAATCTCCGTCAACGAGACAGTCTGGTCATCACCCGTCCTCGTGGACCTGAACAACGATGGCTGGCTTGACATCGTCGTCGGTACAGGGAACTGCTGGACCAACCCCATGTGTGCCGTCCCCACCGGCAACACGCACCCGGTCTCCAAGGTGCTCTATGCCTGGGACCATACAGGCAAGAGCCTGACCGGCTGGCCCGTTGCACTGCCGGAATACTCGATGGCCTCCCCAAGCTCCGCAGACGTCGATGGGGATGGCACTTCAGAGATTGTGATCAACTCAGCAGATGGCCACGTCTTGGTTATCCGAGGAAATGGTGGTCTGATGGCTGGATGGCCAAGGCTCGTCACAACGCCTGCGGGCGTAGGCACCGTTGTTCACTATGGAACGAACGCATCGCCAGTGCTCGCAGACCTCACAGGCGACGGCCAAGTTGAGATCATCATCCCCTCGAATTGGGAAGTTGTTGTGTTCGATCGCAATGGCACCCAGCTGACCCGCGATACATTCCCCTCGGCGAAGTGGGACCTAAGCACCGAATACACCATCGCCAAGACGCCCGCAGTGGGGGACATTGATGGAGATGGCAAGGTCGAGCTCGTGTCTGGTGGTGCGCGCAGTGGCGGCGGCACGGGGGCTATCTACATCTGGGACTTCGCCATAACAGCCAACGACCTGAGCATGCCCTGGCCATTCGCGCGGCTCAACAGCCAGAATGTTGCGGCCCAGTCTGTCATCCCCGAGATTGTTACGTCGGCCCCCAGCGGCATCTCCGTACTTCAGGAATACGGGACGGGCGACGTCGTGACCGCGAAGCTAAGGATCGCGAGTTCAACGTTGGCTCGTATCGATTGGAGCCTTAGCGCACCATCAGGTGTGGCAGTCAGCGCGAGCAGCGGGACCGCCACGCTTGAGGGTGTGGTCGTCACTCTGAGCATCCCTACGAGGGGTTTGACGATCCGGAGCACACCCTATCTGATCGGTAATGTCACCGTAACCGCATCACTGAACGGCGTTGCGGTGGTCAATAGTCCTGTATCCATCCCTGTCCGCGTCCTCATCGTCGACACAATCCAGAGGGTGTTCCTCCCACTCGTCGTAGACTGACTGTAGAATAGTCTGCAGCCGGTGAGTGCCGGCTCGATACACTGAGACTCGCCGAGAGCCGCGCGCGATTCCGCGACGGGCCAGCGCCACTATCGATCATGGACAGCCATTAGCCCAGTCTGGAGCACAAACGCTGGGTGAAAACCAGGGGACCAGGACATAGTTGGGAGCCGGCAGTCACACCGCTTCGTGATGTGACGACGTCGGACCGGCTTTTCCGAGCGGAGGCTAGACGCCTAGCAGTCTGGCTGGGTGCGTCTCGTAGCCGCAGACGGACTCACTAGTTCCCAAGCCCAAACCTCTCAGAAATGCCGGTCAGCACCACGTCGGCCGTCAGCGCCGGATCACCGCCCCGATCAGTCAGGTCGCGCACAAGCAACAGCCACCCGTCTTCTGCATCGGAGACCGCGAACCCGTCATCCTCCAATAGCCGGCGCACGTACTCCACATACGCCGCTTCCGGTGTGAGACCCTCTATGGGGAATAGGTGCACTGGGAATATCGTGGACGTTGCATCCAGAAGCACGTACTCGGCATC
>JALOOJ010000293.1 GCA_025454475.1 Anaerolineae bacterium
TACTGGCGCTAAAGGCCTCGAAGCCATCCGCACCGGCTTCCGGCGTCGCGCCAGCTCCCGTTCAGCAGACACCTGCCTCCGAAGCCACACCGGCTGATGTACCCAACTCATTGGTTACGGGCGCGGCTGATGCAGCCGCTCTGGTTGCTGCCGCGGGCGAGCTGCCCCAAGATCACCTCGAGCGCATGCTAGACGGTGGCGTGCCGACCTTCGTATTCTTCCACTCCACCACTTGCGCCCAATGCGTCGAGATGACCGGGATCGTCGATCAGGTCTATCCCGATTTCGCGAGCCAGGTCGCGCTGGTGGACGTCGACGTGTACGATGACCGCAACCAGCTGCTGCTCAACACAGCCGGCATCCGCGTGATCCCCACTCTGATCTTCTTCGATGGTGCCGGGGAAGCGCAGGGCTCCACCGGCGTGATGCCGGCGGAACAGCTCAGGGAGGTGCTCAGTTATCTGGCAGCGAGTGTAATCCATGAGCCTTGATCCTACTGCGCTGCAGAACGCCTCGCCGCTAGCTGTCGCCCTGGCATTCCTTGCCGGCATCGTAACCAGCATCGGTCCCTGCAACGTGGCGATGGTTCCGTTGGTCATCGGCTTCGTCGGCGGCGGGAAGGCGCTGTCGCGGAGACGTTCCTTCGTGCTGTCGCTGACGTTTGTATTGGGGCTGTCGATCACGTTCGTGGGACTGGGGCTGATCGCGACGCTGGTTGGTGGTCTGTTCGGTGGTACCACGCGCGCCTGGTATTACGTCGTAGCTGCCGTCTGCATCCTGATCGGCATCCAGATGCTGGTGAGGTTTCAACTGCCCGAGATCCCAGGTGTCGGACGGATCCGTGAGAAGATCACGCTGCGTGGCGTCCCCGGAGCATTGAGCCTCGGACTCGTCTCGGGGCTCGTCGCCTCACAGTGTGCGACCCCTTTCCTTGCCGCAATCCTGACCTACGTGATGGCGCAGCAGGGCGCTCTGCTCTATGGCACCGTGCTGCTGTTCGCCTATGCTTTGGGTCGGGGCGTGCCCATTGTACTCGCCGGCACGTTTGCCGGGGCGGTCAAGCAGCTCCAGTCTTTAGGGCGCTGGGCGGAGGTCCTGGAGAAGGTGAGCGCGATCTTGGTTCTGGGCGTCGGTTTCTACTTCCTCTGGATTGCGTAGGGACCGATCTCGCCGTGCGCAGCCTGTCTCGTACGGGTGGTAACAAGGAGTGACCTATGGCAACTTCCGAAGAGTTAACCCAGCTGTTCAAGGCGCTCGCGCATCCTGAGCGCCTGTCGATCCTGTTACTTCTGGAGGGGAAGGAACTCTGTGTGTGCGAGATCGAGGAAGCGCTCGACCTCCGGCAGGCTTACGTGTCGCAGCAGCTCACGGTCTTGCGTGAAGCCGGATTAGTCTGCTATCGTAAGGACGGATGGAACGTCCGGTACCGCATCTCGCGGCCCGAGGTGTACACGCTTCTCGAAATGGCCGCGTCGATCCACGACCGGCTGGGCATTTGCGCGGTCACCAACGCGGAACTTATCTCGAGTGGTGGGTCGTGCGGGATCGATTCGGAGCCTATCAGCCGGGAGTCCCTATGAAGCTCGCGCCGCCACACACAGTCCCCAAGTGTTGGCGAGTCCTGGTGGCGCTTTCTGGCGCCGTGATCATGTCCGGGCTGTGGGTAACCTCGGCGGTTCGCGCTGCGCCGGCCTTTCAGGAAGCCACCGAGACGCTGGTGCATGTCTACTTCTTCTGGGGCGACGGTTGCCCGCACTGCGCCGAGGCGAAGCCGTTCCTGGACGACCTGGCCAAGCGCTACCCCCAGTTACGGATCGAGTCTTTCGAAGTCTACTATAGTGTCGAAAACCAGACGCTCTTCAAGGAACTGGCGGCCGCCCACGGATTTGAGCCACGCTATGTGCCAACGATCTTCATCGGTGACGAGCACTGGGAGGGCTTCGCGGGGGCGATGGGCACCAGCATCGAACGCGGCGTCAAGGACTGTCTCGCGCAGGGCTGCCGTGACGCCGGCGCCGGTGTCATTCCCGGCCACGGGGCCGCCCCGGCCTCCACAGCAACACCAGAGAGTAGTCCATCAGACTTACCCGAACCCACTACGACTAAGGTACGGGCTTACCTGTTCTACGGCGATCTGGGCTGCAGTGAATGCGACGCCTCCAAAGAGACCCACATCACAAGCTCCGGGTATCTCCAGCTCGGCGCAGATTCGGGCGCTGAAGCACTGGCCTTCCTGGGTGCGCTCCACGACAAACACCCTGATCTTGCAGTCAACACCTTCGAGGTGTGGATGACCTCCACGAATGCGCCGCGCTTCGAGCGCGCCGCAGAGGCCTATGGCGTGGAAGCCGTCGGCGTACCCATGCTCTTCATCGGAGACCGAGTGTGGAAAGGCTTCGACGCCGACACCGCCGCCGAAGTGAGGACCTACGTCGAACGCTGTCTGGGAAGCGGTTGCCCCGGTCCCCTCGATGAGGCGAGCGGCGCACAGACCGCTCCGCCAGTACCGGAACCTGCCGCGCCCGCTCCTGCGGCGCCTGCCTCCGAGGTCGCTGCTCCAGATGCGCTTGCTGAGAGCGTGATCACGGTGCCGGTGCTTGGGAAGGTAGCCCTTGGCAAGCAGTCGCTGTGGGTCAGCACGGCGCTCATCAGCTTTGTGGACGGGTTCAACCCGTGTTCACTGTGGGTCCTCTCGGTCCTGATCGCGCTATCGCTGCGCACCGGCTCACGCAAGCGCATCTTCACCATCGGCCTGCTCTATATCACGGTCACTGCCGGCGTCTACGTGCTGTTCATCGCGGGGCTGTTCACGTTCATGCGTGTCGTCAGTTTCCTGGGGTGGATCCAGGTCGCGGTCTCGCTGCTGGCGCTGTTCTTTGCCGCCGTCAACATCAAGGACTACTTCTGGTACAAAGAGGGTATCTCGCTCACGATCGCGGATGATAAGAAGCCCGGCATCTACAAGCGGATGCGCAGAGTGATGAACGCCGGGGACTCGTTTTGGGCCCTCGCTGCCGCCACGGTGGCGCTTGGCGCCGGCGTGTCGCTCGTCGAGTTCGCGTGCACCGCGGGGTTTCCCGTCATCTGGACCAACCTGGTCGCATCACAAGGCGTGGCACCGCTCACGTTCGTCCTGCTCTTGCTACTCTATATGCTCATCTACCAGATCGACGAGCTGGCCATCTTTGGCGTAGCCGTCCTAACGCTCAAGGCGAATCGGATAGAGGAGAAACACGGGCGGATCCTGAAACTCATCGGCGGAACCTTGATGTTGGCGCTCGCAGGCGTGATGCTGATCAATCCCGCACTGATGAACAGCCTCGGCAGCTCGCTGCTCATCTTCGGCGGCGCGATCGTCGCCGCGCTCGTGATCATGGTCATCCATCGGCGACTGCTACCCAGGTTCGGGATTCACATCGGGAGCGAGCTCGCGCCGTCGCCCGATCCATAGGGACACCGGAAGAGGCCATCCCCCCCAAGCGGGCTGCAGGATCCTACGCCGCTACGTCATAGCCAAGCGCAACGATCGCGGCGAGGAGCTCCGCTTCGGATAGCTTGGATTCGTCGAACTCGACCTCGAGTCGCTGGTGTCGATAGCTCGCGTTGACCCGGTTGACCCCGGGGAGATCATCCTCCAGGGATTGCAGCGCCATCGCGCACAGGGAGCACGAGATTCCGGGGATGCGATACGTCTTCTTGGTCATACTGCGTCCTCTCCGACCTTCAGGATCGCCGACGTCGCTTCGGCATCGAGTCCTCGTCCCAGGTCA
>JALOOJ010000294.1 GCA_025454475.1 Anaerolineae bacterium
CCGGCGGGCAAGGAGGTGGGTGCTACGCCGGACGGGCGGCGCGCCTTCACGCCGCTCTCGGATGCCGCGAGTCCCTACTTCGGGCGTGATGTTCACGGCCCGACGGCCTTTCTCAACTCGGTCTCCAAGCCAGACTACCACCGAGTGCTTACCGGAAGCGTGATCAACATGAAGTTCGAACCCGAGTTCTTCCAGGGAGCTGAGGGGGAGCACGTATTCGTGGCGTTGATGAAGGTCTTCGTGGCCAACCGGGTGCAGGAGTTGCAGTTCAACTTCACCGGCAATGACGCGCTCATCGATGCCCAAAAGAACCCCGAGCTGCACCGCAACCTGGTTGTGCGTGTGAGCGGCTTTTCGCAGTACTTCGTCGCGCTCTCAAGGGAGGTTCAGGACGACGTCATTCGACGCCGCGCTCACGGCGGGGTGTGAGCTGGGCTCGGTCACGCCCACCCGAGCAACGCAGCAGGCCCCGTCCTCGAGGACGGGGCCTGCTGTGTCGTGTTGATTCAGTACGCAGGTATCGCTGCTGTCTGCGTGATAGCGCCGGTCCGGTAGACGATGATCCAGGAGGGTACCCACGCCAGTGCAAAGAGGGTCACCTCCACATCGGTGCGGCGCGGCGTGTTCATATCGGCCTTCAACGCCTCGATATCGGCCTCGACATCGGCGACCTTCTCCTCGGCGGCACGAATATCAGCCTTGGTGGTCGTCGCCTGAGTTACCTTGCGCGCGGCGCTGGAGATTGACCGGCGGCGTCCGGAGAAGAGGCTGAACACCGTCTCCGCCGTGCTAATTGCTGCGTCCTGCTTGCGCTGACGCGCCGTGGTCTCTCTCTTGTCCAACGCGACCTGCGCAGTTCGCAACCGATCCTCCAGCGTGTTGAGGCGGCTCTTGAAGCGGTCCTCCAGCGTGTCAACTTCGTCATCACGCAGCTCACGCGCGACCTGGCTCACGCGCGCTCGGAAGTCACGCTCACTTTCACCGGGCTTGGTATAGAGTTTGGTGGCTGGGCTGTAGAGCAGCTTGAAGCTGAGAGATCGGTAAAGGTGGTCCTCCAGCGCGCCTCTCAGAGCCGTCAGTTTCTTTGAGTCGTTGATCGTGTCGGGCAGGACGTCGAAGAGCGCTTCCGGTTCCGGGCGATCGAGCAGATCGCGCGTCTGGATATCCAGGGACTCCGCTGTTTCCCAGCGCACTGCGCCCACGCCTTGGGGCGGTTGCGCCAGCATCGCCACAGACTCGGACGCGTCAACCTGGATGGTCGTGGTGTTCTTGATGAAGTGGACGCGCCCCATCGCCAGGACAGCGGGCCGGTAGAGCACACGGCGTGCAGTGACCTCGATGCGGCCTCCGGCGCGCTCCTCAGCGGCTCGCTCCGCGGCAGCGGCACCACCCCGAAGTGGAAGGTAGACCTGTTGCGCACCGGCAGCGAGCACCGGAGGCTGGGCAGCATACGGCATTTCGGGTGCCGTGTCTGGCTCGGGGGTCTGCCGCGCGGCAGTGCCCTGAACGGGCCCGGCAGTAGCAGCGATCTGGGGCACACTGGATTCTGGCTGAGCCACGGTCTGGCCGATCTGGCCTTTCTGGTTGGCCATGAGATCCCGGACCTGCATCCTCGTCAATGGACCGCGCAAGTAGCTCATCGCCCAGCGCGTCTGGAAGGTGGTGGGGCGATCGTCGTGAACGTTGTGCAGAAGGAAGACCCGGTTCCCGAGCCCAGTGATGATCTTGTCTATCTCACCGCGGTTGAGAGCGCCGCCCGCTTCAGCCGAAGCGCCCTCCAGTCCGTCAAGCAGCCGATCCTTGTCTCGCTGTGCTTGCAGGCGTCCAATGAGCCACGTGCCGGCGTTGGTCAGGCCCTTGTAGTCGAGGTCGGCCGGGTTCTGCGTCGTGAGGACCACGCCCACGCCGAAGGCGCGCGCCTGCTTCATCAGCGTCAGCAAGGGGAGTTTGCTGGGCGGGTTGGCGATGGGCGGGAAATAACCGAACACCTCGTCCATGTAGAGCAGCGCGCGCAGCGAAGTGGTACCGGGCTGCGTACGCATCCAGGTAACGAGTTGGTTGAGCAAGATCGTCACGAAGAACATGCGCTCGGCATCGCTCAGGTGGGCGATGTAGAAGATTGAGTGCCGCGGCTTGCCTTCGGGCGTCCACAGGAAGCCTGCGATGTCGAGTGGCTGCCCGTTCAGCCAGCTCTGGAAGGCCGGCGCCGCGATGATGTTGTTCACTGCCATCGCCAACCCAAAGCGTTCCTTCTGTGGGAAGAAGGTGTCGACGTCAAAGACCCCGAGTGTGCGGATGGGCGGGGTCTGAATGGCCATGATGAGCTTCGGCAGGTCAAGATCCTCGCCTCGGCGCCAGAAGTGCTCGAAGAGGTTGGCCAGGAGGATGTGCTCGCGCGAGCGGACGGGGTCAGCGTCGATTCCCACCAGGCCCAGCAGCGCGCTGACGGTGCCCTGGACGCGCTCACGCAGCAGTTCCGCGTCGGTGTCCCAGCTAAGGCTGGGAGCGGCGAACGACTGGAGGATCGATACTGGCAAGCCCGCATCACTCCCCGGCGTGTAAATGGCGAATTCCGCGGTGTCGCGGAGCATGCGGATGCGCTCGCCGCCCTGCCCCCAGTCGGCAAGGCCCTTTCGCCATGAGTTGGCCTGCTGCTCAGCATAGGCATCCTCGCTGAGGCCTTTTCGACGTGCATCGTCGACATTGATCCAGGGGCGGAAATCCTGCGGCAGGAGATCGGGAAACGTGAGCAACAGGTTGGTGATGTCGCCCTTGGGGTCGATGATCAGCGCCGGAACGTGGTCGATGGCCGCTTCCTCCAGCAGATCGATACACAGACCTGTCTTGCCACTCCCTGTCATCCCGACACACACTGCGTGTGTTGTCAGGTCCCGCGCATCGTACATGGTCAGTTGATCCAGCAACTTCTGTGCGCCGAGGTCGTAGGCCTTCCCGAGATAGAAGGCACCCAGCTTCTCGAAGTCCATGCTTCTTCCTCCATCCGTGCGGCGGTCTTTGCTTTAGGTGGCCCTCAGTATAATACACGAGGCGATGTCCGTAAAACGACAGGTCGTGAGCGGGAGGTGGTATGGATAGGACGACGATCACGCTTCACAGTGCGTACCAGATTGGGGTTGTTGACCCAAGAATCTTCGGCGGCTTCCTGGAGCATATAGGGCGCGCGGTCTATGAGGGCGTCTACGATCCCGAGAGCGCGCACGCAGACGAATCCGGATACCGTACCGATGTCCTCGATGCCCTGCGCCGCCTGAGGATGACGGCGATGCGCTACCCTGGGGGCAACTTCGCGTCCGGCTATCACTGGATGGATGGCATCGGCCCGCGTGACCAGCGCCCGACGGTGCGCGAGCTGGCGTGGCAGAGTCTTGAGTCGAACCGGTTCGGGACGGACGAGTACGTCGCGCTCTGCCGCAAGATGGACTGGACGCCGATGGTCACTGTGAACCTGGGCACGGGAACACCTGAGGAGGCGCGCAACTGGGTGGAGTACTGCAACGCGCCGGCCGGCAGCAAGTATGCCAATATGCGAGCCGCCAATGGCAGCCCTGAGCCCTACGCAGTCAGGCTTTGGTGCCTGGGCAACGAGATGGATGGCCCGTGGCAACTGGGTCACGTGCCGGCTGCAGACTACGCAATCCGGGCGCAGCAGGCTGCCAAGATGATGAAGGATCTGGATAAGTCTCTGGAGCTTGTCGCCTGCGGATCGTGCACGACCGGCCTGCCGAGCTACATGGCTTGGGACCGCCAGGTCATGGAGTACATCGGTGATCTGGCTGATTACATCAGCCTGCATCGCTACGTGGGCAATCGCGCCGACGACACGGCAGACTATCTCGCAGTGACCGCTTCTATTGATCGCCAGATCGAGGAGATGGACGCCGCCTGTCGCTTCGTGCAGGCCAAGCAGCGGAGCAAGAAGCGCGCTTATCTGTGCTTCGATGAGTGGAACGTGTGGTACAAGAACCACGAGATGGATGGCGAGGGCAAACACGCCCCACACCTGGTCGAGGAGATTTACAACCTGGAGGACGCGTTGGTCGTGGCGGGCTTCCTCAACAGTTTCGTTCGCCACGCTGATGTGGTCAAGATCGCCAATCTGGCTCAGATCGTCAACGTGATCGCGCCCCTGCAGACTCGCGGCGACGAACTGCTGATCCAGCCGACGTTCTTCCCATTCGAGATGTTCGCG
>JALOOJ010000295.1 GCA_025454475.1 Anaerolineae bacterium
CTGGGCGTCGTCGCCGAGATGGCTGACAACGCGGTGGTGATGTATTTGGGTAAGGTAGTCGAGGAGGCTGATGTGGACTCGCTCTACTACAACCCGCTCCATCCCTATACCCGGGCGCTGCTGCGCTCCATCCCACGGATCACCGAGGACCGGAGGCAGTGGTTGGAGGCGATCAAGGGCATGGTGCCGGATCCCTACAACTTGCCCACGGGGTGCCCGTTCCACCCACGGTGCGTCCAAGCCGGCCCTGAGTGTTCCGTCATTGATCCGCCGTGGATCGAGGCGGAGGCAGGGCATTGGGTGCGATGCGTTCTGTACGGCGAGGCCGCGAGCCGCGCAGATACGGGGCGTTCCGAACTACGCGACCAGGCCTATGGGGAGAGATAGCATGGCAGAGAGAAAAACCGAGCGACTGCTGGAGGTCAACAACCTACGCAAGTACTTCCCCATAAAGAAAGGGTTCTTCAGGAAAACTGTGGGACACGTGAAGGCCGTGGATGATGTCAGCCTCTACGTGAACGAGGGTGAGACCCTGGGGCTGGTGGGTGAGAGCGGCTGCGGCAAGACGACGGCGGGCCGATCCATCCTGCGGGCTATCGAGCCGACATCAGGCGAGATCATGTTCCGCGACCAGCGCGATGGCTGGGTTAATGTCCGGGAGCTGGAGCCGGCAGAGCTCAACCGGGTCAGGCAGCAGATGCAGATCATCTTCCAGGATCCCTATTCGTCGCTAAATCCGCGAATGACGCTATTGGAGCTGGTGGGTGAACCGTTGGTCATCAACCAGGGGATGAAAGGGCGAGAGCTGGAGGACCGAGTCGCGGACCTGTTGCGTTCAGTGGGCCTGCGACCCGAGTATCTGCGCCGGTACCCGCATGCGTTCAGCGGCGGTCAACGCCAGCGGATCGGCATCGCCCGGGCGCTTGCGCTCAACCCACGGCTTGTGGTGTGTGACGAGCCGGTATCCGCGCTCGATGTCTCGGTGCAGGCGCAGATCCTGAACCTGCTTCGCGAGATGCAGGGCAGGCTTGGCCTTACCTATCTGTTCGTCGCGCACGACTTGAGTGTGGTGAGGCATATCGCCGACCGTGTGGCGGTGATGTACGTGGGCAAGATGGTCGAGAAGGCGAACACCGATGAGCTCTATCCGCACCCGTTGCACCCCTACACCGAGGCTTTGATGTCGGCGGTGCCCCGGCCCGATCCGCGAGCGACCAAGAAGCGGATCGTGTTGGAGGGCGAGGTGGCTGATCCGTCCAACCCGCCCAGCGGCTGCTACTTCCATCCGCGGTGCCGCTATGCTCAGGAAGTCTGCAGGGTCGAGACGCCTGTGCTGCGTGAGCTGGAACCCGAGCACTTTGTGAGCTGCCATCGCGCCGAGGAGCTATCGTTGTCGGGCGTGGCGTAGCGTGGCTGAGAAGTATCTGGAATCAACGTATGGATGCATTGGCGGACTAGTGGTCAGTCAAGTTGGTTCGTAGTAACCGATTCATCGGTTCTGCTACCGACTGCTGAGGCACCGGAACGACTGAAGTCGTTACTACGAACCCCAGGCATCAGCCTAACTAAGCACTAGCGCAATAGAGGAGCTATCAATGGCAGATTTTGAGAAGACCGTCGAACTCACTGATGAGATGTTGCCCAAGATGGAGAGGTTCGCTGCCAGGATGCACGTGCCCCTGCCGGACGCGGTGGATTACCTGCTCCGGTGGGCGCTCGAGCAGCGCGAGGCCATGCCCGCAATCGTAGAGACCCGCGGTCAGCGCGAGGGCGCGCACCTCGACCCGCGGCTGGACTGGTGGCGTGCCATCAAGTTCGGCATGTTTATTCATTGGGGACTCTACGCTATTCCCGCAGGGATATGGAAGGACAAGGAGATCCCGGGCATCGGCGAGTGGATCATGTATCGCGCGCGGATCCCCGTGGGCGAGTATGAGAAGCTGGCTGAGCAGTTCAACCCGGTGAAGTTCAACGCTGCCGAGTGGGTGTCTCTGGCTAAGGCCGCCGGGCAGAAGTACATGGTCATCACCTCCAAGCACCATGACGGCTTCTGTATCTTTGACTCGCCGTGCAGCGATTACGATATCATGGATCGCACGCCCTTCGGGCGCGATCCGCTCAAGGAGCTCGCCGCTGAGTGTGCCAAGCAGGGCATAAAACTCGGCTTTTACTACTCGCAGACGCAGGACTGGCATCACCCGGATGGCGACGGCAACGATTGGGACTATGACCCCGCCACGAAGAACTTCCAGAAGTACCTGGATGAGCTGGTCAAGCCGCAGTTGCGCGAGCTGCTCACGAACTACGGTCCGGTGGCGCTGATCTGGTTTGACACGCCCAAGGGCATCACCAAAGAGCAGAGCCAGCAGTTGCTGGACTTCGTGCTCGGGATTCAGCCCGACTGTCTGGTATGCGGTCGAATCGGTAACCAACTGGGCGACTACGCCTCGGCGGGTGATAACCGGATTCCAGGTGAGGCCGTGGCGGCTGACTGGGAGACCCCGGCGACGATCAACGACACCTGGGGCTTTAAGGTCAACGATCACAACTGGAAGTCGACCGAGGATCTGGTCCGCAAGCTGATCGACATCGTCAGCAAGGGCGGCAACTACCTGCTGAACGTCGGCCCGACGGCCGAAGGGGTGATTCCCCAGCCAAGCGTCGACCGATTGCTGGGGATGGGCAAGTGGCTTGACGTCAATGGTGAGTCGATCTATGACACGAAGGCCGGACCCTTCCAGGGCCTTGGGTGGGCTCGCAGCACCGCTGCCCTAAAGGGTACAGGCAAGCCCGGTAAGGTCTATGTACACGTGTTTGACTGGCCCGCAGACGGCCTGCTCAAGCTCCCGTCGCTGCCGCAGACAGTGACCGGTGCCCACCTGCTGGCGGATTCCGGGACAGCGCTCAGGGTTGAGCAGAATGCCGCCGGCTTGGTGGTCCATGGCCCGAGCGCCGCGCCCGACCCCATTGCGACGGTCGTGGTCCTATCGGTTGAGGCCTAGAGATTCGTAAACACACCCACGGCGTTGTTGGTGCCAGGCACTCTCCTAAGTGCCTGGCACCTGGACTGATTCTCGGGTGGATCCTGATGAAATAGTATGGCAGAGGGCGGGGCGTTACGACGCCCCGCCCTCCTTTACGTGGAACGGAGTGCGCGTGTGATCCAACGACTGGCTCAACACTGGCCTCGACGGGGCCTCTTCCCAGTTGTGCGGGGAAACGCTCGTGTCATCTCGGTCACAGAAGGCGTCGCCGCTGTGTCATTTCAGTGGTATCGCACCTACGCGTCGCTCTACATGGTGGCGTTGGGCGTAACGGCGGTGCAGCTTGGGTGGCTGGAGAGCGTTCTGATCTTCACCCAATTCATCAGCACCCTTATGGGGGGATATTTCGCCGACCGGTTCGGTCGTAAGCGTGTGCTGGTGGTCTTCGATATTCTCTGCTGGGGCGTTCCTATGGCCCTCTATGCCGTCGCCCGCAATCCCTGGTACTTCCTTATAGGCCGGTTCATCAATGGGTTCGTCTACATCGTGATCCCGAGCTTCCAGTGCCTCTTCGTTGAGGACGTGCCCGCGGAGCACCGAGCGGCGGTTTTCCGTATGGTCCAGTTTCTGACGTCGGGAGCCAGGCTTCTCGCGCCCGCTGCAGGATGGCTCGTCGCCACGATGGGCATCATACCCGCCGGGCGCATTCTCGCGGCGATCGTGATGGTATCCTCGGTCAGCATGACACGTTGGGATTGGCGCCGCGTGATCTGTTCAAGCAGTATAGCGCTGCTCTGCGGACCATGCTGGCGGATCGGCGGATCCTGTTGTTCACAGCAGTGCGCAATCTGGTGGCGATCAACACCGTGATCTGGACTACCTATTCGGCGATATACATGACCGATGGGCGCGGCATCGGGCTCGCGGACTCCGCTATTGCGGTGTTCCCCTTTGTCTCTGCGGTTGTGACCATGGGCATGATCCTCCTGTCCGCTGGACGTACGCAGAGCAAACAG
>JALOOJ010000296.1 GCA_025454475.1 Anaerolineae bacterium
TGGATCAGCTCCCATAGCGAAAGTATCAGGATACCCAAGGCCACCAGCGCAGGGAACCACACCTGGCCAGGCCAGATGCCAGAAGTCTCCCACAGCAACATCAGCAGACCGACCGTCACGACACTGAGGGTATACCCACGCCGGCGAAACATCCCAACGTATTCATTCGCGGACAGGGCCGTCGCGGCTACAACAAGTAGGGCGTAGGGCCATCCCCCAATGTAACAAAGGACCAAGACCGCCGGTAGCAAAATGGCCGCACTTATGACTCTGGCTCTCAACGCACAATCCTTGTGTGAGATAGATTGCAGTCCAACCCATACCCCTGCAGGATCAACGTGGTCACCAGCGTTCCAATCCGGTCGGGTGGAGAAATCACGGTAATAACGCAGGCAACCACACCGGCGCATGTGGCGTCGATCGTAGGGATCGTACTCCCTTGAGTGCAGACTTCCTCAGGGAAGCTCTTCTGTCGAGGATCTGATGGGAGAGACGGCTGCCAAACCTAGGCCTTCTTCAGCCCACCATAGCGGCGATCGCGCTCGCTGAAAACCTTCAGTGCCTTGTAGAACTCGTCCTTGTCGAAGTCCGGCCAATAGAGTGGTGAGATGTAATATTCTGCGTAAGCGCCCTGCCAAAGCATAAAGTTGCTGACACGATACTCGCCACTCGTTCTGATGATCAGATCCACATCAGGCAACCCGGCAGTGCACAAGTGGGCGCCAATTACCTCCGCCGTGATCTCGTCCGCCGGTAGTCCCTCGCGCACAATTGCCCGGACTGCTTCTGTGATCTCCCAGCGTCCACCGTAGTTAAACGCGATGTTGGCAATTAGGCGATTGTTGTTACGAGTTAGCTCAACCGCTGTCCGGATCTGCTGCTTGAGGGTATCAGACAGAGGGGCTAGATCCCCAATGTGCCTTAATTGTACACCATTTTTGTGCAATTCGCTAACTTCCCGCTCCAGGGCCTCCGCCAACAGGCGCAACAGTCCACGGACCTCATCCTGGGGCCGGGACCAGTTCTCTGTCGAGAAAGCGTAGAGGGTCACGATCGGAACGTTGAGCTCCACGGCGGCCCGGAGCACACGGCGCAGGTTCTCGACCCCCGCCCGGTGGCCGGCCAGGCGTCCCATGCCACGCTGCCGGGCCCACCGCCCGTTGCCATCCATGATGATGCCGACGTGGTTGGGCATAAAGGGGAGTGGCGGATACACGGCTTGAGGCTGCTCGCTCATGGGTCTCCTGCGCTGCCGAGCCTGGTCCAAACACCGTCAATAACTATCATCTGCCTGCAGGATACAACCAACCCGGCAATAGACAAGAGTGAGCAAGCGCTCCTCGAGCCAACTAGATCTCCATAATGTCTAGTTCCTTGCGGGAACCAACCTGCTCCACTTGTTCGACATAGCGATCCGTCATCTGCTGCAGCTGCTCCTGCCCACGCGTTAGGTCATCCTCAGAGATCAGGCTCTCCGTTTCATACTCGCGGAGCTCATCCAGTGAGTCACGCCGGATGTTGCGCAATGCGACCTTGGCTTCCTCTACCCGACGACTGACGCGCTTGACCATCTCGCGGCGCCGCTCCTCCGTCAGTCGGGGGATAGGCACGCGGATGAGCCGTCCATCATTGCCCGGGTTCAGGCCCAAATCAGCCGCCATAATCCCCTTTTCGATGCTGCCTAGCGACGTCGGATCGAATGGACGAACCACCAGTAGATTGGGTTCTGGCGCAGAGATCACTGCCAGTTGGTTCAAGGGCGTCGGCGTTCCATAGTACTCAACCAAAACCCGCTCGATGAGCGCTGGGGAGGCGCGACCTGTCCGCACCGTTCTGAGGTCAGCATCCAGTGCCTCGACGGTTTTTTCCATCCGAGTCTCTGTTTCCTGCATTAAGTCCTTGATCATCCTGCCAGTCCTCCTTGAGCATGGGCGGGCACGGCAGAAGCACTACCACGCGCCACAGAAAGGGGAATCTGTCTCTATCAGCCCCCGATTAGCGTGCCGACCGACTCGCCACGGACCACACGCTCGAGAGCATCCTCGTCCCAAAGATTCAGCACAACAATGGGAATCTGGTTATCCATACACAGCGTGAGCGCCGTCGAATCCATCACCCGCAACTGCATATTGAGCGCATCCAGATAGGTGAGGCGGTCGAAACGCTTGGCATCAGGAAACTTCTGTGGGTCCCGATCGTACACACCATCAACCTTAGTGGCCTTGATCAGGAGGTCCGCACCCACCTCTGCCGCGCGCAGTGCAGCGGCCGTATCGGTGGTGAAGTAGGGGTTCCCCGTGCCGGCACCAAAGACGACGACACGAGCCTTTTCCAGGTGGCGGACAGCGCGCAGCCGGATGTAGGGCTCGGCAATTGCTCGCATCTCGATCGCGGTCTGAACACGCGTGATCACACCCTCACGCTCGAGCGCATCGGCTAGTGCCAGCGCATTCATGACCGTTGCCAGCATACCGATCTGATCAGCTCGTGTGCGATCCATGGCCTGGGCCAGGGCGTCCGTGCCACGCCACAGGTTGCCCGCGCCAATGACGATTCCTACCTCGATCTCCTGCGCATGGATCCCGGCAATGCGAGCCGCAACCACCTCGGCGCTTGCCGGATTGATGCCACTACCGCCTGGATTGGAGAGCGATTCCCCCCCAATCTTGATAATCACGCGTCTGTAAACCGGTTGGATCAAGATGCGCCTCACTTAAGAAAAGCCTGGGGGCTAATCCCCCAGGCTCTCTCCGAGTTGAAACCGGCTAAATCGTCGGATGACGATGTTCTCGCCGGTCTTGGAAATCTGCGCCTTGAGCAGCTGATCGAGCGTCGTCCCCTCTTCGCGAATGAACTCCTGCTCCAGCAGACAGACCTGCTGGAAGAACTTCTCGACGCGACCCTCGATGATCCGATCGACGATGGCCTCTGGCTTGCCCTCTTCCAACGCCTGGGCGCGGTAGATGGCTCGCTCGTGCTCCAAAACGGACTCCGGGACATCGGTGCGACTCACATACTGCGGCGACATAGCGGCAATCTGCAGCCCAACATTGGCAACAAAGGCCTGGAATTCATCAGTTCGCGCAACGAAGTCGGTCTCGCAGTTTACTTCAACGAGCACCCCAATGCGCCCGCCGCCGTGGATGTAGGCATGGATGAGCCCTTCGCGTGCACTGCGGTCCATACGCTTAGCCGCCTGCGCTAGGCCCTTCTCCCGCAAGAAATCCACTGCCCGCGCAAAATCACCGTCGTGGGCTTCCAATGCCTTACGGCAATCCAGGATACCGGCGCCCGTTGCCTCGCGCAGCTCCTTGACCATACTGGCCGTTACCGTCATAGTTCGTCCTCCAGATCCGCATCATCCTCATAGTCATAGGTGTCGGCAACTTCAGTCTCGTCGTCACCCTCAAGCTGAATGCGCCGCAGCCGGGCCAAAGTCTCAGCGCTCAGGTACTTCTCGTCCTCCGCGAAGACCTCTTCCTCCTCGGGGGCCATCTCCTTGCGCAGTGCCAATCCCTCCAGCACGGCGTCCGCAATCTTCGATGTCAACAGCCGAATGGCGCGAATGGCGTCATCGTTTGCCGGAATAACGTGATCCACGAGATCTGGGTTACTGTTCGTATCCAGAACCGCGATGATCGGAATGCCCAGACGATCGGCCTCTCTAACCGCTGTGGTCTCATTGTCCACATCGATCACGAAGATCGCCCCAGGCAGTCGCTCC
>JALOOJ010000297.1 GCA_025454475.1 Anaerolineae bacterium
CGGGTTCGTGTTTCAGGCGTACAACCTACTCGACCGGCTTACCGCGGTCAGGAACGTGATGCTGCCTTTGCTCTATAACGGCCACTCCCCGGTGAGCGATAGGGAATCCTATGACCGCGCAGCCGCGTCGCTCGAGTCTGTCGGGCTGTCCGACCGCATGCATCACCTGCCCAAGGAGCTGTCCGGCGGCCAACAGCAACGCGTTGCGATCGCGCGAGCGTTAGTCAACACCCCATCCATCATCCTGGCAGATGAGCCCACAGGCAACCTGGATACCAGAACGAGCAACGAGATAATGGCGCTGCTGCACCGCCTGCACGACGAGGGCGTCACGTTGGTGATGGTCACCCACGAACTGGACATCGCTGAACACGCGGATCGCGTGATCTACCTGATCGATGGGCTCGTCGTGTCGGACCAGACCCACGCCAGCGGGATCGCCGAGCTGCACAACGGCCACAACGGAGGAACGGCATGAGCTTCCTGAAGACGCTGAAGGTGGCCTGGGAAGGCTTGATGATGAACAAGGCACGGTCGCTGCTCACTACACTGGGGGTCATCATTGGGGTGGCGGCCGTGATCGTGATGCTCGCCGTCAGCGCCGGAGCTGAGGCCGAGATTGCCGACCAGATCAACGCACTGGGCGCCAACCTCATTATGATCATGCCCTCGTTCACCCGGGGCGGGTTCGGGCCAGGCGCAATGCCAGCCACGCTGGTCTATGATGACCTCGCTGAGATCGAGTCCAGGATGACGAACATTCTTGGGGTTTCTGCCGAACAGACGACCACGCAGGATGTTAAGGCCGCAGATGGCTCCCTGTCGGACGTATCGATCGTCGGAACAACGCCCGGGTTCACAGCCGTGCGTGAGTACAAAGTGGCGGCAGGCCGGTTCATCATCGCCACTGACAATGAGAACGCCGCCAAGGTCGCTGTGTTAGGCTACGACGTGGCTACCGAGTTGTTCGGCAGTGCGGAAGCCGCCATCGGACAGTGGGTCAAGGTCGGCGATGCGAAGTGCACGGTCGTCGGCGTGATGGCATCCAAGGGTGTTGTCGGAAACACCGACTACGACAGCAGGATCTACATCCCGATCACGCTCGTGTTCAAGAAGTTCACCTGGGCGCGATTTGGCGGCGATCGACTCAGCGTCGTCTATGTCTCTGCCGCCAGCAAGGACGCTATGGGCAGCGTGATGGCAGAGCTCAAGACGGTGGTCATGAAGATCCTGGGCACGACCGCTACAGCGCCGGGATTCTCGCTGACGACCCAAGAGAGTATCATCACCGCCCAGGCCTCGACAACGGAGACCTTCCGCAACTTGCTGGGATGGGTCGCAGCGATCTCGCTGGTCGTGGGGGGCATCGGCATCATGAACATTATGCTGGTGAGTGTGAGCGAACGCACGCGGGAGATTGGCCTGCGCCAGGCCCTGGGGGCACGCCCGCGCGATGTGCAACTCCAGTTCCTTCTGGAGGCCTTCGTGCTAAGCCTGTTGGGTGGGCTAGCCGGCATTGCCGTCGGCGTGGGGGGCTCGCTTCTGTTCGACGCGCTCGGGACCATGCGCACGGAGATTGTGGCCGCGTCGATCCCGCTTAGCTTTGGGGCCTCGGCGGCCGTAGGTATCTTCTTCGGCTACTACCCCGCGACGAAGGCTGCGCAGTTGGACCCCATCGTGGCGCTTCGCCATGAATAGCCGAAAGCCTTGCCAAGCGCTGAAGGAAAGGTTGGAGGTCAGAATGCGTTCAGAACGCGTCTTCGGACATATCGCGATCGTGTTTTCCCTTGCTGCGCTCCTGGCGCTGATTTCTGGCTGCGGATCTGCGGCGACCGGAATGCCGACCGGAAGTCCCGCGACCTATGGCGGCACGCTGAACGCGGCCTATGAGGATGCGCTGGATGTCATCAGCCAGCTCGCATTGGGAACGCTGAAGCTTGAGGGCACTGCCGACGCGGTGACCGAGGCACAGGCGGCGGACCTTCTGCCGTTGTGGGAGGCCCTATCAGGCAATGCGCTCCAGGTTGAGGCGGAACGTCTGGCCGTTGCTGGGCAGATTGAGGCCAAGATGACCCAAGCGCAGGTCGCGGCCATCGCCGGGATGGCGTTGACGCAGGCGGATGAGCAGGCATGGGTACCCAGCCAGGGCTTCGCTGCCATGCCTGGCGGCGAAGCTCCAGGGGGAGGCCGCGCAGCAGGAGCATCCCCGGGCGGCGCCGCGGCAGGTGCCCCCAATCTGTCCGAAGAGGAACGCGCGGCAATGCGCGATCAACTCCAGAACATGACGGATGAGGAGCGCGCCGCTATGCGAGCACAGTTCGGGCAGCAGGGCGGGGCTGGCGGCATACGCCCCGGTGTCACAGGCGGTACGACCTCGGGTGTGGTGCGAGCCGTGATCATGGTGCTCGCCCAACGCAGTGGCCAGCCCCTGGGCATAGGCGATCCACGGGGGCCTATGCCCGGACCTGAGGAGAGCGCCGAGGTCACCGAGGCTGACACGGCCGAACCTTCGTCAACCCCCGAGCCCAAGGCCACACCAACCGCTGAACCGACGGCTGAGCCGCTAAGCACGCCAGCAGCGCCCTCTCCCACGCCATCGGCGCAGGCCGCACTGCCGGTGGTCAACGTCATTGCGTCCGTGTCCTCCGCAACCACAGGCACCGTGGTCCGCCCCCCGGTCGAGACCCCTACGGCAGCGAGCGCCACATCGGCGTTGACGCCGGCGCTCGTGCAGATCGAGGACACGGACCCTGGTCCACCCTTCTCAGTCGAGGTCAGCCTGAACCAGGCGACACCTAACCCGCTCCTTGATGGCACCAGGATCTACAGGGTATCGGGTCTGCTGCGGAATGACGGTGACGCGGTCTATGCCGTGAAGACAGTCCATATCACATTCTTCGATTCCAGTGGCTTCCGTGGGTCCTACAACCCCTTTCCCCGACGACGGTATGGCGAGTACATCTGGCACGGCGCGCTGGAGGCCGACTTTGGCTGCATGCTTCTGGCTCCGGGCGAGGCATGTCCGTTCACCGCTGAGATCGCGGCATACGATATGGGCTCCTTTCTCGTACACGCCGACGCCGTCATCGCCGAATGGCGCGAGCCCGCCCCGGTCGAGCCCGGTCGAGGTCCGGAACTCCGAGCTGACCGATCAGGGCAGCAGCGTCAAGATCAGCGGTACCATCCTCAACCCCAACACATACGCCATCAAAAACGTTGTAGTCAGCGCCTCGCTACTCGATGCCAACGGCCAGATCACGTCCATAGGGTCAGCCTACCTCGTCCAGTCCATCGCCCCGGGTGCCGGCGTCTCGTTCGTGGCGATGGTCCCCGCCGAACCCTACACCACCTACCAAGTTCATGCGCAGGCTGAGGGAGACTTCAGGTAAAGTGAGATGATCAGCAAGCTCGTATACCCTCGAGAAATCCTGCGTTCGCGCCTCTGAGCTAGCTGTGTACAGAAGCCCCGCCATTACGGCGGGGCTTCTGACGTCACACACACTCACTGGATGTTTCGAACCTCACAGGAGTCCCGTTGTCTCCCTAGTTACGGACGACCAACGGCAGGAACACTGTGCGGACAAACCATTCGAAGGCGCCCATATCGTAGCCTGCACCGAAGGGGCGCGCCACATTGTCCAGGTCCACCGGTAACCCCGTCGCACACGCATCGATGGCGGGCGAGTCGCCGAGGAGATGGAAGTCCCAGTGTGCGGCGTCTACAAAGTGCGGATCAGTGGCAGGCCCGGCATTGCCGCTCTGATCGAGGCTGCACGTGCCGTTTAGTATGCCACTGGCGACCCAGAAGCCGCCAGCCGTGTTGCCCCAGGCGATGCTGTTGTGGACCTCACTCGTCGTGCTAGACTGTGAATATCCGGCCCCGTTGATGTTATTCGCAAGCGTCGTATGCGTTATAGAGAATGTACCCCCAGTGCTGCGAATCCCTGCCCCAAGAGCGACACCCGCTGTGTTGCTGTAGATCAGTGTGTTGTTCACCTCAGCGTGAGCATTCGTGCCAGCCTGATAGATAGCGCCACCGTAGTATGCAGTATTGGTGTACAACACAGTGTGACTAACGACAAGCATACCGTCATTGTTGTAGATCGCCCCACCATACCCTGTTGTATCTCCATCGCTATTCGCGACGTTCTCGAAGAACGCGCTACACAGGCCGAGCGCCGGATCACACGCCGTGGCGGCCAGCGCCAGTGGGGCCAGCCCGTCACGTACATCAAGTTCGCCGGCGGCTATGGTCATCGGAGAGCCGTAGGTGGCGTGCAGATTCAGTGTGGAAGTGTACGCGGCAATCGCGCCGCCGTTAGCCGCCGCCTCGTTGTAGAGGAAGAGGCAGTTATCGGAGTCTAAGGTGCTACCGCTCAAGAAAAGCGCGCCGCCGTCCGCCGTCGCATGGTTACCGTCGTCGGTCCTTCCCAGCGTCGCGCCGTCACATTCGACGCGCGGGCTGTTCGAGGCGTAGATCGCGCCGCCACTGCCATAGTCAGCCCAGTTGTCCCACAGCTCCGGCCCGATCTCGCTATGATCATCCAGCCAGATCCGCGAAGCGTTGGCAAGATAGATGGCTCCACCGTGGTCGGCCCGGTTGCGGTCGAAGTTCACTTGACCGTACACATCGAAAAGGCCGCCGCTGTCAGCGTACAAGGCGCCACCATTTCCGCTGGCTTGGTTGGCGTAGACGTACATCTGATAGCCAGACGTCGCATGCAGCTCCGCCGTCGTGGCGTTGGTAAGATAGATGAACCCGCCATCGCCGCCAAGCGCGCGATTATAGTAGGCCAAACTGTAGCTTCCCGCGCTGAAGCGCGCGTCGCCGGTACCCACGATGGCGACCGCACCGCCATTGCTCCCAGCAGTGTTTTCGCGCAACGTCCAGCCTTCTGAAAAGTCCAACGTTCCTGCGTCCAGATAGATGGCGCCACCGTGTGTGCCGGCGGCGTTATTTCCGAAGGTGGCGCCTCTGACGTTGATATCGGGTGCGCTGACATCGTAGGTGGCTGCAATCGCACCACCCTCACCCGTCAAGGTCCTGTTGTTGATGAGCGACGATCCGTTGATAACGTTTAGCTTGCCGCCGTACATGCGCACACCGCCGCCAACTGTGCCAGCTGTGTTACTGATGACCTGGCTGTTATCAAGCGTTACGGTGGCGTCGCGCACGTAGAGGCCCGCCCCACGCCCGTCAAAAGTGTCAGGCGCGAGATGGCGTTCAACGCGGCTGTTCGTCAGCGTCAGCACACTGCCCGCGTCTACCATGGCGCCGCCGCCATAGGTGTAGAGAGTGGATTGGAACGTGTTGCTGCTGACAACCGTGTTGCTCAGCACCGCGCGCGTGTTCGCCGTCAGGAACAGCCCCACGCCTTCGTGGCCGCTGGGGCCAAGAAGATTGGCCTGATTCGCACCTGTGCCGCCCACCGTCGCACCGGTCAGGTTGACCGTGCTGTTCGAAGCATAAAGACCGCCACCCGAACTCGATGCGAGGTTGTTGATGATCCTGCCGCCGATCATGGTCACAGTGCTGGTGATGGCGTAGATGCCGGCACCGCGCACGGCTTCGTTGTGCAAGCCTGTAGTATCCTGTCCGATGCTGACGCCGGTTGCTTGCATGACACTGTTGTTGGTCAGGTACAGTGCCCCCCCATCGTTGGTGGCCGTGTTGTCCCTGAAAGTCGAGTTGGTCATGGTCACTGAGGCGTTGTCGGCATAGATACCGGCGCCATCATAGGCGGTGTTGCCAAAGTAGATGAACACCGAATTCGTCAGCGTGACCAAGCCGCCGGAGGAAACGTGCATGCCGCCGCCCTTGCCCAGTGTACCAGTCGCCTGGTTGCCATACACATCGGCGGCATTCAAGAACACGTGGCCACCGGGCACGGAGAAACCTCCGCCACTCGGCGCCTGGTTGTCGTAAACATCAGACTCGTTGCCGACACCATAGAATCGGCCCCAGACGCGCACGCCGCCGCCATCGGTGGCGGCGGTATTGTTGTAGATATCCGAGTCGTTGGTCGCTGTGACGACCGCACCCGTGTCAATCCAGACGCCACCGCCCTGCGCGCCCGTGTTGCCAAAGACGTCGACGTTGTCGAGTGTCACTCGTGTCCCCGATCCCACGTCAACGCCGCCGCCTATGGCATCTCCTCCAGTAATGGACAGGCCACGTAACAGCACCGTCCCGCCGGCAATGTCGAAGACGCTCCCGCCCCCCGAGAGGCCATTGACAGTGGTCGAGCCAGCCCCCGGAGTGGCACAGTCTGCCGCATACCCCCCTGCCAGGGTGAGTGACTTGCCAGCAATGTCGATATTCTCGTAGAAAGTGCCGGCCATAGCATAAAGGGCATCTCCAGGACTGGCCACAGTCACGGCATCGCGAATGCTGCCATAGGCGCACGCGGCGCCGTTGATACCCACGCGCGCTGGCGTGGTCTCATCCGCCCCCATGTCGTAGGGCGTGGCGAGCGACACGCGCACGACGGGCCGCGCCTCGTTGTCAAAGTCCGTGCCCAGCCCGCTGAAGGTGGGGCAGCGATCGATCAACGGGCTGCCATTCTGCAGGTGATAGTTGGAGCTACCCGCCGCGACGAAGAGCGGATCCACGTTAAGGTTGCCAGTACCCGTGTAGCCTCCCTGGATATCCGAATACGTGACGGTCTGCCCGGCCAGGTCGATGCTGCTCGTGTGGCTCCAGATGATGCCACAGTGCAGCGACAGG